>JBARKF010000146.1:0-5863 GCA_049800655.1 Candidatus Cybelea sp.
CGTCGACGCGAGGATCGAACTCCGCCCACTGACGCGTCCAATAATCTCGTACTTCTTGTCTCCCGACGACTCGACCGCCCTCGGAGGCCTTGGGCCAACTGACATTCTCACTCATTAGCATGAGTGCAGCGTCGACGTCTCGCTGGTTGAAAGCAAAATAAGCCTGAGAGATCAATTCTTGTGTAGTCATGCTTTATATTACCGCGCGCACCATATCTTTCCCGGCTGTGGCAGGCACCGCTGTCGACGAAGCATCCAACTGCCGATCGGGGAGCGTAGCCCTTCGCGACTTCATCACCGCATGTAAGGGCTGACTAATGTGGAGCGTAGGTGTTAAGGATTGATTCTATCCGCTGGGTTAACGCAAGACGGTACTTCTAAGGGTCGGATGATCGTAAATGGTCTTCCACGCCGGTCGTGCCCCATCAAGGTGAATGATTTTCAAGGGGCCGATCGAGAAATCAGAAACCTCGCAACGCACCCCAAGCGAAGGCGACGGATTTGTCGCTCGCAGCCCTCTCGCGTTTCGTGCCGGGGCAAACGTTCCGCATCCGAGGCATTGGGAGCCGCTGCTCTCGATGATTCGACAATAGCTGGAGCTTGGCGCGCGACGTAGAAGCTGGCTCCGCTGTGACATCATGCTTGCCATCGGTAGTGATTCTCCGTGTCTGACTCAATCAGACCGTCGGAACCGAATCCCTATCCCGGGCCGTACAAGGAGCGCTTCCCGATCGGCTGCGCCGTTCAAGTCGCGGACGAGGAAACGCTAAATCACTTCAAAGCGACCTGGAAATATCATCACCCCCTTGACGTGGCGCAGCTAGAATTTGCGGGACTCATAACGACCGTCAGGTCTATCGGTTACTATCATGGTGGCGATGTGCTGTACGGGCTCCGCGATACCGGCGCGTACACATGGCACGACGCATGTTTGCGAGTTCCCGGCGACCTCAGATCGACCATGGACGAGATGAACGAGTGTGAACACCTCGATCTGGTTAACATTTCCGAACTTGGCGAGAACAGCCTTCGGTTAATTGTGGCTGAGCTCTCCGTGAGCGAACGAACTGATCTGCCACCACCGCCGGTTCCGGATG
The DNA here is from genome assembly GCA_049800655.1 of Candidatus Cybelea sp. GTDB lineage: Bacteria > Vulcanimicrobiota > Vulcanimicrobiia > Vulcanimicrobiales > Vulcanimicrobiaceae > Cybelea. The sequence continues at coordinate 1,098 of JBARKF010000146.1, forward strand.
CTCGCCTTGTCGAACACGGGAAACTCGACCGGCTCTTTGAGGTTAGCTGGTCGAAGTATGTGGCCTATAACGTGCTGAATAAGAGTTATTCGGAGTGGGAGTCCTCGGCAGAGTCTAAAGGCAATCGCTTCCGTCTTTATCAAAAATCTCGTTACTTGGACTTTGTACGAGAGACCCAGAATGTGGGGTTCTTGGCTCCAAACCACAAGCACTGGGGCCTCGTGTGTGAACGCCATGTGATCGACGTTATCTCGGAAGAAGAGCCAAACGTTGGTCGATACGGAAGCCGCTAGTGCGCGAGCTTCTCAGTTTTGCTTGCGGAGTGCGCGGCGGATCTTGACCGCGCTAACCTCGGAGCGATCTCTGCTATTTCGCTCACGGGCTCGGGCCTTCGGAGCAAAGCCGGTGAGGATTTCAGATTTCAGCCGCTATGTTTTAGCCGTTTACGCAACTGTTCCAATGCTAACAGCCTGCGGAGGCGGCGCCGGAAGCAGCGCGATGCCGGCCGTAAGCGGCGCCGCTAATTCCCTTCCGTACCACAAGACGTTTTCTTATACGGGCCAGCGCCAGACGTTCACCGTCCCGGCTGACGTGAACTGGCTCACCGTAGTTGCCCTCGGCGCGCGTGGCGCCGGCACCGATGGCGCTAACGGCGGGAGGGTCTTTGCCGTTATCCCAGTGACTCCCGGCGAAAGGCTGGCGGTATTCGTGGGTGGCGAAGGCTCGGGAATGAGCGGCGGGTTTAACGGGGGCGGCAACGCCCGTGGTAGTGCTTACGAGTGCTACTGCCCCGGATACGGCGGCGGCGGCGCCTCCGATATACAGCTATACAGCAGGGTGGCAATAAGCTACGCGATCGCGTTCTCGTCGTTGGCGGCGGAGGCGGTGAAGGTGGGAAAGGAAACGACTACTCGACGCACGGCGGCGCGGGCGGTAACGGAGGCGCAGCTTCGGGCGAAGCCGGATCGCCGGGTCAAGGCGGTGCGGGCGGCGGTGGCGGCGGCGGCGGAACGAAACGACGTGGCGGATCCGGCGGCAGCGGCGCAGAGGGTGGTTCCTTGAGTTGCAGCGGAGCCTCGGGCGATGTCGGATCGCGGGGTCAAGGCGGCGAGGGCGGTGCGGGCTGCTCCGGCATCGGGTACAGCTACGGTGGCGGTGGCGGTGGCGGTGCTGGAGGCTACTACGGCGCGGGCGGCGCCGGAGGTGGCTCGGGCTGCTTCTATTGCGGAACCCCAGGTGGTGGTGGCGGCGGCGGATCGTCGTACGTCGAACCTAGTGCTAAGCGATTCCGAGGCTGGCAAGGCTGGAAGAGCAAGACCGGTAATGGTCTTGTCGTCTTCAGTTGGCAGTAATGAGAAGCTCAAACCCAACGCACTACGCTTTCGCGATATGTGCAGTTTCCGCAACGATCGCGGGCTGCGGCGGATCGCAAGCGCCGACCAGCGCGACGGACGCGATGCCGCTTTCCACCGGCCACACGCAGAAAAGTCCAGCCCGAAACGTCGGCCACGGAAAGGGCACGGTGGAGTTCGCCTACGTCGTCAACGTTTATTCCAACAATGTTTCCGCGTACGCCATTGACGCGAGCAATGGTGCTTTAACGCAAGTGCAGGGGTCGCCCTTTGCGGCGGGTTACGGGCCATACGGAGTGGCAATCGACCCAAGCGGCAAGTTCGCGTACGTGGCAAACAATGGTACGATCTCTGGGCATTATACGGGCAATGTTTCCGCCTTCGCCATCAATCCGCGCAGCGGTGCCTTGACACCGGTAAGCGGGTCGCCCTTTGCAGCGGGAAAGAACCCACTCGGAGTTGCGATCAGTCCTAACGGCAAGTTCGCGTATGTGGTCAATTATAGCTCCGCTAATGTTTCTATCTTCGCCATCAACGCGAGCACCGGCGCTTTGAAACGGGTGAACAGGACTCCGCGGGTGCGCCGCTTTTTGACAGCTGAAGCGATCGACCCGGCGGGCAAGTTCATCTACGTGACGCGCGAGGGCGCTTTTCCCTACCAGCACGATGGCCACATAAGCGGGTACGCGATCAACACGCGCAGCGGCTCTTTGAGGAAGCTTAAGGGCACCTTTAAGGGAACGGGCAATGTTCCGGCCGGGGTGGCGATCGATCCTTCCGGAAAGTTCGTCTACGTGGTCAACTACGCATCCCAAACTGTTTCTGCTTTCGCCATCACCGCGAGCACCGGTGCTTTGAGTGAGGTGCAAGGCTCGCCTTTTATTGTGCCCTACAATCCGGGTGGTGTTGCGATCCATCCTAACGGATCATTCGTCTATGTGGTCTCTGACTTAGAGGTTGCCGCCTACACAATCGCGCCTAATGGCGCTTTGACGCCGGTTCCGGGCTCGCCCTTTGCAGGAGGCTACGAACCGGACGGGGTCGCGATCGATCCTCTAGGCAAGTTTGTCTACGTAGCCAATACGGAACCGTACAATGATGTTTCCGCGTATACCGTCAATCCGAGCAACGGTGCCTTGACGCAAGTGCAGGGGTCGCCCTTTGCCGCGGGCGACGAGCCTGCTGGAATCGCGACGTGCGAGGTCGAGCATGACAGATGCGTTCCTCCGACACCGTAGCATTCGGCTCGAGCCGAAGGGCTCAGGGCGACAGAGAGCGCGTTCCCGGGGAAAGGGTGGGCGGAGTTCGCACGCTTAGTGCTACCCAGACAAAGTTTGTCAACGCTAGCAAACCGATCGTAATAAAGACCGCCTGGAAGCCGAAGTGCGCGGCGATCGCACCACCGAGCAACGGCCCGGAGAACATGCCGAGGAACGTCGCGCTCGAGGTGAGGCCGAAGACTTGGGCGCGCCGTTCGAGCGGAAAGAGCCGGCCGATGAGCGCGTTTGCGGTTGGCAGCACGCCACCCAAAAACAGCCCAACGCCGAAGCGCAGCGCGATGAACGTGGCGAGATTATGCGCGAAGGCTTGTGGAATCGTAAACGCGGCGACGCCGATGAGCGAAACCAAGAGCACCCGGCGATAACCGGTGCGGTCGCTGCGCTTGCCCAAGAACGGCGACGCGATCAGGTCGGCGAGACCCGTAACGGCGAACGCCAAACCGGCGGCGGTGGCGAGCCAGGTCACGTTGCCGGCGAGCGCCTTCACGAAGAGCGGCACGATCGGCTGCACGCCAAAAGCGACGACTTGCGCGAGCAACACGACGACAAACATTGGGGCCAGCTGCGGATGCACGACGATCTCGCGCAGCGTTCCCAAAAACGAGACCGCCCGATCGCGGCGCGGCTCGGGACGAAAGCGCTCGCTGACGAAGAGCACGCAGACCAGCGCGGCCGCGAGCGCGAACGCCGACGTTGCGAAAAAGACGTGACGGAAATCGCCCAGACGATCGGCGAGAAACCCCCCGAAGAGCGGCCCGCAGAGCCCGCCGATGAGCTGTCCGGTCGTCATCCAGCCCAGTGAGAATCCCAGGCTCTCTTCGGGAACCGACGTCGCGACCATCGCAATCGCCGCCGCCGAAAAGCCGCTGAAAATTCCCATGCAGGCGCGGGCAGCAAAGAGCTGCCAAACGTTCTGCACCAGGCCCATCAGCGCCGTGAAAACGGCGATGGCAACGCAGGAGCGGACCACCATCGCCTTGCGTCCGGTACGATCGGCAAGGCCGCCCCATACCGGCGAAAAGATAGCCGCGGCCAGAAAGTTGATGGAAGCAACGAGCCCGGCCCAAAGCGATACCTTCGCGATCGGCGTTACGCCGAGCTGAATGATGAAGAGCGGCAGAAACGGGCCGGAAACGGAGAAGGCGAAGGACATCAACGCCTGCACCGTTACCATCAGCCAGAGCGTGCGCTGCCACCCGCTTGGCGTCACGCTCTCGCGTGTACCGCTAGTGAGAGTGATCCCCCCACATATGCCCCATGTCGTGCGGCGAGAGTCCCATCAGCAGTAGCGTCCCGGCGTCGAGCTGCCGATGCGGCCGCGAGCTCTCGTCGTGCTTCATCTCGGGGTGCCCGGCCGGCATCATGCTTTGCATTTGCTGCCGCATCTGGTCGTGGAGCTGGCGGCTCTGCGATTCATAGTTTGTGTGGGCGGCGACAATCCGTTGTTGCTCGCCGTATGAGAGCATTGAATCGATGCGCTTGGCCGCGGTCTGTAAGTCGGGGTTCGGCGCGATCGCCAACTCCCCGATCATCGTCCCGACGGCGCGCCGATGGACCGGCGTCATCGCGGAGAGCATCTGGAAGCGCATCTGCTGCCGGAGCTGCATTTTTTGCTGACCGAGCTGCTCGAAGGCCTGGTGCATCGCCTGCCGCTGCTCGGTGGTCGGTGCGGGGGCGTTGCTATCTTGAGCAAGCGCGGAGATTGGAGTTACGCTAAGCGCGAGGGCTAGCGCGAGAATGCCTTTATACATACGCTATTTTATGGCCGCCTTTCGTAAAGCTACCTGAGATCGCGACTATGGTTTGAGAAGTAGGCCGGCAACCTTTCCGTCGGAATCGAGAGCGAAGATTTCGTTGAGCGTCACCGAGGGGAAGGTCACCTTGTAAATGTAGATCGTGTTCGTACCCTGGACCAGCTTTTGGGTCAAGGCAAAGGCCGTCGGATCGCCGAGCGGCGCGAGCTGCGTCGAGACCTGCGCGACTATCGAGTCGGTCAGCGCGGTGTTCATTTTGGCGTCGAGTTGCGAGCGATCGACCTTGCCGGTTTGAAGCTGGTGCAACCAATCCTTCGCGCGCGTCGCAACCGCTGCGTCGGCGGGCGTCGCGGCAACCGGGGAGGCAGCTGGAACGGTGC
>JBARKF010000147.1:0-7805 GCA_049800655.1 Candidatus Cybelea sp.
ACATTACCCCGCCGAACGCACGTGCGGCCGTGAACCAGCTCGCGAACGCACGCGGCGAGAACCCCCTCGGCCCGGTTCTAACGACGTCGGACGGTGGGCAAGTCTTCGAGTTCGACATCGATCAGCACGGCGACGACGGACTTCTCGCGTCCGTTTCGGCTTCGGACACTTCGGTGCAGACTTTTGACGCAACAACGGGGAAGATCACAAAGACGTTCGCGATGCGCGGGGGGCGAGACGTCGGCAAAGGTGACGATTAGTTCGTCGACGGTATCTTTAAAGGCGACGTCGGACTGGTCGATTTCCAGAGAGCCGGCAAGCCGGGGCAGAGTGTGGCTAGAGACCGATACAGCGTCGTTAGTCCCGTAACCGCGCGGAAGTTCACCGGCCGCTGACCGGCGCCCGTCAAACTCTTCAACGTCCTGGAAGGCGCTGAAAATCAAAGTACTTCGACCAGTGTCCTCTTCGGATATCAGCGCGAAAACGATAGGACGCAGCTCATCGTTTCCGATTTTGGGAAGAACACCTTCGGCAAAGGTCTTGCCACGAAGCTCTTCATCCCGCGCAAATATGAGGGCAACCAAGATAAAAAATGAGTGCCCGCGAGCCTCGTGAAAGCGCGTTTAAGACTGGTCCACTTCATGCCATTGTATTCCCTCAATGACACGCCGAGCTAACGGCGTGCCGCCGCCAGCGAGCGCTCGAGCGTCTGATCGAGCGGCTCGGCGCGCCTTTCCCATCCTTCTACGAAGCGCAGGGCGAAGCGCTCGTCCGCCGTCAACTCGTCGGTGCGGCGCCTCGTGCTTTTTGCCTTATTTCGCGGCAGCCGCCGGCGCGCGACGTAGGTTTCGAGCACCGCCGGATGCACGTAGGCTTTCTTGCAGACCGCCGGCGTATTGCCCAGCCGGGCCGCGACGCGCTCCAGTGCCGCGCTGACGTTGGCCTTGGCTTCCAGAAGATGTTCGGCGGGCGCCTCGAGCGCGCCGATGCATTCGACCGTGCCTATCCAGGTGCGAAAATCCTTGGCAGAAAAGTCGTCGCCCGCGATCTCGCGTATATACTCGTTGACGTCATCGGAGTTAACGGATTGCGGGGTACCGTCGTCGTCGAGATATTCAAAGAGCTCCTCGCCGGGAAGATCTCGGCAGCGTTTGATGACGCGGGCCAAGCGTTTATCGTCGAGCAGAATACGGTACTGCTTTCCGGTTTTGCCGCGGAAGTTGAGCCGCACCTTTGAGCCTTGCAGGCGCACGTGGCGCGTGCGCAGGGTCGTGAGGCCGTAGGAATCGTTGGCCTGTGCATACTCTTCGTTGCCGACGCGGATGCCGGTGATGTCGAGTAGCGAAACGACGGCGGCGAGCACCTTGCGCCGAGAGAGCTCGGGGGCGCCGAGATCGCGGTCTACCGCCTTACGGATCTCCGGAAGCGCATGCCCGAAGGCAACGAGACGATGATATTTCGCTTCGTCGCGCACCTCGCGAAAGCGTTTGTGGTAGCGGTACTGCTTACGGCCGCGCGCGTCACGTCCGGTGGCTTGCAGATGGCCGTTTGCCTTGGGCGAGATCCATACGCTGGTGTAAGCCGGTGGGACCGCAAGCGCCTTGATGCGCCGCAGTTCCGCCTCGTCGGTAACGGGTTTGCCGTCGGGATGGAAATACGCGAAATGCTTGCCACGTTTTTGGCGCGTGATACCGGGGTGACGATCGTCGAAGTAGCGCAGCCCAGCTTCACGCGCCGCGCTTTGCCGGTCAACGGTTTCCGCGACCACCCTCGACCCCCTTGACTCGTCCCGTGAAATCGCTCGGTTCGGGCGTCACGATTGCTAAGCCAGGCATCCTATGATCATTCCGCGCCAAGAGCCTATCTAACGGCGATCTTAAGGTTAGAGCGGCGCGATGTGCGGCGAGCCGGTGCTCAAGCGCAGGCGCGAGCATCCGGGCGAACGCGAGGCCTGGCTCACGGATCCGTAGCGGCTCACGAGTGCCCCATCCCCGTCATTGGAGCGGCTTGGTCGCACTGCTCGAAGCTGGGAACTAAGGTTCTACGCCGAACGCTTTAGCCGCCGATGCGTTCTCGCGTCGGGGAGCAAGGGAAGATGAAGAGCTTGGGACTTAGTCGCCACGTCTTAACCATTGGCGCTACTGCATTGTTAGCTGGGTGCAGCGGGGCTTCGGGCTCGGGACCGTTGCCGACGGGCGGCACCGCTCGAACGGAGGTGAGAACGCTCCGGCATTCGCGGATGCAGGCTGTAGCCAAAGGCAAAGATTTGATTTACGCGACGGGTGGCTGCAGTGGAACGTGCATTTTATCCTACCCCGAGGGTAAACTTGTGGGGACCCTGGACGTCGGAAATGGCGGGACGGCGTGCGCGGACACCTTTGGCAACGTTTACATAACCGATCAAAATGCTGTGCTTGAGTTCGCTCACGGTGGCACGACGCCCGTCAACACCTATCCGATTTCCAACGCGACTGCCACGACCTGTTCCGTTGATTCCACGACTGGCGACCTTGCTGTCGCCGTAAACCAATCAAGTGGCTACGACGTCGCGATCTTTTCAAGTCCCAGCGCGCCGCCGATGACCTATACCGTCACCGATGGCGTAGCGTACTGTGGCTATGACGACGAGGGAAACCTCTTTGCAGACGGTCGTACCAATTACGGCTTAACGCTAAATGAACTGCCAAAACATGGGGGTGCATTCAAGCCGATCTCGATAAATGTCGAGACGAATCCCGGGCAAGTTCAGTGGGACGGAAAATATCTTGCCCTTGAGGGCTTTGGAGTTACTCGCGGCGCCACGGTCTATCGTCTCAACATTGCTGGATATTCTGCGACGGTCGCTCACAGGGTAAGATTCAAAGGCATAACGAAAAGCGCTTTACTGTCGTGGATTTGGAGAGATCGCATATTCATTCCTTACGGAATACCGGGTGACGGTCCGAGAAAAACTAGAATTGGCATTTGGAAGTATCCTGGCGGTGGCAAGCCTTTGCAAGTTATTAAAATCTCGCAAAATCCGGACCTGCAAGCAGTCGCTTTTAGTGCCGGCTCGCCCTAACAGTCTGGTTCCTCGGACATCCTGCGAATTTGCAGTTGGATTAAGTGATCACAGCGGCATTGCAGCTGCGCGCCACGGCAATATAGCGGCGCGGATCGCCGAGCAGCTTAGCCGGTGCGGGGGCTCAACCGGAATAAGCCGAAACGATGCTGGGCGCCGTGGCGTTCACGGAGCGAGGAGCGGAGTAGATGAAGAGCTTGGGACTTAGTCGCTACGCCTTAACGATCGCCGCGGCTTCGGCGTTGCACATCGGGCTTTGAAGTGCGTGAAGTCGATTTCTTTGCCGCCACCGGTTCCATTTTAGTCTTCCATTCGGCGGCTCGGCGCGCGAATCTCGCCCACTTCGGTTTGCTGCGCCGCAGTTACGTCACCCAGCTCCGGCCCGATCTCTATCGGTGTGTTGTCCGGCAATGTTAGTCCGCTCGCCCGTTCTGTCTCTTCCGCGTCGCCAAGAAGTATCACAACATTCCCGGTGTAGCCCTGCGGGTACGAACCGCGAACCGTCGCAGTCGCGCCCGTGCTCAGGATAACCTCGTCACCCGGTTCGAGAGCGCGTTTTAGGCCAAATTCGTTTTCCATGGGCTCTTTCTACCCACCGACCCGCGCGTCCACGCTAATAGTCAGTGTCCGGTAAGTCGTCCTTCGCGTGATGAAGTTTGCGGAAGTATTGGGGCCCCAGTGGCGCGCTGATATGGCGGAACCGCGGGTGCATGCGGAAAAAATTAAAGCAATCGGAGAGATCGTCGGCGCGCTCGTCGGTTGTGCCCATTGAAGGAAGTCCGAAATTCTCCTCGGTGAATTTTAGAATGCTGCCGAACTCGTGTTGAACGTGCGAGATGTAGCCCTGCTTTGCGTACGGCGAGATCACGATCATCGGAACGCGGAAACCGAGCTCGTAAGAGTTATAGATCGGTGGCTGGACGTGATCGTACCAACCGCCCCAATCGTCCCAGATCACGAAGATTGCCGTCGAGTCCCAATACTGGGATTGACCAATCTCGTTAACGATGCTCGCAACCCACGACGGACCACTGCCGTCGGTCAAAAGCGCATGATCGGATGCCGCGGCGCTCGGCGTAATCCATGTCACGTTGGCGAGGTTGCCGGCGGCAATATCCGTCAGCACCTGAGCCGAAGGAGAGATGACGTTCCGGAAATCGGCGGTATGCCATAGCGGCTTAATGGCATCGACAGCGTTCCAGAGTCCCGCCCCCTGCCGTTCTTGGTAGTAACGCCAGCTCAGGCCGGCCGAATCGAGCTCTTGCATCAGCGCGGTGCGCTCGAAGCACGGGTATACCTTTTGGCTTTCGTTACCGCTGGGATCGATCACCGCGACCGTCGAACGCGCCGGCGAGTCGCAGCCGCCTACCCTGGCGGATTTGGTGCTTGGGTTTTCCGACGCGCGCAGATCGGATCCGTCGCTGATCGCCGAAGTTCCGCTGATCAGATACTGGTGGGCGGGAAAGCTTGGGCCTTGGTTCGTCTCGAACATCCGGTCGGCGAACGTGTACTGTTCCGCTAAGTCATAGTAAGGTTGCACTTGACTTTCAGGTACGTACGCGTAGGCGCGCACAGCGCGCTTCGGGCAGACGGAGCCCTTCTTGCACTTAGATGGAGCGAGGTTGAAATCGTTCAAATTCCCGTTCGCATAGTCAATGGCCCACGCCGAATGGGTGTGGATGAGATCGTAGTCTGCGCTCAGCGACTCCGGCATGAGGGATACAGTTTGGCGCGACGAGTTCAGTCCGGTTTGCGCCGTGTCGGCACCCGGCAGCGAGTTGAAAAGATTGTCGACCGTTCGGTTCTCTTGGATGATGATCACGACGTGCGTGATCGGCGTGCTCCCGCTCCCAAACCGAGGAGTGAAACGCCGCTGGGCGGGATCGGTTTGCCTAGGGAGCGCCGAGCCTGCGGCTAAGCCGGGAGCGCCATTGGATGTTTGCGGTCCCCCGCACGCGGCCAAAAAAGCGACGCTTGCCAGAAGACCCAGAAGCCGCGGATAAGGACGATAGATTTGCATTGGTACTTGCTCCTTTTGTCGTACGCAAACGCTCGTGCAGTTGCGCAAGGCCACCGTACCGCACAGCGAACCGGGTCGGTTGCCCCTTTCCGATAACGAAGCTTATGCTCGTTTCATCGCGCAGACGTTCATTACGCCTCCATCCGCGGCAGTGGGAAGGCCTGTGGATTAGCGCGAGGTCAGAGCGCAGCTCCCTAGCGTGCAGAGCTGCTGCTGCCGAAGCTGTGCAGTATGTGCTCCTCACAGTGTGTCATGTGCTCTGCTGCCTGCTCCGTGAAGCCACGTGCGAATGTTTAAATCAGGGGGTAAACGCGAAGACCGTTCCGTTGCCGATCTCACCGCCTCCAAGGGTGGTGCCGTACAGCGTACCGTTCACGTTGATCAAGCCTGCGACGGGCCACGCGCCATCGGAAGAGGTAAAAGCATACAACACCTGCTCCTTCCCGCCGGTCGTCACGCTGAAGACCGTACCACAGCCATTGGAGCCGCAAGAGCTACCGCCGCCGTCGCGCGTCGTGCCGTAGAGCGTGCCTTTCACGTCGATTAAGCCCGCGGCAGGGGCTGCACCATCTGAGCCACCCGCGAAGGTGTGCAGCACGTGCTCCGTGCCCGAAGTGCTGGTGCTGAAGACCGTTCCCCATCCGTACGTGCCACCAAACTCCGTCGTGCCGTAGAGCGTACCGTGGACGTCGATCAAGCTCGCGTGGGGCTCCGATCCGTCGGAGGCGCTGCCGCCGAAACTATACAACACGTGCTCCGTGCCGGTCGTAGTGATGCTAAAGACCGTTCCGTGCCCGTAGGCGCCGCCACCACTTGTGGTCCCGTAGAGCGTGCCATTCACGTCGATCAAACTCGCGCAGGGCTCGGAGCCGTCGGAGCTACTGCCGCCGCTAAAGTAAAAACTATGCAGCACCCGCTCTCTGCCGGACGTGCTGATCTCGAAGACCGTTCCCCCCTGCTTTGTGCCGCCGTCTCTCGTCGTGCCGTAGAGGGTGCCGCCGATGTCGATCAAGCTCGCCAAAGGATGATCGCCGTCATTGTGTCCGCGGAAGCTGTGCAGTATGTTCACCGTGCCGCTCGTACTAATGCTGAAGACTGTTCCGTTGCCTCCCTTCTTTCCGTGGTCGCTACCAAAGCGGCCACCATACTCTGTCGTGCCGTACAGCGTGCCATTCAGGCTGATCAGGCTCGCTGCTGGGTTACTGGCATCGGGCGGTAGTCCGAAGAAGGCTAGAAAGCGCAACATTCCGGTCGTAGTGGTGCTGAAGACCGTTCCGGTAAATCCGTCGTAGCCGCCGGACAGCGTCGTTCCGTAGAGCGTGCCATTCACGCTGATGAGGCTCGCCGACGGCGATGAGCCCTCGCCGTTAAAGCTGTAAAGCAGCCGATAGGAGGCCGACGGTGCTTTTGCGCTGCTGTGTAGGATCGCGCCAGGTGCGCCGATCGGCGGCTGTGATGCACCGCAGCCTGCAAGCAATGCGGCCGCCAGACTGAAGGTAACTGCGGAAAGAGCAAAGTTTCGCATTATGGCGTTATCTCGTAGACCGTTCCGTATCCGTGCGTGCCGCCGTACGCCGTGGTCCCATAGAGCGTGCCATTCACGCTGGTCAAGTTCGAGGCGGGGTAATAGCCATCCGAGCCGCCGTAGCTGAAGGCGTGCACCACTTTCTCCGTTCCACCTCGCGTGACGCTAAAGATCGTCCCGCAGCCGCCGCCGTTTGGAGAGAAGCAGCCTTTCACACCGCCCAGGGTCGTCGTGCCGTATAGAGTACCGCGCGCGTCGATCAAGCTCGCGCGGGGAAATGCGCCATTGCTGCTGCTGAAGTTGTACACTACGTTCACCGCGCCGCTCGTGGTGATGCTGTAGACCGTTCCCTGTCCGTGCGCGCCGCCGGAACTGAGCGTCCCATAGAGCAGGCCCTTCACGTCGATCACGGCTGCAGCCGGGGCCTCCCCGTCATCCTCTTTATACGTGAAGTGGTACAGCAGCTTCCCCGAACCGCTTGGGGTTACGGTATAAACACTTCCCTGACCATGTCCGCCGCCATACTCTGTTTCGCCGTACAAGGTGCCGTTCACATCAATCAAGGACGTAACCGGGTAACTTCCCGTGGCCGGACCAACGAGGCGGAAGAGTACATTCTCCGAACCGCTCGGGCTTATGCTGTATACGGTGCCGCAGCCAATTTTAGGGTGCCCGAGTCGGCATCCCCCGGAAATGCCCCCTTCCGTGGTCGTGCCGTAGAGCGTGCCGTTCACGTTGATCAAGCCGGCAGCGGGCCACGCGCCGTCGGGAGGCCCGGTAAAAGCGTGCAGCACGTTCTCAGAGCCGCTCGGCGTAATGGTAAACACGGTGCCGCAGCCGAGCTTGTCGCACTGTGAACCGCCGCCTAACCTTGTTGTGCCGTACAGCGTACCGTTCACGTCGATCAACGCAGCGTCGGGGTTCGCCCCGTCAGAGCCGCCGGTAAACGCGTGTAGCACCGTTTCTTCGCCCCTTGGAGTTACGCTGAACACGGTTCCGCAGCCGAAGCTCTTATAACATCCCGTACCACCGCCCTGGGAAGTCGTGCCGTAGAGCGTACCGTTCACGTCGATCAACCCGGCCAAGGGGCGCGCCCCGTCGGGGCCGCCGGTAAAGTTGTACACCACCTTGTAGGACGACCCAGACGCACGGCGGCTTTGCGGCATCGCGCCCGGCGCGCCGATCGGCGGCTGCGTTCC
>JBARKF010000148.1:0-24379 GCA_049800655.1 Candidatus Cybelea sp.
GTCGGGAATTCCCATGGCGGAGCGCTGGGCGGCGGTGCACTCTACGTGGCTGGTGGTCGCCGGCGTGCCTGCCATCGTTTCAACGTGGCCGAGCGACGCGGCTTTGCGTGCAAGTCGAAGGCGATCCAAGAAGGCCGTCACGCCGCGGTCCGCGGTATCGCGGATCGTAAAGCTGAGCATCCCGCCGAAGCCGCGCATCTGTTTAGCTGCGGTGTCGTATTTCGGGTGCGATTCCAGGCCTGGATAGAAGACCCGATCGACCGCGCGATGGCTCGCCAAGAAGCGCGCAACGGCAAGCGCATTTTCGTTTTGGCGCGCAACGCGTAGTTCCAAGGTTCTCATGCCGCGGGCCAACAGAAAGGCCGCGAACGGATCGAGCGCGGCGCCGTTGATCTCGCGGTAACGAAAAACGCGAGTAACCAGCTCCTTCGAGCCCGCGATCGCGCCGCCCAATGCGTCGCCGTGCCCTCCAAGAAACTTCGAAGCGCTGTGGACGACGATGTCGGAGCCGAGTTTCAGGGGATTTTGATTGATCGGCGTCGCGACGGTATTGTCGGTGACGACGAGCGCCCCAACCGAGTGCGCAGCGTCAGCCAGCTTTTTCAAGTCGACGATTTTAAGCGTGGGATTCGTGGGGCTTTCGAGGTAGAGGAGGCGGCACCCACGCGCGATCGCTCGCTCGAGCGAGTCTTCGTCGTCGGGGTCGTACAACACGACCGAAATGCCTATTTGCGGTAAGAACTCGGTAAAGATTCGGTGCGTACCGCCATAGGTGTCGGTGATGGAGACGACTCGATCTCCGGGCCGCAAGAGCGCGCCGAGCGTATTGCTGATCGCCGCCATTCCCGAGGCAAAGCTCGTTGCCGCCTCTGCCTCTTCAAGCCGGCGAACTTTTTCCTCGAATACCGCGACGGTTGGATTGCTGTTTCGCGAGTAGATGTGTCCGGGCCGTCGCCCGAGTGCTACGTCGGCCCATTCATCGGCACTCGGATAGTCAAAAGAAATCCGCGCAACGATCGAGAGATGTGACGAGCCGTCGTCTTTCGGCCCTTCTTCCCCCGCCCAAACGCCAATAGTCGACTGCCTCAACGACGCCTTCCCTCGCGATTGTCGCAACAGCGAATGTAACCGGCATCGGAGCCGGCTCTGACCGTATGATACAATGGTTTACGAGCGAGAGGGCAGCGGAATTCGTCGCAATTATGGCTCGCTTTTTTAAAATTCGAGGAACATATGGCCGGAAACCGCAGAATTGATTCGCTCGATCCAGTTGACTGTACGATTCTGGAAATCTTGCAACGCGAAGCTCGAGAATCGTTCACTCGCATCGGCGAACAGGTCGGCCTTTCGTCGGCGGCCGTCGCCGCGCGCATGCGTCAGCTCGAGGATGCGGGCATCATCGCGGGGTACCACGCCGAAGTTGTCGCCGGGCGCGCCGGCTTTCCGATCATGGCGTTTCTTTTAGCGCGCTCGACAGGCCCAGACGCTCGCTTCAGCGCGGTAGTGCAATCGCGCCCGGAGATCATCGAGTGTTACCGGGTGACCGGTGAGGTTTCGTTCGTCATTCGCGCGGTGCTCTCCAAGGTGGAGCATCTCGAGGAGCTCATCGACTATCTCGAGCAGACCAGCTACGTGACGACGTTGGTCGTGCTCTCGGTCTCCCTCAAACGTTCCGGTCTGCCGCTGGTCCAGGGCCGCCGCAGTGCAGCCAAGCGGAGCCGAGGGGTGTAGTCTAGCTGCAAAGAAAGCTGAGGGAGAATTATGAGCGAGCGAACTGAAGGCATCGATCCAAGCGTACCGCCGTCGGGTACCGGCTGCGTCGAATGTCTTGCCGAGAAGAGCTGGTGGTTTCACCTGCGTCGCTGCGCGCAGTGCGGTCATATCGGCTGCTGCGATCAGTCATTAGGAAAACACGCCACCGCGCATTTTCATGTCACCGGCCACCCGATTATCGCGAGTTTCGAGCCGGGAGAAGCATGGTTCTACAACTATGTGACCGAGGACTTCATGCAAGGGCCGCACCTCGCGCCGCCCCGCTCGCATCCGAACGATCAACCTACGCCAGGTCCGCGCGGACGCGTTCCCGCCGATTGGGAGTCGGAACTAAGCTAACGACGCCCCGAAGTAGCGGCACGTGCTCCGCTCCGCTCAGGATGACAGAGGGAGAACACATGCGGTTGCATGTCGCGCGTTTGGTATAAGGTTGAAGCCCGCCGTAGCGGGCTTCAACCTTCTTTCGCAATGCAATCGCTACTTAATCGTAACGCTGATCGGTATGGATGCGACGCCGTTCGCAACGACGACCAGCGTGCTGGCGCCCGCACCGATCGTGGACGGTACGTCGAACATCGTCGATACTTTCCGATTCGATGCTACACCCATGAACGTGGTTCCGTGCGTGCGGCAATAGACGACGTGGCTCGAAGCGTTGTTCGTGATCCTCACAAGCGGGAAGTTGGAAGCCTCCTGCGCGTCGTCGCCGTACATGTTGTTCTGCGTCATTCCGTTGAAACGGCGCCCGGTGATCTCGTACGTATTGCCGTGAGTAAGCGTCTTGGGCACCTTCGTGACGTCTGGAGCGGTCCCACCGCCGCCGCTGCTTCCGGCCGTGTAGATCTCGAGGTCGGTAGAACCATCGATTTCGAGGACCTGTCCCGTGGGCAACAACAGCAACCGGGTGTTGTAGGTTGAGTCATTCGGTGCATTTGGCGGCGCCGCGATGTTCTTGAGCTTCTTGCCGTTGAACAGATAGTAGAGCGTGGGCGCATTATAGAGTCCCGGACTGGCCGGGATCATGACTTGGCCATTGGTCAGCACGCTCGACGGACCGTCGGCAACGTCGTACTGCTGCCCGCCGATGTCGGGGAACGATGGGCCTTGGACCCAGCTGCCGCTACCGCTGTTCGCGGTATAAATAGCCGAGAAACCGTTCGCACCGGCAACGAAGACCGTGCCGTTCGGGCGCAGCGTGGAGGGACCGATCTCGAAACCGGCCGTCAGATTCACCGGCGTTTGACCGGCGGCCGACCACGAGTTCGAGCCTTCGTTATAGGTTTGCGCGTCGGGTGCATCGGCAACCTCTGCGTCGAGCATGTTACCGTTTGGAAGCAGTGCCCAGCCTTCTTCGCTGTTTTCGTCCTGTTTGCCATTGCTGGGGCCGCTCTGCGTCCACGAGAGTTGCTTCTCGTTGAAGAGCGCCTGCGTTGAATAACAGCAGTTGCCGATCATGTAGGTTCCGTTTGGCAGCACGACGCTCTGTCCGTCACCAATTTCGCTCCAGCCGCTCGGAGGCGATACGGCCGTCCACGCATTCTTTACCGGGTCGTAGATCGCGCCGAGATTCGTCTCTTCCGGCGCACACGCGCCTCCGTTATACTCGCCGCCGTTAGCGATGAGTTTGCCGTCGGGGAGCACCGCCGACGCAAAGTAGAGCGGTGCGTAGGTCGAAGGCATCGAGGCCATCTTCTTCCAGGTACCGTCGTTGTAGTTGCCGCTCTGATCCGGCGCCAAGCTATACCAGTTCGACGTGCAGTAGTCGTGAACCATAACCGTGCCGTCGGTCATAAGCATTGGGGTATCGGGACCGTTCGTCCATGCCGCCGTGGACGAAAGCTGCTGCCAGCCGCCCGCGCGAGCGCGAGCGCGCATCGCGGCCGTTATCGGGTGGCGCCGTGGCGGCGGATGCGGCGGCGTGTGCATCAAGCGCAGAAAGCGCGGGCTGCGTATGCCCGAATCCGGAAGATGCGCGCTCGGAGCGAACGCTCCGGTCGTATTCGTCGGGGGTGAGCCGGGATTGCCGCCGCTGCATGCCGCGAGAAGCGATGCGACAACGGCCGAGAGAACAAGGTACGAACCTCGCATGATACCTCCTAAGAGAGTAGACCGGCTCTATATTGGCGCCCGGCGCGTCATAACCCGTTCGCCATCAGCGTTGCACAGAGCGGGATGAACGCAAAAACCGCAACTTGCGCCCAAAGCAATCCCCGAACTCGCCAATACTCCGCATTTGACAACGCCACGGATCCATCCGGTCCTTCGCGCCGGCTCCATTGTAGGTAGGCGACCGTGCCGGGAATTGAGAGCAAGGCGACGGCGACAAAGAGCCCCATCTTGATCCAGAATACGGGGTTGTGCAGATAGAATGCGGCGCCCTTAAGCCCGAAGAAGAGCAGCGACACGCCGCTGGCGATCACGAAGCCCGCAGCGATGCCGTAGAAGCGATCGATGATCTGCAGCTGGTGCAGCATGCCCGGCGGAAAGACCTTCCGAAAGAGAAAGAGTTCGCCGGCCAGTAAGCTCGCGAGCGCGAAGATGCAGAGAAAGTGCGCGTAGTGCAGCAGAGCATCGCGCTCGATCATGACGGGCTTTCCCGACGGCGCTTAACGCTTCTTGCGGCTGGTCGTCTTCTTGGACGCGACGGTTTTCCGCACGGCCGCCTTCGATCCGGCCTTTTTCCGAGCTGTTCCCGCGCGTGCTCCGCGCTTTGCCATCACCGCTTCCTTGAGCGCCTTCGCGGGGAGGAACTTAAAGACGCGCTTCGCCGGAACTTTTACCTGTTCGCCGGTTGCTGGATTGCGCGCCATGCGGGCCGCACGGTCGCGAACTTTAAACTGGCCAAACCCCGGAATCTTGACCGCTTCACCCAACACGACTGCGGCCTGGATGTCGTCGAAGACACCGTCAATCAGGATGACGGCATCCTTGCGCGACAGCTCGAGCCGATCGACTGCCGAGCGCACCAAATCTAGTTTGTTCATCGGTCCCTTTCGCTTGAAAGTGTAGCCGCTTAAACGAAATGCTTCGCGGTGCTTGCTACGAAATGATGATGGACTCCTTGTCTGAAATCAATCCGCCAATGCCCGCCAAGCTCGTGAGGTTTGAGCCCGGTCCGCTCCGCGGCAGCATCGCCGTTCCGGGTGATAAGTCCATCTCGCACCGGGCGCTGATTGCCGGCGCCGGCAGCACCGCGCCGCTACGCATCGCGAATCTCAATCCCGGACGCGATGTGCGCGCGACACGCGACGCATTGGCGGCGCTCGGCGTACATTTTGGCGGCGAAGGCGCCGATGTGGTCGTCGCGGGGGGCCGTCTCGCGACGCCGGCGGCGACGCTGGATTGTATGAACTCGGGATCGACGGTCCGCATGCTGCTGGGCGCCTGTTCCGGCGCAGGGGTTCGGGCGCGTTTTGACGGCGACGAATCCCTGCGGCGGCGTCCCATGGAACCGGTCGCCGCTCAACTGCGCGCCTTTGGAGCGCGGATAGAGAGCACCAACGGCCGGCTCCCGCTCGCGCTCGCGGGGACGCCCCAGATCGAAACGCGCGAGTTTATTCTCTTGGCCCCCTCGGCCCAGGTAAAAAGCGCTCTGCTCTTCGCGGGACTTTTCGCCGATGTGGCAATCGGAGTTGAGGGAGATCGCGGCTCGCGCGATCACACCGAGCGGCTGCTCCGCTATTTGGGTGCAGACATCGAGTGGAACGAACGCTCGGTGCGGCTTGGACGTGCGAAGCTCGCGAGCAACGTCATCGAGGTCGTGGGCGACTTTTCGGCGGCTGCGTTCTTCATCACCGCCGCCGTCATTACGCCCGGAAGCTCGGTCATCGTGCGTAACGTCGGGACGAATCCGACCCGAACTGGCCTCATCGACGCGTTGCGTGCGATGGGTGCGTCGATCGCGCTGCAGAATCCGCGAGTCGTCTGCGGTGAGCCCGTGGGGGAAGTCGCCGCCGTATCGGGTCCACTCCAAGGCACCAACGTGCCGCCCGAGTTAGCCCTCCGAGGGATCGACGAGATACCCCTTATCGCGATCGCGGCGGCGTTTGCGGCGGGCACCACAACAATTGCCGGCGTCGGCGATCTGCGAAGCAAAGAGTCGGATCGGTTGAGCGCCATTGAGCGCTTGCTTGCTTCGATCGGCGTTGAAGCGATCTACGACCGCGGCATCTTGCGCATCGCCGGCGGGGCGCCCGAGCCGGCGAGAGCCGAAATAATGACGGGCGACGACCACCGGGTCGCCATGGCCGCGGCGGTATTGGCCTGTGCCGCCGGTCCGCTCGCGATCGATAGCGACGCCAGCTTGGACGTCAGCTTTCCGGGCTTTGCCGCGGCTCTACGAGGCCTCCAGCGGGGCTAGGCCGCGGGCTCTGCGCTCTTACTCGTCCCCGAGGCCGGCGGCGTCTCTTTCGGCTTTTCGGAGGCTTTCTCGCTCTTGCGCTCGGCCGAGCGACGCGAATCGGTGACGTAAAAACCCGAGCCCTTGAAGAGTACCGGCGCGGGGTTGAAGACGCGCCGCAGCGGGGCGCCGCAGGTTTCGCACGGCTTCTCATGGGTCTCGTCGAAGCCATGTCGGACTTCGTACACTCGCCCGCACCGCGTGCAGGCATAGTCATAGAGCGGCATGGTCAGAGTATATCGGCCTTAGCACTCCGGGTCAATGACTGCTAGTCGCGAGCGTGAGAGGGCCCCTAAAAGTCGGCCAGGATGGCCCCGTCGCGCTTGTATTCCACCAATCCCTTGAAATGGACCAGCGAGTCGTCGAGGGCACTGGCAACGCGGCGCCCGCGTTGCCAACGGTCGAGCAGCGTACCGAACTTCCCGTGATAGGCCGGATAGGCCAGTCGAACGTGAAGCTTCGAGCACGACGTGCGGCGTTCGATCCGAAACTCCAGGCGGCGGCGCAACGAATATGCTCCGACCAGCGAGAGCCGGTAGTTCGCGATCAGGCCGTCGATCTCGAAGACTTCTTCCTCTTCTCCCGGCAACCACGACCGCACGATCACTTCGCTGCCGACGTCCAGCTTGGGCTCGTTATTTGCTCGGCGCGCGCTGCGCAGGAACGAAAGCCAAACCGGCCATTTCTCAACCGCGCAGAGCAGCGCGAACGCCTCCTCGGCAGAGCAATCGAGATCGAGGCTCCCGCTGTGCGCACACGCACCAGGTACGAACGTATCATCGCGGATGACCATAACGGATGCTTAATTTCTTCATCCGTACCGTTGGCATCCTTTAAAACATTATCCACAACGCATGTGGATGATTATGAACGCAATTCACCGCGCCCGAACGCTGTCGCAAAGAGCACTAACGTGAGCACTCCCAGCGGTAATGCCGCTTCGTCGATGCGGAAGAGCGCGCTATGCGGCGGATGGATTGCGCCCGACGACTCGCTGCGTACGCCAAGGCGAATCAGCAAACCCGGAACGCGTTCGGCAAAATAAGCGAAATCCTCCGCACCCATCGTCGGGAGCGGCCTTTCGACGCGCAGCGAGCTGTGCGAGCGTGCGTAACTCGCAAAACGTTCCGCCAGCGCGCTGTCATTGATCGCCGGCGGATATCCGCGCACGATTCGCACCTCGGCTTGCACGTTGTACGCGGCGGCGATGCCGCTCACGATTCGCTTCAGGCGCGCCTCCAGCGCGCCGCGCACCGCTGCGTCGTGCGCCCGCAGCGTTCCGCTCAGCGCGACCTCGTCGGCGATGACGTTGTTGCGATAGCCGCCCGCGATTGTTCCGACCGTCACCACCGCGCTCGCGAGTGGATCGGTTTCGCGAGCGACGATATTCTGCAACGCGAGCACGATCGCCGCGGCAGCGGGGATCGCATCCACGGAGTTGTGCGGATATCCGCCGTGGCCGCCCGTTCCGCGGACGGTGATATAAACTTCGTCGGCCGAAGCGTTGGCCGGACCGCTGGTGATGCCGATCGTTCCGACGTCGAGGCGCGAATCGACGTGCAACATTGCGATGGCTTCGATTCCCTCGCGATCCAGAAGGCCTTCTTCGATCATCGGCAACGCGCCCCCGGGACCTTCTTCAGCCGGCTGAAAAACGAACACGACGCTGCCGGCCAGCTCCGGCTTCATGGCCGCAAGAACGCGCGCGGCGCCGAGCAACATCGCGGTGTGCGCGTCGTGCCCGCACGCGTGCATCTTGCCGTCCACTTGCGATGCGAACGGCAATCCGGTTCGCTCCCCGATCGGGAGCGCGTCCATGTCGCCGCGCAGCGCCGCGACGCGGCCCGGGGCGGCACCGTCGATTCGCGCGACGACGCCGGTACCCGCCGATCGCACGTGGTCGATGCCGAGCGAATCAAGCTCGCGCTCGACGAGCGCAGCCGTCGCGTGCTCGTCGAAGCCAAGCTCGGGCTTACGGTGTATGGTACGGCGCAGTTCGACGACGTGCGCCGCCAGGGCGTCGTTTACTTCGATAGGCATTGCGGGCGAAGTTAACGGAACGGTTCTTTCCTTCCCGCCGGCGAATCGAAGGATTCGGAATGTTTATTAGTGCTGTGATGATGACCGCCGATCTCG
Source organism: Candidatus Cybelea sp. (assembly GCA_049800655.1). Lineage (GTDB taxonomy): Bacteria > Vulcanimicrobiota > Vulcanimicrobiia > Vulcanimicrobiales > Vulcanimicrobiaceae > Cybelea. Next base: position 8,309 of record JBARKF010000148.1, read on the forward strand.
CCCTTGTGCTCCTGATCAATCGCACGAGCGGCTTTTATGTAGCCAATGCGCCGGCGTACATGACGTATACCGAACACACTCGCATAAGCGCCCCCTCGATGGGCCGATCGCAGGATATCAACCGCTCCGTGGCGGTGCGGGTGGCCGACAACTTTGCGGTCATGCAGGATTTACCGGAAGGCGCGCAGCGCACGGGTCAGGCCTTTCCGGTTATCGCGTACTTCGATGCATTTTCTGCATTCTCGTATACCTATTTCGCCGGTCTAAAGCGGGTGGACATCGCCGTGCGGCAAGGGCGGCCGCTCGCATATTCAACGCCGGCTCCCGACCAAAGCGTCAACGCGGTCGTTCCCTATAACAGCTTTTGGGCGGCGCAGTTCGCTCCCGACTCGACCGATACGGCTTTGCACATCGTTATCGAGCCGACGGCACGAGTGCCGCACTCGCTCTACCCGTCCGAGGTCATCGAAGACCCAAGCTCGCAACTGCCCGCACACGTAGAGTGGCGCGGTACCGGCGGTGACGACGAGGTACTTACCTTCGACTACCAGATATTGCAAGGGCACTGGGTGTTGGTGCACGCCACGTTTTCGCAGACGCAGCACGCGCTGGGGTCGTTCAAGGTATTTGCCGACGTAAGGTTTGCGAACATTGCGTTCCCAACGCAAGCGCCCGATCCGCGGCTGGCAGGAACGCCCGCACCAGGACCCTCGGCAGCGCCCATATAGCGACGGTCTCGCGGCCGAGGCTTCGTTTACTTCGATAACCATGTCGAGCGGATTTAAACGGGCCGGTACTTTCGCGTCCGTTGCCGAAGCGAGATCGCCGCATGATGACGCCGGACCTCGCCTTAGCGCTGTTAATCAATCGCACAAGCGCGTATTACGAAGCCAATCCACCCGTCTACATGACCTACGTCGAGCACACGCACGTCAGCGCGCCGACCCTTGGTAGGGCGCAGGATATCAATCGCTCGATCGCGGTGCGCATCGCCGACAACCTCGCGGTCATGAAAGACCTGCCGAACGGCTCGCAGCGATCCGGACAGGCGTTTCCGATCGTGGCGTATTTCGACCCGATATCGCAGTTTAAATTCAGTTACTTTGCCAACCTTAAGCGGGTCGACATCACGCTCGACCGGGGCGCGCCGATTAGCCTTTCGATACCGGAGTCCGATCCCCGCGTGAACGTGGTCGTTCCTTACAACAGCTACTGGGCGGCGCGATATGCCCCCGACTCAACCGAGACCGCGCTGCATTTCTTGATCGAGCCGACGGCCCGCGTACAGCAAGGTCTGTATCCGTCCGAAGTGACCGAAGATGCCACCACACGACTACCCAAACACATCGAAATGCGCGTCGCCGGAGGCAGCGACGAGATCATTTCGCTCGATTATGCCGTCATGAACGGCCATTGGGTGATCGTGCACGGAACGTTCAGTCAGACCATGCACGTCGCCTTTCTGACGTATAAAATCATCGCCGACGTGACGTTCAGCGACATTGCGTTCCCGACGCAAGCGCCGGATCCGCGCCTCGCGGGAACGCCGGCCCCGACCGCTACGCCGTCCCCCGGAGATTAAAACCGCACCGCCGAAGCGCGCACGTAGGCGATGTACCCGTTGATCGCCCACCCAACCAGCAACCCGAAGAGCAGCGCAAAGGCAGCGAGCGCAGGAATAAGTTTCGGGCCTCGCTCCGCCACCAACGTTCTTCCTACCGCGAAGGTCATTGCGGAGCTCAATGCAACGCCGAAGAGCCAGTACGCGACCGGCTCGCTCATCGGGCCGGCAGCGGCTCCGGGATGGCTTTCCCTTGAAGCTTGAGCTCGTCGAGGTTTGGCTGCGCCTGACCGTTCGTAGATGGATGATCTTTCGGCGCAACCCACATGTAGACGTTCGGGATGAGCAGCAAGGTCAGCACGAGCGAGCTTATCACGCCGCCGATGACGACGATACCGAGACTCGAGCGGGACGAAGAGCCCGGATCGAGCGCTAAGGCGAGTGGAATGTTCCCCGCGACCACCGAGAAGCTCGTCATGATGATTGGGCGGAATCGGGTATGCGCGCTCTCCTTGATCGCCGAGAGCTTATCGAGACCGCGCGACCGCAGCGTGTTGGCGTAATCCACCAGCAGAATGCCGTTTTTGGTCGCAATTCCGATGAGGAGAATGGTTCCGATGAGCGAGAACAGGTTCAGCGTGCGATGCGTGAGGACCAACGCTCCGACCGCACCGATTGCGGCGACCGGCACCGAGAAGATGATGATGAACGGTGAAAGGTAGCTATTGTAGAGCGCGACCATCAGCAAGTAGACGAGGATGACCGAGACGATCATCGACAAGCCCATGCCGACGAGCGTCTGATGCATGAAGTCCTGTTGTCCGAGCGGCGCTGGCCGCACGACGATGTTCGGCGGCAGGTGCAACGACGGCAATTTTTTCATGAGGCCGTTCTCGACCGCGGAGAGCGAGGAGTTCGGTGCGTAGTTCGAGTTGACGTGGATGACGTTATTGCGGTTGGTGCGCGTCACCAGCGGCGCGGTCGGCGTCGATTCGAATCGTGCGATGTCGCCGAGATAGACCAGGCCGCCGCTCGACGAGCGAATGGCGACGCTTTTGAGCGCCTCAAGGTTCGTTTGATACGACTGCGGGTAGATGACCTGGACTTGCTCGAGGCCCGACGTCGTCTCGAATTGCGTCGCAAGGTTGCCACCAAACGCCGCGCCGGCCGCCTGCGCGGCCTGGCCAAGGTCGACGCCGAGCGCTTGCGCCTTGTTTCGATCGAACTGAATCGAGATCTCGGGCGCCAGCTGCGTACCGCTGCTGTTCACGCTCGTCGCGCCCTTGACCGTGCGCAGCAGCGCCTCGACCTTCTGTGCGTATAAAGTCGGGTCGCCGCCGGTTACGTCGGTTACGAGCATGTCCACGGGCTGAGCGTTGCCGCCTTGCGTACCCGTCGATGGAACAACGACCGCTTGCACGCCCTGGGGCAGCGACTTGCGTGCGATCTGCCGGAACCGGTCTACCCAATAGTCGGTCGAGTTCTTCCGGTTATCCTTGAGCCAGATGTGCACTTGGCCGACGTTGCTCTGTGCGACGAAACCGCCGAACGAGGCCGCGTACGCGCCCGCAACTGCCGTGTTGGCGAACCGGTCGGGCGCGCTGAGGATCTGTTTCTCCAGCGCGAACGTGCCCTTTTCGACGGTCTGAATCGGCGTACCGATCGGATAGATCAGCTGAATAAAAAGTTCGCCGCGATCGACCGGCGGAATGAACTCCTCGCCCACGACGCCTAGCCCGACGAGGGCGAGCGCAAAGAGAAACGTCCCAGCGCAGAACGCGGCGACGAGTCCTCCGTGGTGAAGGGCCCAAGGAAGGACGCGCTGCGTGTACCAGGTTCGCGCGTCGTCGAATTTTTTACTGAACCAGTCGACGACAGGCCATGGCTTCCAGTGCGAGCGCAGCGCCCAAAGACCCGCGAGCGTCGGCGTGATCGTGAACGAGACGAAGAGCGAGGTCAGCGTCGAGATGACGACCACGATGGCGAACTCGGAGATCTGCCGGCCGACCTGGCCTTGAATGAACGCGATCGGGAAGAAGACGACGACGTCGACGAGCGTGATCACGACGGCCGCGGCGCCGATCTCTTCCCGCCCCGAGACGGCGGCCTCTGCGGGAGGCTGCTTCAGCTCGGTAAAGTGGCGCTCGATGTTTTCGAGCACGACGGTCGAGTCGTCGACGAGAATTCCGATGACCAGCGACATCCCCAGCAGCGAAATCGTATCGATGGTCATGTTCATGACCTTCATGACCGTGATCGCGATCGCAAGCGAGGTGGGAATCGCAACGCAGACGACGATCGCGCTCCGCCACGACCGCAGGAAGAAGAGCATGGCGATGCCCGTCAGCAGAATCGCCAGCATCAGCGTCCGCGTTACGATGTTGATCTGTTGCTGCGTGAACTTCGACTGGACGTTGATGACGTGAAAGTTGATCTCGGGAAACTGCCGTTGGATCTTCGGCAGCTCGCGCAGCACGTTGTTCGATGCGTCGACCTCGCTGCCCGACGCGGCCTTCTGCACTTGCATGAAGAGCCCCTCATCGCCGCTGATGTGCGCGTAGTTCAGCCGCGGCTCGTAGCTCTCGGTGACGGTTGCAACGTCACCGATGCGAATGACCGAGTTGCTCGCGCTCCACGGATTGATGCTGCCGGCAAGCGCCGAGAGTCCGCCTTGGTAGCTCTGCACTTGCGCGCCGGTCGAGTTGGAAGATGCCGCGGTCGCGCTGCCTCCCGGGCTGGCCGGGATGATTGCGAGGTTTCTAACGCTGTCGAGATTCTGAATATCGCCGCGAATGTCGAGCGTCGTCTGCCGGTTCGGCTCGTAGGCAAAGCCGCCCGCCACACGCTGATTGTCGTTCTGGAGCGTGTTGATGATGTCGTTGAGCGTCAGGTTGGCCGCCGCCAGGCGAGCCGGGTTGACGACGACCTCATAGGCCGGCGTGACGGAGCCGCCGATGTTGACAAACGAGATGCCCGGGACTTGCTCGAGCTGCGGCGCGATAACGTTGATCGCGTAGAGCTCCAGACGCGCGAGCGAAAGCTTATGGGAGTAGAGCGCCATCGTCACGACCACCGACTGGGTGGGGTCGTAAAGATTCACCGTAGGCGGCGTGAGATTCGTCGGCAGGTACTTTTCCGCGGCCTGAATTGCCTTGTTCGTTAGGGCAAGGTCCGTCGCGGTATCCGAGTTGATGTCGAAGATCGCGCTGATGCTCGCCTGACCCTGCTGCACGACCGAGTTGATCGTCTGCAGATCGGCGGTGCCCGCCAGATTCTGTTCGATCGGCTGCACGATGTTGTCGCGCATTTCCGTGACCGACGCGCCGTTATAGCTGACCTGGATCGTCACGGTTGGCTGGCTGACGTCCGGATAGAGCTCCTTGACGATCGTGGCCGTCGAAAGAATGCCCGCGAACGCCATCAGGGAGATGATGACGAAAACGAGCGTGGGGCGCTTGATGAAGAGCCGGGTAAGGCTAAACCTCACGGCTGGAAGGAGACCTTCTCGCCGTCGCCGACGCTGATCTGGCCGTTGCTGACGATTCGGGTGCCGGCAGTAATTCCGGTAACGACCGATGTCGTCCCGTCGCTGCCGCCCTCGGCAACCTTGACCGTCTTCACACTGCCGTCTTGCTGCACGGTCATGACCGCATCGTGGTTATCGTCGGTAAACGCCGTAGTCGGAACCCGCACGCCCGTCACCGGGAGCGCCGCGATCGAGCCCTGCACGACCATGCCGGGCCGAAGTCTCTGCTGCGGATTCTGGAGCAGCACTTTCACTTGAAAATCCGTCGAGCCCGGATTGATCTGGTTCAATACGCCGGTTACGCGCCCGCTAAAACGCTGCATGCCGGTGAGATCCGGAGCCGTGACGGTTGCGAGGCTGCCGGTTTCGACGCTCGAAACTTCCTCGCTCGATGCGTGCAGCACGGCGTAGATGGGGTTAACCTGCTGTAGCGTGAAGATTTCGCGGTTGCCGGGATACTCGCCCGGGTTGATGTTGCGATTGACGACGACACCGTCGATCGGCGAAACGATTGCGGCTTTGGCGATTTGCACGCGCACTTGGTCCGCCTGCGCCATCGCCACTCTTTCCTGCGCTTGCGACTGCTGCACCGTAGACGCCGCTAATCCCTGGCCCGAGAGGTTGCCGTTGGCCTGAACCGTCGAGCGCGCCGATTCCAAGTTCGCATTCGCGGTGCTCAGCGCTTGCTGGTCGTTTTTGACCAAGGTCTCCTGCGCATCAACGGACTGCTGGGAAATGTAGCCTTGCGCGAGCAGGTTCTGATCGCGCGAGAGGTTGACCGTATCGTTGTTGAGCGTCTGCTGTGCTTGGTGGACGGCGGCTTCGTCGGTACGAACCGTGTCGTTGCCTTGGGCAATCGTAAGCGAGCCCTGAAACACCGAGTGCACCGTGTTGGCGTGATTGCTATTCGCGGTGGCTACATCCGATTCGAGCTGCGCCTGGAGATCGGCGGTATCCAGCTGAGCGAGCAGCTGGCCGGCGTGGACGCGATCGCCCTCACGGACGTTCACCGTGTCGGCCGCTTCGGCAAGCGTGCTCTGGACCGCGACGTTCTGATACGGCGCGACGATTCCGGCGAGCCGCCGGTTGGGCTGAACCTGGCCGAACGTCGCCATCGTCGTCTGAACGTAGGGAGCCGGCGATGCCGCCGGGCCGGCATGCCGGCCGCAGCCCCCAGCGGTTAGAATCGCGAAGCATAGAAAAAAGGCTCGTGCGGGCTCGTCCCTGAGTTTCATGGCTTGCCCGATTGTAGCGAAAGCATGGGTTGTGAGTCCTGGAGTGAGTCTGAGAATGAGTTTGGCGGCTGACCGGCCGCGCGTGCTGGTGGTTGATGACGAGCGGGGCCTGCGCGAGTTGCTCGAATATGGGCTCGAGCAAGCCGGCTTCGCGGTCCGCAGTGCAACCGAGGGATCGACCGCTATTCGGATGCTCGAGGACTGGTCGCCGGACGTCATCGTGCTCGACGTCATGCTACCCGGGCGCGATGGATTCACGCTGCTTCCCGAGATTCGGCGGCTGACGACCGCCCCGGTGGTCATGCTGACGGCGCGCACGGAGATTACCGAGAAACTCGCCGGATTCTCCGCCGGTGCGGACGATTACGTCGGCAAACCCTTCGATCTCGAGGAACTCGTTGCGCGTTTACGCACGCTCTTGCGGCGCCCGAGCATCGAGCGTTACGAAACGTTCACGTACGCGGATTTGAGCATCGATACGCCGAGTCGCACCGTCTACCGAGGCAACCGCCGGATCGAGCTCTCGGCGCGGGAGTTCGATCTGCTCCGGGTCTTTGCCGAACATGCCGAAGAAGTGCTCACGCGCTCCCAGCTGCTCGATCTCGTTTGGGGCATCGATCGCGACGTGATCCCGAACACCGTCGAAACGTACGTCTCGTTCTTGCGGGCGAAGCTCGATAGCGGTGAACGCGTCAAACTCATCCAGACGCTGCGTGGCGCCGGTTATACCCTGCGGGCGACCCCGACGTGACCAGCCCGCTCACGCGGCGCATTCGAACGCTTGCCGCAATTGAAATTTCTTTGTTGCTCGTGGCGCTGCTACTCGCCGGCGCGCTCCTCGCCTTTGGCTTCTACATTCGAACGCTCTCCAACGAGCTCAGCGGGACCCTCGCGCAGCTCGAGGCAGCGCTGACGCGAACGTCCCTGCCGGATGCGCAAGCCGGTGGCAAATTCGCCGCATCGTTGCTGCTGGGAACGGGCAGCGAGATCGTCTTCCTCGATGCAAACACGCGGGTTACCGTCTATCGCATGCGCCGTTCGGACGCCGCACCGGTGGTGCGCGTCCGGCCCCGCGGCGATCTCTCCGGCGACCCGCACGGCTCCGGTCCGTTCGCGCACGTCATTCTCGGTCTCGCCACCGCCTTTGGACTGCAATCGCTCTTCGCGCACGTCGGCAATCTTTACATCATCGTGCGAAGCAACGATGCAACGCTCGTTGCAACCGTCCAATCGTTTCTCTTGCCCCTCGCGGTCGCGCTGCTGATCGCGATCGCCGGCGGCGTTGCGATCGCCGGCGTCCTTACGCGTCAGGCGGTGCGCCCGCTCGACGACGTTACCGCCGCCCTCGAACGATTTGCCTCCGGCGACTTGACGCCACAGCCGATCGCGGCCGACGAAAAACACGAGCTCGCCTCGCTCGCCGTCGCCTATAACGGCGCAATCGAGCAGATGGAACGCGCCTTCGACGCGCGCGATCGCGCGAACACTTCGATGCGCCAGTTCATCGCGGACGCCGGACACCAGTTGCGCACCCCGCTCACCGTCGTCCAGGGCTTCATCGCCATTTTGCGTCGCGGCGGGATCGAGAGTCCCGCCGATCGTGACCGCATCCTCGATCGAATGTACGATCAAAGCCGCATCATGGGCTCACTGATCGACAAATTGATTCTGCTCGAACGGTGGGAGAGCCGCGAGGCGGAGCCTGCGGCTGCGCCGATCGACGTCGGGACGCTCGTCGCCGACTTAGTCGGACCGATCGCCGACGCGAATCCGCAGCGTCGCTTCGCCGTCACGACGGAGACGGGAATCCTCGCCGAAATCGATCCGACCGAGCTTGGATACATCGTTACGAACCTCGCCGACAATGCCATCAAGTACGGCGTCGGCGAAATCGCGGTTAAAGTCGAAGCCCAGAATTCGACCGCCGTTATCGAAGTGGCGGATGAAGGTCCGGGGATTGCCGCGTCGGATGCCGCACGAGTTTTCGATCGCTTCTACCGCGGCGCGCAGCGCGACGTCGCCGGTTCGGGGCTCGGCTTAGCCATCGTCAAACGCGCCGTCGAGCGCGCGCACGGCACCGTTGCCGTCGATACAAGCCCAACCGGCTCGCGCTTCATCGTGCGCCTCCCGCTGGCTGCGCGCACGACCATCGCAAAAGCAGGTATCGCGAGCGGGTCGTCCCAACCCACAGCCTCGGAGAGGTGGTCGAGTGGTTGAAGGCACCCGCCTCGAAAGCGGGCGAACGTGTTGAGCGTTCCGTGAGTTCGAATCTCACCCTCTCCGCCATCACTCCTTTTGTCATCTTGTGCCCTTCGACTCGCTGCGCTCGCTCAACGAAGTTTTGAAGATCTTCGTCTAAGTTTGTCATCCTGAGCGGAGCGGAGCACGAAGTGCGCAGCGTAGTCGAAGGGGCGTTTTGCTCATCGTCCTGATATCTTCAGTTCGCCGGAGTTTTCGGCGGCGGGTGGGAAGTCACCCAGCCTAGTTGCTCGGTGACACCGCCATGTCCTAGAGCGTCAAGCTCGTGTCGAAGATTGGTGCCCGAGCAAGGAATTCAGCGGTGGCAATGACCGAACGGAATCTTGGGCGTGCCTCGTGCAACAGCTCGCATTGTCAGGTTGGCCGAATCCACCGCACTGGAGGAAACAATGGAGTTGGCGGTCTTGGGCATCGATGTGAGCAAACGCGACTTCCACTGCGCGCTTGACGATGGTCAGGGCATCGCGCACAAAACGTTCCCAAACTCGAAGACCGGCTTCGCCCAGCTGCACCGCTGGTTGCGCAACCGTCACGTCGATCGCGTGTACGCGTGCCTCGAAGCCACCGGTGGGTGGAGTGAGGAGCTCGCTGCCGATCTCCACAATCACCGGCACGTCGTGAGCTTGGTGAACCCGTTTGCGATCAAAGCCTTTGGCCAAAGCAAGCTCTCGCGGACGAAGACCGATAAGGCCGATGCTGAGCTCATCGCGCAGTTCTGTGCAACGATGCACCCTCATCCGTGGCAACCGCCCAGCCCGGGCCAACAGCGCCTACAGCAACTCGCTCGGCGGCGTATAGCTTTAGACGACATGCGAACTCAGGAGAAGAACCGGCTCGAGGGCCCCGGGATTAGTGCCGTGGTCGACTCGATCGAGACGACCCTCGGCTTCCTGGACGAACAGATCAAGGAGATCGATGAACAGATGCGTGAGCTCATCGACGAGGATCCAACCTTACGCGGCCGGCGCGATCTGCTCGAGTCCATACCTGGCATCGGAGAACGGCTATCCACCACGATCCTTGGAGAACTTCCAAACATTCACGAGTTTCGCAGCGGTAAGGCCGTGGCCGCATTTGCTGGACTGTGTCCCAGGGAGTTTCGCTCCGGAACTTCAGTGTCGGCATCCTGGCTTTCCCGGCGTGGGAACGTCCATCTGCGTAAGATGCTCTACATGCCGGCGATTGTTGCTATGCGGTGTAATCCAGTGCTCAAGGCCTTCGCGGTGCGGCTTCGCGCTAGCGGCAAGCGTGGCAACCAGGTCATCGCGGCGGTTATGCGACGTCTTCTGGTTCTTGCTTACGGCGTGGTGAAATCCGGTCGCGCTTTCGACCCCCAAAACGGGTGTGGGCGACGTCATTGCCATCGCCCAGCACCTTTGAAGAAACCTAGACTCTATGCCCGACCCGCTTGACGTGTCAGACGGAATCTTCGACTACGGCGCTGCGCGCCTCCGCTCAGGATGACAATGCTGGGCCGTCCTTCCACTTCGCTCCGCACTTCGTGCTCCGCTCCGTTCAGGATGACAGCTTAAGTGCGGCTACTTCAGGATTCTTTAGTGCTCGTAGATGGAGCTTGAGCCGATCGACTGCCGCATCATGAAGCGGATCGTTCGCGGCTGCAGCGCGTTCGCGTTCGTCGCTCCGATGAGGCCGTTGGCGAGCGGTACGCCCGCGGTGCGATTTATGCTCTTGCAGGGTCTAGGACGCTGACCGCTTAGCCCACACTAGAGGTCTCCACACGCCACATACGTCTTGATATCCGTCGCTGACTTGTGCACGTTGACGGCTAGGCCGCCGGCCGTCAGCACCGAGATCGGCTCGTTGACGGTCGTCTCAGAGATGCCGTCAACCACCGAGGTCAGCGGATATTTCGGGGTGGGATTGAGGTGAGCGCACGAGCCCTCATGAATGTGCGCCGGTTGGGCGGTGCTGGGCGCGCCGAGGAGATGAATCTCTACGACGGTTTTCGCGCCGCGAGGCTTCAGGGCGACGGTCCCGTGCTCTCCCGAACCGTTCTGAGCGTTGAGCGCGAAGACTCTCCCGCCGGAGTTATCGGTTGCCGCAGCCGGGAGCGCGAACGCGGCGGCGAGCAGCAGCGCGGCCGCAGAGAAGGCAATGAGGTTTTTCATGCCTCCATCGTACCCGTTGGCGCGCGAAATTATTATTCGACGCCTCAGTTCTTGGCTCGCAGCCACGGGTCGTTGGTGACGGCTTCGACGGTCAGGCCAATGTTCACCGTGTAGCCGACGAGCAACACGCCGGCCGGGGTGAGCCGGTTATCCACGATCCCCCAATCGCGCCGATCGATCGTTAACTGGCCGGTATAGCCGACGCGCGAACCATTTCCCTCAGGAATGATGCCGACAATCTGAGCCGGAAACGTCACGGGCTTTGTCACATTCTTGATCGTCAGGTTTCCGGTAACGGTGAATTCGTTGGCGTCTTTCGCCACGATCGACGTGGAGTGAAATGTCATCGTAGGATACTTCGCCACGTCGAAGTAGGTCGGCGAGCGTAGATCGGCGTCTCGGATGTGGTTATCCGTGTCTTCGTGGCTGACGTCGAGCAGCGCGTCAATGCGCTGCGGCACGGCGGTGCGGCCGGTGTTGACGATCGTCAGCTGACGGACCGGTATGTGCCCCCAAACCTGGGACACGACCATGTGCGACACCATGAACTGTGCCCTGCAGTGGGCGAGGTCCGCCTGCCATTCGATCGGCGCGGCGGCTGCGCCGACCACGACCGGAGCGGCGGTGAGCGCGAGAAAGGCTAGCACTCTTAACATAAGTCCCAATGGTTCCTTTATTGAATTGCTCGGGTAGCGATGCCGGTGTCGACCTCGGGGCGGCACCGGCATCTTTTCCCCTGCGTTAGTGATTGTTTAGGAGTATCTGGTAGCTAAAATAGACCGAACGTGACGGCAGGCCGAACTCCTCGGTGGCCGCCGTACCGATGTATGGCTGGTATTTTGATGGCGTGGCATACTGGTTGAGCGGAAGCGGAACGCCGTTGCCGATCAAGCCCGCGAGGAACGCATACTGGTTCCAGACGTTAAGCAGGGTCGCGGTGATCACGCCGTTCTTCACCGGATATGCGGCACTTAAATCGCTGAAGTCGTAGGCGGGGAGCGATTTGGTGTTACCCTCCGACACCCAGTAGTACCCGTAGCGTAAGTCAAGCTTGTGTGCGATGCTGTAATCCGCCGCGAGGTTGGCCGTGTGCAGCGGCACGCGTGCGAGCTGCGAGAACGGAATCAGCGTCGTGTTGGCCTGGATCAGCTGAGTGTTGGCACCCAGGAGAACCGTCGACGTCATTGCCCAATCGTAATCGAAGTAGAGATCTCGGGTCGCTCGTAGACGGCCGCTGAAGTCCCAGCCCTTCGCCCGCAGCGTGCCGACGTTGAAGTTGCCGGTGGATCCGAGCAACGATGGGGCGATAGCGGCGCCGCACTTCGCACCAACGGCCTGCACGAACTGCGCCAATACCGACGGCGGGATGAAGCTCGTGCCGCTTTCACTCAGCGGAATAATCGTGGAGTAGAGCTTGTTGAAGACGTTGGTGTTGTAGAACAGGAACTGCGACTGCGAGTCTGAGTACCAGCGGTGCGTGTAGGAGACCTCTTGGTCGACACCGCTTTCCGGCTGTAGCAGCGACGACGGCGCCGTACCGACCGAATTCAATCCGTCGCACGTGATCGCGGCGCCGCCGCCGGCGCCAATGATGTCGTTGTTGGGCACGTACGACTTGTTGAGCATGTCTTGGCTGGGCTGCGTCGTCGTGTTGCCGACCGAGAAGCGAACGATGTCGTGATTGGTCGCTCGATCGACCACCGAGAAGCGCGAGTCGATGTAGGTCGAGTTGGTGGCGCTGGCGTGTTTCTGCCAGAGGTTGGCATAGCCGGCCAGCGGGGAGTTTGGTGCGTGGTAGACATAGCGTGCGAAGTACCCTTGTTCCCAGGCGTACGGAAACGATCCGGTGCTGGTGACGCCGTTGCCGTTATTGGCGTTCGTCGTGAGGAAGTACGCGTTGTTCATATACGACGTGCCGATCTCGAAGTCGCTGTTGGGCCCCGGAAACTCGTCGCCAACGAGGAAGCCGGTCTCGTTCACGCCGGTGTCGCGCCACGACGCGTTCGAGCCGGGATACGTATTGAACGGCAGTTGGAACGTCCGATCCCACGGTATGCTGTAGAGGCTGTTGTAGAACGTGGCCCGCAGGATCGAGTGGGTTCCGGCGTTTGTGTACGTGAGGCTGTTGTCGTTCAGGTGGAAGGCCCCCCAGGCGGGACCGGCGCCTTGCCAACCGGTGTTGAACGACGCGTACTGCTGCGGCGTCTGGCACGTCAGCCCGCCATCGGGCTGCCCGTTCGGCCCGAAGCCGTTGAGCGCACCAAGTGCGTTGGTAGCCGGAAACGTTCCGTTTGGGCACTTGTACGAAGTCGACCCCGAAGGATTGTACGAAGAAAGCTGCTTTTGGCCGCGTGCCAGCGCGGTGTTGTACGGCAAATAGTCGCCGTCGCCGTTGCCGGTCTTATCGAACCAGCGCGACGCCGTGTACATCGTGTACGTCACGTTGCTCCGATCGTCGAAGTTATAACGTAGCTTTACCAGGCCGCCGCGCGTCGTCGTCGCCGAATCGGCGGTGTAGATGCCGAGGTCGTGAACGGGACCCGAGAGCACCGACTGATCGAAGGCGGCGCCGGGCTGGTAGAACGTGTCATTGCGGAAGACCCCTTCGACGTAACCGATGCCGTAGGCGAGGGCATAGCCGAGTTTGCCGATCGTTCCGGTGGACCTCAGGCTCGTCGAGAGTTGATTAAACGTCCCCCAACCTTGAGTAATTGCCGTCTGGAACGTGGGTGTGGGATCGAGCGTCTGGAAGTTGATCACGCCGCCGATGGCGTCGACTCCCACGAGATCGCTCGCCGAACCGTACATGACGGTCGTGTCGCGAAAGCCATACGCCGGCGAGAGGTTGTAATTATAGCCGCCCTTTACCCCGTAGCCGATCGGGTGGCCGTCGATCGCGGCCTCGGTCTCGAGCGTACCGATGCCGCGAATGTTCAGGTTGATGTCGTCCGACAACGAAGCCGTGTCGCCGGTGATGCCGTTGTTGACGCCCGGCAGGGTTCGCAGCGCGTCGGCAACGCGCGTAATTCCCATCCGCTCGAGCTCTTCGGTATTGACGGTCTTGGTGAACGTGCTCGATTGCTCCAGCGAGTCGCTGGCACGCGTCGAGGTCGTTGCAATCACCGTCAGGTTGCCGGTGCCGCGCTGCATCGAAAGCGTCACGGTGATGGTGGCTCCGCCGACTTCGATCGGCTCGGAGACCGCCGGCTGGTAGTCACGTCGCGAAAGCGATAGTACGTGACGCCCGACCGGAACCGAATCGAGTTTGAAGCGGCCCGAAGCGTCGGTAGTGGTTTTGACGTTTTTGCCGACGATTTGCACCGTGACGCCGGGAAGCGCGGAGCCGTTGGCTGCGTCGAGGACGGTTCCGACGATGCTACCTTGAGGCGCAATCGGCGGAGGCGGAGTAGCTTGCGCGCCGGCCGGCGCGGCAACTCCGAACGTAACGGCGAGCACAAGCAGCGCACGCGTCACGCAAAGGTGAGCGAATTTCACGCGAATCTCCTTCAGTAGACGTGAAGTGGTAATGCCGTACGGATGTGGCATTACTAGGAGGTCCGCGTTTGCAGAGCCGCAGCGCATGCGTGGTGCGCCGGCGCCGCGGTGAAAGGAGATGCCGTTCAAGGTCGTGGCCGCAGGGACGCGAGGTTGCATCGCTGCGACGGTAGAGTGTTCCGATGACCGCGGCGATGTCGTCGCGATGCGAAACGAGCCAGCTGGCTATCGCATAAATGAGGCTCGCAACCAGCGCCGCGCAGATCACTGTCGTGGCCAGACCCAGCAAGATGGAGCCGCCGAAGGCATCATCGAGCTCTCTCACGGGCACGCCGGCTAGCCGTCCGTCGAGCCATTCCATTGCAGGAACGAAGCAGGCCGTACCGGCGATTGCCGCAAGCACGAAGCCGGCCCATTCGTGCAGGCTGAAGCTTGCGGCGGGAAGGTTTCCGCGGCGCGACGTCGCGATCTCGAAGCACGCCCGCAATCCGCGCCGTGCGAGTACTAATGCCACCAGCAAGGCTACACCCGAAAGCACCTCGCGCGACGCGTGGCTCACGCCGTCATACGTGTCGTGCGGAAGCGCGTAATCGCCGATGATGTCGATCGCGTAATGCGCGAACGCGGCCGCAGCCGACGCCGCGCAGAGCGCGAGCGAAACGAGCGTCGGGATACCGACGCGCGCGGCGCGGCCTTCTAAACTAGGCGCGAACCGCTTTTGCATCGACTTTCTTTAACGTTAGCCTCGAGCGCGGCCAAAAAGCCCGGCGAAAGAAGCTGCTCGATCAAGCTCGACTCCGATTCGCGGTATCCCGCCTCGAGCAACCTGCGTTTGAGCAATTTCAGTCGTTCCTTAGCCATTGGTCTGACCGCGAACGTTACCTTGATGGTCTCTTCAGGCATTGAAAGTGCCTCCTAGATGCTTCGCGTCACGACGAAGTTGATCTGAGTGCCCTGCAGCACGAAAGCGTCGGTTGGAATCACCGGCGCGCCGGGGATGCCGCCATAGATAAATCCGCCACCAACGACCGTGAACGGATTCGCGTAGACGTTGGTCAAGTTCGTTCCATAGAGTCCGTACTCGACTCCGGCGTGGCGATAGGCAACGTGCGCGGCGAGCGTTGCATACGGCGAGCGATTGAGTTCGTTGTACCAGCCTTCGTAGTCGAGCTCCGCACCATACGCCAATCCCACCGGCGGGTTTTCGTCGATCGCGAGATAGGCTTTGTGCAAGGGTTGGCCGAGCGACTGTTCGCCCGCGGCGAGCGTTCCATCCTGAATCTCGACCGGAATGACGGTAAGGAACGAACTGTCGACGTCCCAACCGGCACGCACGTGCAGATCGCTCGCGAGCTGCTGATCGGCGTGCACGTCGATTCCACGATAGACGCCGTTGCCGGCATTCACCGGCATGCTGATCGGACATGGGGTTGGATTTCGTGGAGTCTGGCAGTGCGGGATCGGTATGGGATTGTTCTGGCTCGCGGGCGAGCGCAGGTTCGTCTGATAGAGATCCATTCCAAAATGGACCGGCCGCTTCGATTTGCTGAAGGCGATCTGTTCCATACCGAGGTCAAAGTCGGTCGCGCGATCGGGCTGGAGGTTCGGGTTTCCGATGAAGATCACACCCCCGATCGGAACGCGTTCGGACGGCGGCGCAACGACCATCTCGGAGAGCTGCGGCGTCTGGAACGTCGTACCAACCGATGCTCGTACCGCGGTGTTGCCGGTGGGCGTCCAGACGAAGCCTGCGCGAGGGTCAAAACTGTTTCCAAAGGTGCTAAAGTCGCTCTGATAGGCCTCGACCGAATAATGGATGTGACTCGTCGGGTCGCCGTTGTAACGCAGCACCGCACTTCGCTGCGT
>JBARKF010000149.1:0-22448 GCA_049800655.1 Candidatus Cybelea sp.
GGGCGGAGCGCGAGATAACTTTGCTCGCCCTTCGGCTCGCTACGCCTGCTCAAGGCTTACGAAGCTCGCTTGGTCCTTCGACTACGCGCCTCCGGCGCTCCGCTCAGGATGACAAACTGCGCGCGCCGCAGTTTACCCTGAGCGAGCGCAGCGAGTCGAAGGGCTGAGGATGACAAGCTGCGCGCGCCTCCGCTCAGATGACAACTTGCGAGGGCGCGGGTATGATGACATGGCGGTTACGCGGCGTCGATTAGCTCGAGGCGATTGCCGAATGGATCGGCGATATAGCAGTGCGCGCGGCCCTCGATGAGGCGATCGTCGAGCGCGATCGCGATTCGATGAGAGCGAAGGCGTTCTACCAGCGCGGCGTAATCCACGCAGCCAAACGCTGGATGTGCTTTGGTTGCAGGATGAAAATCGTCGGCGACGCCGAGGTGGAGAAAAACATTGCCGCTTTGGAACCAAACGCCTCCACGCTCGCGCAGCTCCGGCGGCTTCGCCACCTCCGACATGCCGAGAACGCCGGCGTAAAAGGCGCGCGCTTGACCTTCGCTACCACGCGGCATCGCGAGCTGGACGTGATCGATGCTCTTGAAAGGGGCTTTTAAGCCCGTGCGTGAGTCCATCAGGAATCCGCTTCGAAGGGTTTGAACATAAGTTCTTGTTCGACGACTAGCTGGATGACATCGATCATGCCATTGCGCCGAGGCGCCAGGTTGCGACGAACGCTTTGAAGACGACCGGAAGAGCATCATGCGTGAAACGAACGCTGCGCGTGCCGGTCCGTTCGAAGCCGGGGATGGTCGCGACGAGGTGTGCTTGCGCGGCGGTGACGAGCGCAACGTCGAGGGTCAGCGGGGAATCGAAGCGGAGCGGCTTGGCTTGTGCGGCGTCGCGGATCGCCTCCTCAGCAGCGCGACGAATCGCGCGGCGTGCGGCGCCGGGTGTCATCGAGTTCGCCGCAAAGTTACCAATCGAATCTTTCACGATGGCGCCGTGTACCCACGGCATCTGCGCCTGCACGCCCTCGACGGTCGTCCGGTCGCCGGTCACGAGCAAGAGCGGCACGCCCCAGTGGCCGAGCAGGGCCGCGTTGATGGTCGCTTCGCTGCACCGCACGCCGTTAAGCCGAACTTCGTAGATCACCGACGGAGTGTAGGTGTGACAGAGCACGGCGTTGGCGTCGCCCGCGCCGCCGTGGTAACCGACGAAGAACGCGCCACCGAATCCGGCGTCGGCGCCCTGCACCATCGAGAACGGTTTGCGATTGCCGAAGAGGACGCGGACATCATCCGGCAGTTCGTCGAGGAGCAGATTGCGCATGGGGCCGTGGGAGTCGTTGACGAGCACGCCGGTCGCGCCGGCGGCGCGCGCGCCGGCAATCGCGTTGCTCACTTCGTCCGTGTAGTAGCGCCGGTAGATGGCATAATCCGGGTGCGGCGTGCGCGCGTCGACCTGCTGCCACGCGCAGACGCCGGCGACTCCCTCCATGTCGCTCGATATATAAACGTTCACGCGATCCTGTCGGCGGCGGCGGCGATGCGGGTGGCGGCGATGAATGCGTTGAGCAACGTTGGATAGTGGTCGGCACGAAAGCGAACGGCGCGGCCGCCGATTCGCTCGAAACCGGGCATCAGCTCGATGTAGTCGGCCTGCTCGACGCCCGCCGTTTCGACGGTCAGCTCGAAGGGCGGATCGAAGACGAACGGCCGCGCTCGTGCGATACGGCCGATTGCTTCACGCGCACCGGCACGGATCGCCTCGCAGGCCGCCTGCGGCGTCATCGAGTTCACGGACGAGTAGCCGACGGGGTCTTTGACCGGGACGCCGACCGCCCAGGGTAGCGCCCGCGTCGTCTCCTCAACGATCGTTCGATCGCCGGTAATCAAGACGACGGGAACCCCGTAGCTCCCGGCGAGCGCGGCGTTGAGCAGCGCCTCGCTGCAGTACGTGCCGTTCACGTTAACGGAGTAGACCGCGTCGGAGAACGTGTGGGCGAGGGTCGCGCAGTCGCCTGCCTTGGCATGGTAGCCGGTGAAGAAGACGGCGTCGAACGCGGCGTCTGCACCCTGCATCATGCTCCACGGCTTCGGCGCTCCCGAGATCAGGCGCAGCTCGTCGTCATCGGGCAGCAAGTCGAGGCGCAGATTATGCATCGACCAGTGCGAGTCGTTGACCGTTATGCCGCGCGCTCCGGCGCCGCGGGCGCCGTCGATTGCTGCGCCCACTTCGCGCGTCATGTACTCTCGGAAGATCGGATACTCGTGGGCGTCGCTCGGGTCGCACTGCTTCCAGGAGCAGACGCCGGCTGTTCCCTCCATATCGCATGAGATGTAGACGTTCACCGCGATTGCAGCCCCTCGCGCGCC
The DNA here is from genome assembly GCA_049800655.1 of Candidatus Cybelea sp. Classification (GTDB taxonomy): domain Bacteria; phylum Vulcanimicrobiota; class Vulcanimicrobiia; order Vulcanimicrobiales; family Vulcanimicrobiaceae; genus Cybelea. Next base: position 2,370 of record JBARKF010000149.1, read on the forward strand.
TGCGCCAGTCCGGTCTGCGCCGCCACGTTATGTGGATTCGCGCGCAGGGCGCGCTGATAGAACGGAATCGCGTCGGCGAATTTGTTCGCGGCGAGATACATGTCGGCGAGCTGGGTCAACGCGACGTCGTCGTTGGGGTGCGCTGCAATCCGCGCGCGAAGCGTTTGCAGCGCCGCTACAACCGGCGCGGGCGGTCCGCCTTCGACGGCGTTCTGTGATCCCTGCCGCTCGGGCGCCGCAGAAGCCTGGGAACTTGCGGCCTTCCCGAAGACCGAGCCGGTAACGCCGAATCCGTCGGCGACGAGGTAGGCCATGACCGCAAGAAACGCCGCTGCAATGAGGCCGACGATCGGCAGGTAAATTCGCGGGGGAAGACCGCCGGATGCATTTTCTTGCACGATGGTTCCGTTGGACGATGACCGAAGTAAATCATGCGTGCCTGCATCGGTGCTCCCCAACGAAGCCGACCTTCAGCTGCTTTTCGCTCGATTGAACTACGAGTTCTTCAACGGCGAGGTTCCGGATTGCCGAATCCGCTACAACGAACGGTTCTCGAACTCGGCCGGCCGCATAACCTATCGCCGCCACCCGATGGTGATCGAGCTTTCTCCAAAACATTTTCGTCAGCAACCCGAGGCGCTCGAGGAGACGCTCGTTCACGAAATGGTGCACGCTTGGTGCTATGCGAATTTTGGGGAGACCGGCCACTCAACGCGCTTCAAGCGCAAACTGCGCGAGTGCGGCCTGAGCTCCATCTATCACGATCTTGGTAACGTCGGACCGCTGCGAGAGTCGAGCAAGCGCTACATTCTGCGCTGTGAGCAGTGCTCGTTCGAAGTGCTTCGCCGCGCTCGTCCGCGCAAGCCGTCAAGCTGTCCTCGCTGCAACAAAAGTCGCTTCGATGCTCGGTTTCCACTGACGATCTATGAGGTCGTCGAGATGCGCGCGGCCGGCACGACAATTGACGCAGCAATTGCGGCGCGGAAACGGCGCGAGCGGTGACGAACGCAAAGAGCATGCGCACCGAAAGCGATTCCATGGGAAAAATCGAGGTCCCCAGCGAGAAGTATTACGGAGCTCAGACCGCCCGGTCGCTCGTGCACTTCGACATCGGCGAAGATACATGGCCGCGCGACGTCATGCCGCGCCAAGTCATCCGAGCGATGGCCGTCCTCAAGAAGGCTGCGGCGACGGTCAACCACGATCTCGGAAAGCTCGACGACGAGCGCACGCGGCTGATCGTCCAAGCCGCCGATGAGGTCATCGACGGGAAGCTCAATTCACACTTTCCATTGCGCGTTTGGCAAACGGGCTCGGGCACGCAGACGAACATGAACGTGAACGAGGTTATTTCCAACCGTGCGATCGAGCTCGCCGGTGGCGAGATGGGTTCGAAGAAGCCGGTGCATCCGAACGATCACGTCAACATGTCGCAGTCGTCGAACGACACGTTCCCCACCGCGATGCACGTGGCCGGCGCGCAAGGAATGGTGGAAATGCTACCGGCCGTCGAACGGCTGCGCGATGCGCTGGCGGCCAAAGCGAAAGCGTGGTCGCACGTCGTGAAGGTTGGCCGGACGCACCTGCAGGACGCGACGCCCATCACGCTCGGTCAGGAGTTTTCGGGTTACGTCACCCAGCTCGATCGGGCCATTGCCGCCTGCAAGAAGGCGTTGGATCCGCTCTACGATCTAGCAATCGGCGGGACGGCCGTGGGTACGGGGCTCAACGCGCATCCCGAGTTCGGCGAGCGCACCGCGCGGAAGATTGCCGAGTTAACCGGCCTACCCTTTCGCTCGCATCCGAATAAGTTTACGGCACTTTCCTCGCACGACGATTTCGTCTTTGCCTCCGGCGCGCTGAAGATGCTCGCCGCGGCACTGATGAAGATCGCCAACGATATCCGCTGGTTGGCCTCCGGTCCGCGCGCCGGGATCGGCGAGCTCATTCTGCCCGAGAATGAACCCGGCAGCTCGATCATGCCGGGTAAGGTGAATCCGACGCAGTCCGAAGCCATGACGATGGTCTGCGTGCAGGTCTACGGTAACGATCTCGCCGTCAGCTTTGGCGCCTCGCAAGGTAACTTCGAACTCAACGTCTTCAACCCGGTCATCATCTACAATTTCCTGCACTCGACGACGCTGCTGCGCGATGCCTGCACGATGTTCCGCGAGCACGCCGTCGAGGGGCTTCAAGCAAACGAAGAGCAAATCCGCAAGTATCTCGACGAGTCGCTGATGGTCGTTACCGCGCTCTCACCGCAAATCGGCTACGACAAGGCCGCCGAAATCGCCAAGAAAGCGCACCACGAAAAAACGACGCTCAAGAAAGCCGCGCTCTCTCTCGGTCACGTAACGGAAGAAGAGTACGACCGCATCGTCGTTCCCGCGAAAATGACGACGCCGGGCTAGTCAACCTCTGAAGAAGTCCGAGGTGCTGTGTCGAGAGCGCTCGTCGCGGCACCTCCATGTGCCGCTCCTGCTCTTGCGCTTTTTCGGGCTAACGAAGTTTTGAAACAGCCATCCATGGCTGGCCCGAAAAAGTCGCAAAGTCTCGCCCCAGCACATCGGACTTCTTCAGAGGTTGACTAGAACGCTAGAGCTGCCGCCAGATGAGCGAAGCGGCGGCAGTAACGAGCGCGATTGCAACGACGATGAGCAGCTGCGGAGATTTCAGCCGCAGCGATAAGCGTGCGCCGATGGGGCCGCCGAGCAAACCGCCGGCCACGAGCGGCAGGATGTCGCGCGCTACAATGTCGCGTTGCAGGATGTGCACGACGAGTCCCACCGGCGAAGTAAGCAAGATCGCGAAGTGCGAGGTGGCGCTGATCGAGTGCGCGGGGAGCTCGGAGAAGTAAAGGAACGACGGCACCAACACGATGCCGCCGCCGAGACCGAAGAGGCTCGAAAAGATGCCGACGATGAAGCCGAGGCCGAGGGCGGCGCGATAAGACATGCCTTTGATCGAGGTCACGCGTTCGTGTTCTGGACGCCCCGCCATCCGGCGTTGGGCGTTCCACGCCATGTCGACCGCGACGGCAACAAGCAGCACGGCGAGAATCGTGTCGAAGAGCCGCGCCGAGATGTGGAACGAGGCGATCGCTCCGAGGATGCTGCCCGGCAAGCCTCCGGCCGCGATGAGCAGACCGATCTTGAGATGCACGCGGCGCTGCAGCAGATAGGTCAAAGCACCGCTCGCGCTGTTGGCGACGATAAGCACGAGCGAGGTTCCCGCCGCATAGGCCGGTGAGAAGCCTAAAAAGAGCCGAAGGATCGGTACGAGGATGAAGCCGCCGCCGAGGCCTACCATCGAGCCGAAGACGCTCGCCAGAAAGGCGGCGCCAAAAAGCTCTAACGCAACGCGCACGCGGCGCTGCGGTGCTTAACTCGCGCGGCCGATGTAGCGGCGGTCGCGGGTGTCGATGCGGACGACGTCGCCGCTTTCGAGGAAGAGCGGGACGGCGACGGTTGCGCCCGTTTCGAGTTTAGCCGGCTTCGTGACGTTCGTCGCGGTATCGCCGCGGAAACCGGGATCGGTCTCGACGATCTTGAGCTCGACGTGGGCCGGAAGATCGACGCCGATCGGCACGCCGTCGTGGAACTGAACGTCGACCACCATGCCGTCCTTCAAGAAATCGGCCGGACCGCCGATGAGATCGCGCTGCAGGGTGACGTTCTCGAACGACTCCTGGTCCATGAAATGATAGCCGTCGGTGTCGTTGTAGAGCATCTGCATCTGCCGGTTATCGACGACGGCACGCTCGAGCTTTTCGCCGGCTCGAAAGGTCCGCTCGAGCGTCGTGCCGGTCTTGACGTTCTTCAAGCGGGTACGGACGAACGCGGAGCCCTTTCCCGGCTTCACGTGCAGGAACTCGATCACCGTCCAGAGCTGGCCGTCGACAACGATGGTCACGCCGTTACGAAGATCGTTTGACGAAATCATGGGTCCTTCACAGTACGGGCCGCGACGAGCCAAGCCCTGGCGGCGGAGCCAAAGCCTCTACCGGCCGGACCCAGAGAAGCGAATCGGACTCTCACTATTGGCACGCAACCGGCGGATGTTTTCGCGGTGCGTAAAGAGGATGAGCAACGCGGAAAAGACGCCATAGATCGTCTCGGGCACCGAACCGGTGAACCACCAAATGGCGAAGGGCGCGAGCACGCTGCCGAGCATCGAGCCAACCGACGAATAGCGCGTCACCGCCGCACCCAAGAGCCAGCCTGCGACCGCGACCAGACCCGACGGCCACGAGAGCGCGAAGAGCGCGCCAAACGAGGTCGCGACGCCTTTCCCTCCTCTGAAACGCAGCCATGGCGAGAAGCAGTGGCCAAGTACGGCGCCCGCGGCGACGATTGCCGCGAGGATCTGCTCGGTCGGAGGAAAGTTCTCGAGGTCGAGATGACCTCGAAAGAAGATCAGCGCCCAAGCCGTCGGCACGAACCCTTTGAGCGCATCGAGCAGCAGCACGACGACCGCACCGCCTTTGCCGAGCGTCCGCAAGGCGTTCATCGCGCCGATGTTGCCGGAGCCGTGCGCGCGGATGTCGGTGTGGAAGAAGAAGCGGCCGATGAGGTAGCCGAAGGGAATCGAACCGATTAGAAATGCGCCGATAAATGCCGCAATTGGAATCGCAATCAGGATCGCGAGCAGTCCATAGGCGACTGAGTTCGAGAGCCCGATATCGCTCACGAGCGCGGCTCCTCCTCAGGCCTGCGCGCGCGAAACTCGAGGGTCAACGGAACGCCTTGGAAGTTGACGTGCTGCCGGATCGTGTTCTCCAAGAAACGCTTATAGTGCGCTTGAACGAGCTCCGGATCGTTGCAGTGGAAGACGAAGATCGGCGGGTGCGTTGCGGGCTGCGAGACATAGTAGATGCGCAACAGGCGGCCGGCCGAACCCGGCGGCGGATGCGCGAGCACCGCGTTACGGATCAGGACATTGAGCGGCGACGTCGGTACGCGGCGATCGAGATTCTCGGCAACCGCGGTCACGATCGGCATGAGCGTTCCTAAGCGGCGCTGCGTCTTCGCGGAAAGAAAAGCGATCGGCGCGAAGGTTGCGAAGGGCAACAGTTCGCGAACAACGCCGGCCAGCTCGTTTTGACTGACGTCGCCGGCTTGCTCGCGCACGAGATCCCACTTGTTCCCGACGACGACGAGCCCCTTGCGCTCCTCGATCACGATGCCGGCCAAACGACGATCCTGCGCCATGATGCCGGTCATGGCGTCGAAGACGAGCACGGCGACGTCGCAGCGCGCGATTGCGCCCAACGAGCGTAAGGCCGCGTAATATTCGATTGCCCCGTGGGCCTCAGGCTTCTTCCGAACGCCGGCGGTGTCAACCAATCGAAAATCGCGCTCGTTCCAGCGGAAGAGCGCATCGACGGTGTCGCGCGTCGTGCCCGGCGTGTGCGAGACCAGGGCGCGTTCCTCGCCGAGAAGCGCGTTGACCAGCGAACTCTTGCCGACGTTGGGCCGGCCGATCACCGCCAGCGCGAGTTCGTCGCGCAACTCCGCTTCGGCCGGGCGCGGCGGCAAAAGCTCGACAATGCGATCGAGGAGATCGCCGGTTCCCTCACCATGAATTGCCGAAACCGCAATCGGCTCGCCGAAGCCGAGGCCGCCGAACTCCGCGTGAACGGCAGCGGCGGCATCAGGGGCCTCGGCTTTGTTGGCAACCAGAACGATCGGCCGGCGCTTGCGACGCAGAATGGCTGCGACGTCGTCGTCGAGAGGATGGCGGCCCGAGCTTGCGTTGACCACCATTACGATCACGTCGGACTCGTCGGCGGCCGCTTCCGCTTGCCGCCGCGTCGCTTCGGCCAGTTCCGCGCCATGGGCCATCGCAGCGTCCGGATCGATGCCGGCGGTGTCGACGAGACTAAAGTCGCGCCCGCGCCAATCGCAGAGCGCATAGAGACGATCGCGCGTCACACCGGGAGTATCCTCGACGATAGCGAGCCGGCGGCCAATCAGCCGGTTGAAAAGCGCGCTCTTGCCGACGTTCGGCCTGCCCACGATCGCGACCGTCGCCGGATGAAGCATGGCGCTCCATTCTCACTCAGCCCAATCGGCACCCATCGGACGGAACGGCCGAGGCGTCAAGCGAACTGGCGTGTCCCATGCCCTCGGTCTACATCGAAACCTTCGGCTGCCAGATGAATGAAGCCGATTCGCGTTATATCGCCGAGCGCGCCGCGGCGGCCGGTTACAGCATCGCATCGGCGCCCGAAGAGGCGAATGTCGTCGTCCTGAACACGTGCACCGTTCGCGACGCCGCGGAGCGGCGAGCCTACGGACGGATGAACCACCTCAAGGCCCTCAAAGCCAACGATCCCGCCGTACGCCTCGTCATCACCGGCTGCTTGGCGGAGCAGGATCGCGATCGCATGCGAACGCTCGCGCCGCACGTCGATGCGGTCTTCGGAACCCGTGAGCTCGTCCAGCTCGGCGATCAGCTGGCCGCGTGGCAATCCTTCGACGCACCTGCGCCCTTCGACTCCGCTCAGGGCGAGAAGGCTCGCGATGACATGCTGCATTTCGCGTTGGGCGGGACGCCCGATGCGGTGCCCAACGCGTACTCGCATTTGCGCGCGTACGTGACGGTGCAGCGTGGGTGCTCGTATTACTGTACGTTCTGCATCGTGCCGCACGTTCGCGGTCGCTTCGATCACCGGCCACAGCGTGCCATTCTCGAAGAGGCGAGCGACCGTGTCGCCAAGGGTGCCCGCGAGATCACCCTCGTCGGCCAGACGGTCAACGCTTGGCGCGATCCGGCCGACGGCGCCGACTTCGGCGATCTTTGCAGGGCCGTCGCGCGACTACCCGGAGTCGAGCGCCTTACCTTCATTTCGCCGCATCCGAAAGATTTCACCGAGAAGATCCTCGACGATCTTGCCTCGATTCCACAGCTCAACCCACGCATCCACTTGCCGCTTCAATCGGCGAGCGATCCGGTGCTGCGACGTATGAACCGAAAATACACGTTGGCGACGTTTACGCGGGTCGTCGAGTCGATTCGTCGCCGGATGCCCAAAGCCGCGATCACCACGGATATCATCGTCGGCTTCCCGGGCGAAAGCGACGCGGATTTCGAGGCGACGCTGGGCTACGTTTCGGGCGGCGTCTTTGCCAACGCTTTCTCGTTCATTTACTCGATACGGCGCGGAACGCCCGCCGCTGTCTGGGAGCAAGTTCCTCGAGCCGTCGCGCTCGAACGCTTCACGCGTTTGGTGGCGGCGCAGAATGCGGTCACGCGTGCGTATCACGATCGCAAAGTCGGGCGCACCGTGCGAGCGTTGATCGTCGGCGATTCCAAGAAAGACGCGAGCCGGCTCGCTGCCAAGACAATCGACAACGTGACGGTCGTTGCCCCGAAACGCAACGGCGCTGCGCCGCACGCGCAGACGCCGTGGCTCGACGTCGCGGTGGAGAGCGCGCACGTTTGGGGCTGTACGGGAACGGTGCTCGGCAGCGTCGAGCGATTCGCACAATCCGGAGGTGCTCTCGCGCGACGTCCGTGACGAAGTTCTCGCCGATGCTCGAGCAGTATTTCGGGATGAAAGCCAAGCACCCGGAAGCAATCCTGCTCTCGCGCGTCGGCGATTTTTACGAAGCCTACGGTGAAGACGCCGAAACGATCGCGCGCGCGTTGAAGATCGCGTTGACCAGCAAAGAGGCCGGCGCCGGCAAACGCGTGGCGATGGCGGGCGTCCCGCATCACGCCCTCTCCGGCTATCTGGCACGGCTCGTGGCGCAACGCTTCATCGTCGCGCTGGCGGAGCAGCTCGAGGTTCCGCAGCCGAATCGGCTGGTCCGCCGCGACGTCGTGAGGCTCATAACTCCCGGTACGCTGGTAGAAGAGCAGCTGCTCGACGGCAAGCAGAATAATTACTTGGCGGCAATCGCGGCGGTCGGCGAAACGTTTGCGCTCGCATACGTCGACGTTTCGACCAGCTATTCGGCGGCGACCGCGATTGCCGGCGAAGATGCGTATGACGAGCTGCTCGCGGAGCTCGCGCGCGTCGGTCCCGTCGAAATCGTCGCCGACGTTCCGGCCGACCTGCGCGCGACGATGGCAACGGAGCTCGAAGCGATCGGTGCACGGCTTGCGACGCCGAGCCTCGGCGTCGTAGACGCGCGCAATCGGAAAACCTTCGCCGGTTTTTCGATCGACGAGTCGCTCGCGATTCACCGTGCGCGTGAGGCGCTGGAGGCGTTCGTCAAAAGAACGGGCGTCACCAATGGTGCGTGCGGCCCGGCCGAGCCGGAGCTCTACCGGCGCCGGCAGTTCCTGGCGCTCGATCCCGCGACCCGCAAGCATCTCGAGCTGACCCGCGCGCAAGGTCAGAATCCGCGCGCGACGCTGCTCGCGACGCTGGACGTTTGCGCCACCTCGATGGGTTCGCGCATGCTCGCGCGGTGGATCCTCGCGCCGCTCGTCGACCGTGCGGCGATCGCCGGCCGCCAAGACGCGGTAGAAGCGATGATTAGCGAGCATTCCCGCCGGGAATCGATCCGCGAAATTCTCAAGGCGGCCTTCGATCTCGAGCGGATCGCGCAGAAAGTACGTTTTCACCGAGCCACTCCGCGCGATCTCGCTTCGCTGCGGCGTACGCTGCTGGTTCTTCGACCGTTGCGGCAAGCGGTGCCGCCGGCGCTGGCGCATCTGCTCGACCGCATCGGCGACTTCAGCGAAATGCTCGACGACTTGCAACGAACCCTCGTGGACGAGCCCCCGGCGCAGGTCGGTGACGGCGGCGCAATTCGGCCGGAGGCAAATGCCGATCTCGCGGAGTGCGTCGCGCTGCGAAGCGACGCGCGTTCCAAGCTCTTGGATTTAGAGCAACGCGAACGAGATCGAACCGGCATAAAAACGCTCAAAGTTAAGTATGCCAGTCCGTTCGGTTACGCGATCGAAGTGAGCAAGAGTTACACCGGGAGCGTGCCGCCGGAGTATCTTCGGAAGCAGACGCTGAGCAGCGGTGAACGGTATGTGACGCCGGAGCTCAAAGAGCTGGAGTTTGCGATCTCCACGGCTCAGACCCGTCAAGAACGACTCGAATCCCAGCTCTTCGACGAGCTGGTCGAGCGCGTCGCCGGACGAGCCGCGGACCTTCTCGACGCTGCCAACGCGATCGCCGAAATCGACGTGCTTGCCGCACTCGCCCAGTGCGCCGCCGAACGCGGCTACGCGCGGCCGGTCTTCGTCGACGCGAGCATCGTCTCGATCGAAGACGGCCGCCATCCGGTGATGGAGGCAATCCTGCACGCAAGGTTCGTCCCCAACGATCTCGATTTGCGCGCGGCCGAGCAGCGTTTCGTGCTCTTGACGGGACCGAACATGGGAGGCAAGTCAACGTACCTCCGTCAAGCCGGTCTGCTCGCGATCATGGCGCAGATCGGTTCGTTCGTGCCGGTAAAAAAGATGGAGCTTGGAGTCATCGACCGTATCTTTACCCGCATCGGCGCCGGCGACGACCTCGCATCCGGAGAGTCGACGTTCTACATGGAGATGGCCGAGGCGGCGAATATTCTGCGGCGCAGCACGCAGCGTTCGCTGCTTCTCATCGATGAGGTCGGCCGCGGCACGGGAACGCTTGACGGCTTGGCGATCGCCCAAGCCATTTGCGAGTTCCTGCTCGGACTCGATCGGCAGGCACCGCTTGTGATTTTCGCAACGCACTTTCACGAGCTCTGCGCGCTCGCCGAACACTGGGAATTGGTCGCTAACTTCCATCTCACCGCCGTCGAAAATACCGTCAGCGGCGCCCCCGTCTTTTCGCATCGCGTTCAACCCGGGAGTTCGTCGCGCTCCTTCGGGATCGAGGTCGCGCGAATGGCCGGTTTGCCGGAAGCGGTCGTCGAGCGCGCCCAGGAGATCGCCGACGAGCTCTCCGGTCACGCCGATATCGAAGCGCGCGTTCCACTGCGCAAGAAGATGTCCAAGCGCGCGGAACCCGAACGGCAGCTGCCGCTGCTCTCTTCTTGAGCGTTCACTGAGCGCTGTGGAAAGGGGTCGACTGCGCGACGCCGGAAAAACGTGAAGGTTGAGGATCTCGTTGACGCGCTTTGGACTTCCCATGGCGATCGCGGTGGTTGCGGCCGCGCTTGCAGATCCCATCGTTGAGTTCGCCTCCAATTCGGGCTGGTTCGGTAGCGTAAGCTTTACCGACCACAGCAATCTCGACATTCTGCCGGCGCTGCTCGTCGGCGTTGGCCTGCTCGCGTTCTACATGGTGCGAAGGGCGCGCGCGGTGCTCGCCGGTCAGGTGCTGCAACAGGGCGTGGTGCTTTCGTTGCCGGCGATCTTCGCTCTTCAGTTGCTCGCACTCTACGTCATGGAAACGGCCGAACAGCTCGTTGTGTGGCGCCACCTCTTGGGCCAAACGGCGTGGCTCGGCGGCCCTCTGCCGATGAGTTTAACGATTCACGCGATCCTTTGCCTAGCTGTCGCTTTGACGATCGCACGGTCGAAGCGCGCCTTGGCCGCGACGACCTTGCGGGTGATGCGGATCCTCGCCGCCATCGTGCTCTTTGCGGTGCGAGCCACGCGGCCGATCCTTGCTGCCCGCTTCGAGAGCATTTGCTTTAAAGAACTTTTGCCGCTGCTCTGCAGCATCGGAGAACGAGCGCCTCCCGCCGTCGCCGGCTGATTCCGAACGCCTTCGTTTCCTTTCCAGTGGGGGGTATCGCATGTTTTCGACGTGGTGGGCGCGTGCCGTCATTCTCACGTTCGCAATCTTCAGCTCGATCGCGGCCGGCTTTCTAATTTTTCGCGGCCCGATTCACCAACAGATCGTCAAGCAGACGGCTGCGCGGTCGTTCGGCTCGCTCAAACTCAATCTGCTGATCCTTGGCTATCAAGCCGACGAAGCGACGACGGACACGATCATCGTCGCGCACCTCGATGTCGGGCGGCGGTCGGCAACGCTGGTCTCGATCCCGCGCGATACCTGGGTTCCGGTCCCGGGCGCCGGCTATACGAAGATCAACGCGGCGTACGCCTACGGGGGCGCGCACGCTACCGCAAAAGTTGCGGGCAAGCTGCTGGGGGGCGTTCCCATTGACGCGATCGTAGCCTTGCAGCCGGAGAACGCCGCGGCGATCGTCGATGCGTTGGGCGGTTTGGACGTCAACGTGGACGAGGCGATGGATTACGACGATGAAGGGGGCGACCTCCACATCCACCTGAAGGCCGGCGAGCAGCATCTGAACGGGAGTCAGGTCGCCGGGTACCTCCGCTTCCGCCACGACGCCGCTTCTGACTTCGGTCGCGTCCGGCGGCAGCAGCAGGTGCTCAAGCTCATGATGGCTCAGCTGAGCGAGCCGCAGAACTGGGCAAAGCTGCCGCAAATTCTAAAGCTCGCGCGGAAGCAAATTCACACGACGATGAGCAACCAGCAATTGGCGTCGCTGTTAACCATTTATCGTAACGTTCCCGATGAGAACGTACGGTCGTTCACGCTTCCGAGCCGGGTGGGATGGGTCGGCGATGCCTCGGTCGTTTTTGCAGATCCGCGCTGGGCGAAGTTGATCGGCGCCCTGCTCTTCGATCGTGGAGATCCGCCGCAAGACGACGTCTTGGTCGCCAACGCCACCGGAAACGTGGCCCTCGACGGCACGATCGTCGGCACGCTGCGCGGCGCGGGATGGAACGTTCCGACCTTCGTCGACACGAAAGTAAAGCCCAAGAGCGTCGTCGTCGGCAATTCTGCGGCCGCGCTCGCGCTTGCGAAAACCTTTGCTACGACGACTCGTCCGGGTACGAAAACCGCACTAGTAATCGGCGCAGATCTGGCACCGGACACGGAATAGAGGTCCTGCAGTGCCGCGCGCCGCTTTGTCTGAGCGGAGCGTCCTGAGCGAGCGTAGCGAGTCGAAGGGCGCGTACTCGAAGGACGGATAAAAAATGGTTGCCGCTCTACCGTCCTTCGACTAGGCTACGTTGCCGCGACGCCAAACGTCATCCTGTTTTGCCGCTCCGCTCAGGATGACAATTTTCCGCGCGTGTGATCTGAGTAAAGCACAATATACCCTGACAAACGTTACCTCAGATTCCGTCCGTCGGCTGCGTCGCTGCAAGCCGAAGTTTACCCTGACAAAGCGGCGCGGGACTAGAGGACGCTCAGACGGCGACTTCGACGCCGATTCCGACCTGGCGGTCCGCCTTGATTTCCAGATCCTCCGCGAGCTTGCGCGAGAGACGCAGCATTCTTTCGAAGAAGTAGCGTTGCCAACGCGGCATGCCGTCGCGACTCTTGCCGACGATGACCGGATCGGCGAAGACAAACGCCGTGTCGTCCTTGTCAATCTCTAGGCCGGCGACTCCGCAGGCGTGTAGGATCGGCGTAATTCGAGGCGGCTCCATGTATCCGAAGTACGCCGTAAGCCGTACGAAGCTGCTTGAAACGCGATCGATCGAGACCCGGTGCGGCTCTGCAACAAATGGTCGGGGCGGAAACATAATGGTCAGCAGCACGAGAAGCTGGTCGCGCATCGGTGGATCGAGCCACGGACGGCTCTTTTTGAATGGGACGCCGCTGGGGTCGCCGGTGAGCAGGACGACGGCTGAACGTGGAGCGCCGGTGAACGCGGGATGCTGCTTCGAAAACTCTTCGATCGGCTCGATCTGCGCGCGCAGCTCGCGAGCGACTGCGCGCCGGCCGGTCAGCCACGTAACCGCCACCAGCGAGACGACGGCTGCAATCAGGACGGGCACCCAGGCGCCGTCTACGAATTTCGGCAGCGCGGCGAGCACGAAGGTCGCATCGAGCAGCCCAAACGCCAGCGCGAGCGGGAGCGCGAGCGCTCGATGCCAGCGCAGCCTGCGCAAGGCCACGACGTAAAAGATCATATCCGTTGCCAGCATCGTGCCTGCGACGGCGAGGCCGAACATGGCGGCAAGCCGGTCGCTGCTTCGGAACGTGACGACGAGCGTGACGCAAACGATCGCGAGCATCACGTTGATGAGGGGCACATAGACTTGCCCGCGTTCGTCTTTGGAGGTGTGGAGCACCGCCATGCGCGGGCTGAGGTTAAGGGCTATCGCTTGTTCGGTGAGGGTGAATGCGGCCGATATCAACGATTGCGAGGCTATGATCGTCGCGGCCGTCGCTAGCGCGACCATCGGCAGCAACGTCCAACCCGGTGTCAGCGCATAGAACGGCGAGTCGAGCGCTTTGGGATCGGCGGCGATGATTGCGCCTTGACCGATGTAGTTGAGCAAGAGCGCCGGAAAAACGAAGACGTACCAGGCGAGGGTGATCGGGATACGCCCGAAGTGCGACATGTCCGCATAGAGCGCTTCGGCGCCGGTCATCCCCAGAATGATCGCGCCGAAGATCAGGAAGCCAAAAATTCCATGGTGCGTCACGAACCAGACCGCAAAGAATGGGTTCAATGCGGCGAGGATGGCGGGGTGAGAAACGATTGCGACGGCGCCGCTGACTCCGATCGCGGTGAACCATAGCGTCATAATCGGGCCGAAGAAGCCGCCGACGCTCTGCGTGCCGCGCCACTGGATGGCAAACAGCGCAATCAGTATCCCCGCGGAGATCGGTACGATAAGCGGCTGCGCCGCCGGCGTCGCTACGTTGAGCCCTTCGACGGCCGAAATTACGGAGATCGCCGGCGTGATCATTCCGTCGCCTAAAATCAAAGCGCCGCCGGCGACCGCGACCCAGAGGAGCCAATCGGGCCGCAGCGGTACGCCGAAGATTTGCGGCGGCTCGGCGCGGGCGAGCAGCGCCAAAATCCCGCCCTCGCCGTCGTGGTCGATCCGCATCAAGACGGTGACGTATTTGATGCAGACGACGAAAAAAAGCGTCCACAGGAGCAGCGATACGATGCCGATCGCATTCTCCGCCGTCGGAGCGGCGGCCGCCGTTTTGAAGCAGGTCTTGAGCGTGTAGAGCGGGCTCGTTCCAATGTCGCCAAATACGACTCCGAGTGCCGCGATCGCGAGACCGGGAGGCAAAGATCGTCGCACCGAGCCCACGAACGTCAACTCCCCAGCGATGGGAAGATGATCTGCAGGGTAAACACGACCGTGAGCACGCCGACGATGATCGTCGTCGCCCACGCGATGACGTTGAAGGCGAGGTTATTCGTCCATGCGCCCATCAATCGCTTGTTGTTGATCAGCAGCAACATCAGCACGAGAACGATCGGTAAGAGAGCGCCATTGAACACCTGCGAATAAAAGATGATGCCGAGCAGCGGCGCACCCGGCGAGATGACGATGGCGGCACCGATCGTGATGAGGGCCAGGTACAATGAATAGAAGATCGGCGCGTCACGAAAGCGGTGATCGACACCTCGTTCGAACCCAAATGCTTCACAAACGTAATAGGCTGTAGAGAGCGGCAGGATCGAGGCAGTAAAGACCGCGGCGTTGAGCAGTCCCAGCGCGAAGAGCAGTGCGGCAAACCGCCCTGCCAGCGGCTGCAGCGCGACCGCGACATCGCCGACGTCTTTCACGACGATGGGGTGTACGGCATGAAGGTTGTGGACGTAGATCGTCGCGGCGCACGCAACAATGATAAAGTAGGCGATGATGCTGGCCCAGATTCCGCCGGCTGCCACGTCGATTCGCGTATAGGCGTAGTCACCTTCACGTACGCCCTTATCGACCACAGCGGCCTGGACGTAAAATTGCATCCACGGTGAGATGGTCGTTCCGATGACCGCGACGATCATCAGCACGTAGGCCTTCGACGCGCTAAAGTGAGGGACGAGCGTCTGGCGCAGCACTTCGTGCCAGTTGGGGTGCACCAGGAAGGCGCTGACGATGTAGGCCACGTAGGCAAAGCAAAAGACGAAGAAAACGCGCTCGAGGAGCTTCGCGGTTCCGCGGGTTACGGTGAGAAATACGAAAATCGCCGCGCCGACCACCATTGCGATTTTGAACGCTTCGGCATTTGGAACTTGCAGGTAGCCTCCGAAGATCGGCGCCGAGGAGGCCACGCCCGCAAACTCGGTCGCGGTGTTTCCGACGTCGCTGAGCACGAAAAGAAGAAGACACCAAAAGGTTATCTTCACGCCGAAGTTCTCTCGAATAAGGTCGGCTAAGCCCTTGCCGGTGACCGCGCCCATCCGCGCGCACATCTCCTGCACGACGAACATCGCGACCACCATCGGAATCAGCAGCCAGAGGATCGAATATCCAAACTGAGCTCCCGCCTGCGAATAAGTTAAGATCCCGCCGACATCATTGTCGGCGTTGGCGGTAATGATGCCCGGACCGATGATCGATAGGAACATGATGATCGAACGCCAGATGCTCGGGCGAGCGATGCGGGCGACCGGAGCCGACTGCGCATTCATAGGCCGATCCTCTGGTCGACGATCACCGTGGTGCCGCGCATCGCCGGCGGCACTCCACCTGGAGTTGAAGGAAGCCCGACGAGCGCGTACCGCCGTCCTTCGATCAGCAATGCGGTCTTCGGCCCGGTTGAGAATTGGACGCCGGCAAAACCAACCCCGTAGATGGCGTCGACCGGCGTCGAGGCCCAGGTTCCCGCCATTTCGTAGCGCCCGTATCCGCCGACGGCGAGGAGATGCTCGTTAAAATGATGCGCCCAGCTCAACACCACCTGTGGCGCGCGAGTCGCGACGGTATCGAGTGGTTGACCTGGGTCGGCCGGGCGCTCGAGATAATCCTCGACGCCGTCGAATACGAAATCGTCACGCGGCAGATGCCACGCCAGGTAAAGTCCGATCTGCCGGTCTGACCCGAGCGTTCCGTAGCCGTTCCTCTGCAGCAAGAAGAAGCCGTCGACGAAACCGACCTGCGATGCGTTCGCTTCGGTCTCGGGCACGAGCTGGCGCCAGTCGCCGTAGCTGGCGTGGAGTTCGAAACGGGCGGCTTTGTGGTCGTACCGGAAATGAAAGCCGGCTCGATTTGCGCCGGTGACGCTGTTGTCCACGAGTTGGTAGGTGGATTTGAGCCAGACCCCGGGCCAGGACCACGCGATGCTCCAAACGTTCTCGGGAATGCCGTAGGGCATGATGATCGTCGCGTACGTTGGGTCGAAGCGATGGTACTCGAGCGTGGCGCGATCGTCCCCGAAATGGCGGGTGAGGCTGAAGTGTTCGAAGTTGCCGAAATGCGATGTCCCGGGGAAGCTCACCAATCCGGCGTCGTACCAGGCGCGTCCGAGTTCTGCCAGCGCATCCCAGCCTCTGAGCGGGTGAATGAAGGCACGCGCGCCGGCAATCGTTTGCTCCTGGTTTGCAAGCGTGCTCGTAAAGAGACGGCCCTGTGGGCTGACGTAGAGCTGCCGGTCGACACCGAAATAGGTCGTTGTCCCGATCGGGTCGCCGGTCGTCCAAAGGTGCGCAATCTGCAGTGAAAAACGGCCGTTGTCGCCGCGATCCACGACAATTGAGCCCATCGTCAAACGAACGCCGGTGTTCGGCAACGCCGGCAAGAGCGCGTCGGTTACTTCTACCGTGGCATCGCTCACGTGCAAGAGGCCGTCCACGCCCAGCAGCGGCAATGACGATGCGCTCGACGGCCACGACGAAATCGAAGGCATTCCCGGTCCCAGCGTCTCAGCGGTCTGCACGCCAACTGACGGCACGACGGACGTCAGCGGCGGCGGCGCGAAGACGAAGCGATCGGTTTGACTGAGATCGAAATAACCGCCGCGGACCTTCCAACTTCCGTCGGGTGCGGACACGTCAGCGCCGAGCAGACTCGCGCTCAGTACGCTCGCATCGTCCTGCCCCGCCTGCGTCGGAAAGACGATCGCGTAAGGGACGTTTCGCGCAAGCGCGTGGACATTCAGATTCGGAATCGGCGGTTCGCCCCAGTAGAGCGCGTTGGTCGTGCTGCCGGTCAAACCGCCAAGACCAAGGGTCGCACCGAAATCGACTCCGGTTGCGTGGTACGTCGCCGCGAGCTCGTATTGCGCGATGCCGGCAACGCCCGGGGTTTCCGGCGCGCTCGTGAACCAGTCGTATGGCGACATCGGCGAGATCGGCGAGCCGTGAGAGAATTCCAAACCTTCCGGAGGCGTTGTGCCGGGACCGTTGGTAGCCTGATCGATGAAGACGTTCGATCCCGCTACGGCGAGTTCGAAGCGCGGCGTGGGCGCCGGTGCGGGCGAGGGCGTCGATGTCGACGCGGGCGCCGTCTGGAGTGTCGCAAACAGCACGACCCAGATCATTTCGCTTCACCTCCTTCCGTCGTAAAAATAAATCGTCGCTGCCATCCTCGCAGGCGACGATTCGAGCGGCCGGGTGGGATTGCGAAACCCTCCGGACTTCCCCAAACGTCGAGCTTTAGCACTGCACGACGTAGGGGTCCCGGCTTGTCATCCTGATCCCTTCGACTCGCTGCGCTCGCTCAGGACAGGCTTAGTCAAAGGACCGCGGGGCCAGCCGCGTTAGATTCCGCCTTGATTCGGCGGGATCTGGTCACCCGTTGGGGTCTCTCGACCTTTCCGGGCAGCGGCATATCTTCGTGCAGACGCCTCACCTAACGAGGAATCCTCACATAGGATACTCGTCGGCGCTGATTTGGTCAACTCAAGCGAGGTCGCAACGATGCGCTTGCGAAGTAGGCGGCGTGGCGACGATTCGGGAGCTCGATGCGGTGACGATCGGCCAGATCGCTGCCGGCGAGATCATCGATCGGCCGGTCTCGGTTGTCAAAGAACTTGTTGAGAACGCGATCGATGCGGGAGCGACGCGCATCACGGTCAACATCGAGCGCGGCGGCCTCGACGTTATCGAAGTCGTTGATGACGGAAGCGGGATCAGCGCCGACGATCTGCCGCGCGCCCTCCGGCGTCATGCAACCAGCAAGCTGCAAGCAGCGCGCGAGCTGGAATCGATTGCGACCTTAGGATTCCGAGGAGAAGGCTTGGCTTCCATTGCCGCTGTCGCCCGAACCGAGATTCTTTCGCGGAAGCCCGAACGCGAGGTAGGTGCACGCATTCGCGCACACGCCGAACAGATCGATGCGGCGGAGCCCGCGGCCGCACCCGTTGGGACGCTCGTTCGTGCCGTCGAGCTCTTCGCAAACGTGCCGGTGCGGCGCGAATATCTTCGTTCCACGGCGGCCGAGTTCAATCGCATCTCCGCGTGGCTCTCAAGCTTCGCACTTGCATATCCCTTGCGGACCTTCGCGTTGCGGCACGATGGTAAAGAGGTCTGGGTGATGCCCGCAAGCGGGGATGCCCGCGAGCGGCTTGCCATGGTCTTTGGCCGTCAAGCGGCGCAAGCGCTATTAGCGCTCAACGATGCAGCCGGCCGCATGCTCATGGGAACGTTGCGGGGATTCATCAGCTCCCCAGGTTACGATCGGCTCGACCGGCGCATGCAACTGCTCTTCATCAACGGCCGGCTCCTGCGAAGCACGCTACTCGCCGGCGCATGGACGGCCGGCTACGCAACCTTTGCGATGATGGGACGTCAGCCGTACGGCGTCATTTTTCTCGACCTTTCACCGGATCAAGTCGATCCGAACGTTCATCCTACCAAAAGCGAAGTAAGATTGCGCTTCGGCAGCCAGGTCTTCGACGTCGTCCGCCGCGCGATTAACGCCACGCTGAACGATCACGCAAAGGCGCGTTTTCACCTGCAGACCGCGGGCAGCGGGCGTCCGGAGATATCCTTCGCGCCTGGCGAGATCTCCGGAGAGAGCGCACCGCTCTTCGCAACTCCGGCGTCGGGTGAGAGCGTCAGCGCGAAGCCGCGCTTGCGCGTACTGATGCAGCTCGATCGAACCTTCATCCTCGCCGGCGACGGCGAAGGCTTGCTTTTGGTTGACCAGCACGCGGCGCACGAACGCATCGCCTACGAAGCGATTCGTGCCTCGGCACGAAACGGCGCGTCGAGCGAGCCGCTGCTGGTGCCGCAGGTCGTCGAGCTCGATCCCGCGCGCAGCGCCGTGCTCGACGCAACGCTGGAAGTGCTTCGCGCAGGGGGACTCGAGATCGAACCGTTTGGTGAGCGGACGTATCGCATCGTTGCGACGCCGTTTGGTTACGGTGCACGGATGTTTGACCTTCCCGGCTTCCTGGCCGATTTAAGCGACGAACCGAAACAACGTGATGCGCGCGAGCGCGTATGGGCGTCGCTGGCGTGCCACTCGGTGACAACCGCGGGCGAAGCGCTTGCGCCCGACGAGATGACGACGCTGATCGAACGGTTGCAAACCTGCGAGAATCCGATGCACTGCCCGCACGGACGCCCGACGATGGTTCGCCTCGGTCCCGACGAGATCGCGCGCATGTTCAAGCGTGCCTGACCAAGGCATACTGATTATTGCCGGCTCGACGGCGAGCGGAAAGACGCAGCTCGCGCTCGATCTGGCGCGCGAATTCGATGCGGAGATCGTTGGGGCGGACTCCCGGCAGATCTATCGCGGGATGCCGATCGGCACGGCGGCTCCCGCACCGGCGCAACTCGCCGAAGTCACGCATCACCTCGTTGGATTCTTGGCGCCGGAGGAGCGCTATTCAGCGGCACGCTACGCGGGCGAAGCGCTTGAAGCGATTCGCGCGATTCGGCGCCGCGGAAAACGCGTCATCGTCGCCGGCGGAACGGGATTCTACATTCGAGCGCTGACCGGCGGCATCGCACTCGCACCGCAGTACGACGAGCAGCTGCGCAATCGACTCGCGCGAGAGGCAGCGCTCCATCCGAGCGAGTTCCTTTACGCCTGGCTCGAACGGCGCGATCCCGTGCGCGCTTGCGCGCTTGGTCCCAACGATACCTATCGCGTCGTGCGCGCGCTGGAGATCGCGCTGGCTGCGCCGGCCGCGACCCTTCGCGACGCGCCGATGCGAACGCTTGCGACCGAAGGGATTTCGTGGCAGCTCGTCTTTCTGGACCTGCCGTGGCAGATCGTTGACGAGCGCATCGCGCGACGCACGCAACAAATGCTCGAAGCCGGGTTGCTCGACGAGGCCGAGCGAATCGGCAGCAACGCCGTGGCCGCAAGCGCGGTAGGCTATCCGCAGGCGTGGGCCCATCTGCGTGGCTGGAGCACGATGCGGGAACTGCGCGCCGCGCTCGAGCGAGCGACGCGGCGGTACGCGCGCCGGCAGCGCGCGTGGTTTCGCAG
>JBARKF010000150.1:0-28324 GCA_049800655.1 Candidatus Cybelea sp.
CCCGCCGTCGGTCGTCTTGTACAGACCGCTGCCGGGGCCGCCGGAGTTGAGCGAGTACGGTGTGCGGTAGGCCTGCCACATCGCGGCATAGAGCGTCTTTGGATGCGACCGATCCATGACGAGGTCGCTCGCACCGGTCGCGTCGTCGACGTAAAGCACCTTACTCCAGTGTGAACCGCCGTCGATCGATTTGAAGATCCCACGCTCAGCGTTCCTTGCGTAGACGTGTCCCATCGACGCGGCGTAGACGACGTTGGCGTCATGTGGATCAACGACGATTTTCGCGACCGTATGCGTGTCCTTCAAACCCGCGTAGCGCCAGGTCTTGCCCGCGTTGGTCGTCTTGTAGACGCCATCGCCGGTGACGAACGTGTTGCGGATGTCGGCTTCGCCGGTGCCGATGTAGATGGTCTTCGGTTCCGAGGGCGCGACAGCCAGAGCCCCAATGCTATTGGAATCGTTAAGTTGGCCATCCGTGATGTTCGTCCACGTGAGACCATAGTTCGTAGACCTCCACACACCGCCGTCGACGCCGCCGAAATAGAACGTGAATGGAGCTCCCGGCACGGCATCGACAGCCACGGAGCGTCCGCCGATTCCGGGGCCGACGTTACGCCAGTGCAGCGCCGTCATGACGGTTTGCGCGGTCGGCGCTGAGATTTGCGCGCCCGCCGGAAGCACCGCGGTTGCCAAAAATGCGATTAGCGCAAAGCTCTTTGGTGCAACCAAGCGTCTTCCGAGGGGGGCTAACTGCGGGATCTTACGCCGAAACTCCGGCGGATAGGTCGGACGTCCAGCCATGGTGGCCTCCTTCGCCGTAAGAACGAAGGTGCCCAAAAATCACGTCAATTCCACCTCAACATTCTTCCTGACCACGCACATACCGGCTCTGATAGCGGTTATGGTCTTCGAGTTCAGCTTGTGTTTGTCGAGCAGATTCTCGCGGTTTTCCCAAGACGACCACGTAATATTGGCGCTTGGGCAATCTCAGAGTTGCGCCGTGTGGGCTCGGCAGCGCAAAGGGACGTCCGAACGACGGCACGAACCGCGTCGGCAACTCGCACTGCTGTAGGAGTAAGAGACCATGCGCGCATCCCTGCTCGCTATTGGTGGATTGAGCGCGGCCTTGGCTGCGTTGCTCGTAGGATGCTCCAGCTCGCAAACCACGTCTGCGACGCCCCAGGACGTGTCCGGTTCACTTCAACTGGCGCCCATCCGTTCGAATTTCGTTTCGGATCTCGCGAAGGGTCGGCTAACGCCAAGGCGACTTCTTCGACTGGAGCTGGAGGGCAAGCTGCCCGCTCCCATTCCGCGGAAGACGCTGCGCTACCAGCTAGAGCACCTCGCGAATGCCCGACCGCACTTCGCCTTCCACCGCGCTGTGGCGACCGTCGCCCTGTGGGCGTCGGATACCAACTACAGCTATCTCCTCGGGCAGGACCGGCGAGTGCGCAAGACGGTTATCGCGATCGATGCGGCCACCAACGGCTGCAACTACCCGATCGCGCTCAAGGTGGACCACGCACAGAATCTCTGGGTAGGCTGCGAGTTCAACGGCGCGTTCACCGAGAGCGTTGTGCAGAAGTACACCAGCGATGGCGCGCTGAAGGCCCAGTACGTTCCGGGCTGTCCCAACCCGGTCTCGGATTGTGCGTCCTTTTCGAGCTTGGGATACGACAGCGCGGTCGACGCCGCCGGCAACGTCTTCGCGGCGCTGAACTTGTACAGCATCGAAATCTGCAACCCCAGCTGCGTTTCCAGCGAAAGTGCCGGATTCGAATGGTGGCTCGGCGGGAATCCGTCGGCCACGCCGACGCTGATCTCGTTGGGCGCGAACTGCGCTCCGGTCTGCGGCGTCGGCTACGTCGACGTCGACGATTCGGGCAACCTGTGGTTCACATTCTCCGGCTACAACAACACCAACACCTACGGATTCGGCCTGGGCGAGATCACTAACCCGACCACCAGCCCGATGTTTACAATCGTCGAGCCCATTGGGACGTACCAGTTCTTCGGCGGGGTTTACGTGAGCAATGGCGGGAAGAAGCTCAACGTGATCGATCAGGGGACTCGGACGATTTCGCAGTACAATCTGCCACTCTCGCCGAGCGGAACGCCGTTCAACGTTCTCGGCCCGACCTATACAAATGCGTTCGGCCTAGGCGATCCCGTCTCGGGCGGCTTCAACCAAACTGAAAAGAAGATCGCGATCGGCGATGCGTTCAGCTGGCTCGACATCGGAAAAGTCGCGACCAACCGCTGGCACGGCGTTGGCAATCCAAACTTCTACAGCGGCCTCAACGGCGCGGCTTATACGCCATCGGACAAGTAAAGTAGTGTCGCTTTGTGTGCCTCATTCAAGCGCGGGGTACGGAGTAGCTAAGAATAATCTACCACTGGCTAATATTGTTGCGCTCGGCGTACGGGATTTTGCGGTCGAGCGTACATTCACCGAGCGAAGCGCCTAATTATACGGTAACAGGTGTGGCCGGTCGTCGACGGAGTCGTTCTTTCCAACGGTGCCGCACCACCTTCGGCCGCACCGTCGACGACCTTCAGCTTGCTTAAACGGTTTGAACGGCCCGCTCGCTCACGAATCTTGCCGCCTCCAATATCACGTCGGTCACGGCCTGCGGCTCTGAGATCATGATTGCGTGTGAGCCACGCAGCGTTTGCGATATTCTCAAACGTGTACGAAAACCGATCGCGCGCCGGCATGTCGGACTGCCCAAAGCCGGGGAGATCTGGAGCGACGACCTGGAAGCGCGCACTCAGAATTGGAATAAGATCGCGGAACATGTGGCTTGCGCTCGGAAAACCGTGAAGCAACAGAATCGTCGCGGTGTCTCTTGGACCGGCTTGGCGATAGAAGATTTTGGTCCCGTCGACGTCGACCGCGCGGTAGTTAATCCTGGTCGTCGATGGCGATCCGCACGAGCTCATACGAAGCTCGCCAGCCGCTTTTCGAGCGTCTGGTGGTTGGAGAAGAACGCGTCGGCGAACTGCGTCGCCTGAGCGCCGGGATAGACTTCCTCTTGGCCCGCAGCTAGTGCGGCGAAGGTTGCGTCGACGACCTCGCTTGCGGGAATTTTCTCGACGTCGAAACCGGCGGTCAAATCAGTGTCGACGAAGCCGGGCATGACGCCTAGGACGTGCACCCGCTTGGGCGCCAGCTCGGCGCGAATCGTCCGCGTCGCCGAGAGCGCGGCGGCTTTCGATGCGCCATACGTTCCCAGCCGCGGCGATCCCATGAGGCTCGCTATCGACAGCAGGTTGACCATCGCCGAGGGCGCATTTGCAACGAGAATTGGGGCGAAGGCGCGGCTCATCGCGAGCAAGCCGAAGTAGTTCACTTCCATTTCCCGGCGGGCGTCCTCAAACGAGTCGCGAGCGGTAATCCCTCCGACCTGCGCGACGCCGGCGTTGTTGACGAGCAGGTTGACGTCGCGGGCGCGAGACCCCACCTCCGCAATGGAGTGCGGATCCGTCACGTCGAGATGAACCGGAATGATCGCTGGATAGGCCTTCACGAGGTCTTCAAGTGACGCGAGGTCGCGTGCCGCCGCATACACGGCGGAGGCTCCGGCTTGCGCGAGTTGCTCCGCGTAGGCCCGCCCAATACCGCGGTTGGCCCCGGTGACCAAAGCGATAGCGTTCTTTGCCTCAAAATGTCCATTCGAGTTATTCATTGTGGTTGTGGTCATTAGCTAAATCCCTTTCGTGGCTTCAAGCGACGATTTGAGTGTCGACCGTGCGGTCAAAATCGAGCTCAGGCAGTGCGAGAGCGAAGAGCGTTGCTCGTTCTCCTGCCGATAGCATGAGGATCGAAGCAAGGCGGTCCAGGAGAAAAATGGAGGCACGCACGGGCTTCTCGGATTCGAGCATGCAGTACCATGCGCGACTCACACCGATGCATTCGGCAAGCTCTTCCTGCGTCACGGGCTTCCCAGGACGCGACGGCGGACGGGCCTGAGGGCCTAAGGCCTTCTCGAGTGGATCGATCCTCAGCCGAAAGTGCCGCAAGAGCGCCTTCAGCCGCGAAGACGGCAGGCGCCGCGGAGCGCGGAGAGATTCAATATCGATGGACGTGGCGGCTAGCATGATTACCTCGGTTATGCCTGAAGCGAAGATAGACGCAAGGATAGAGCATAAAATCGCTCCGTGCCAGCCAAGAACTTATCCCCCCAATTGCCACTATAGTGGTTCGTGGCCCTATCTCTGGAGAGCGAAGATCTGCAGCCCAAAGGTGTGCAGTGAAAAATCGCGCTCTCCCCTCCCAACGAAGAGCGCCCGGTTTAGCCACCGGTACTCTTTCGCAGCCGTGTAAAATCGGACAGCGAACTCCGCCGGCACCTTCGACTTTAGGAGGTCATCTAAGGCGTCGACGTAGCCATCGTCCCCAACATCGTACAACCCAGTAAAGATTGCGCACACGAGCTCACCTTCCGAGCTGCTCAGCACCTGTCTCGACTCAAATACGATTACGCCGTCACCGCGGACCATGTCCCATTCCGCGCCAGCGTTCGCAATGGCGGCGAGCTCGATACGGGGCCCGTGAAACGTCGCCGACGCAATGAGATAGTGGAGAATTATCTCATCAGGTGTCGGGCCGATGAGGTGGTGGTCTGGCTTGAAGTCGATCTGGGCCTCGGCGAGTAATCTGGCCACGCTGCGGCAATGGTCTCAGATTTTGGGCACCGCAGCCACCCCACTGGCACTTGGCTTGACATCAATTAAACTCGGGCAGCCAGCGCGAGGTAGACAATTTCGGCGATCAGGGAGAGAAGCTCGGGGGCGCGTTCTGAGAACGGCTCGCTGTTAAGCTGAAAATACCCGATCGCACCATCCAGCGACGCTGCGTGCAAGCCCTTACTGATGAAGCGCCCCGCGCCGGCCTGCCTGGCTCGCGGCGCGAAGATGGCATGCGGCCTTTCGGCGACGTTCGTGACGGCAGCCAGTCCACTGTCAACGAGGACCTGTTTGGCGTCGTGAACCGACGCGAAATCGAATTTGACGCTTGGTACGGCCGGGAATTGCGGCGCGTTGCGTTGAGTTAGAAATGAAAACTTGCCAGCAGCAAGATCCGCTGAGACAAAGTAGGCGTCTTCTACGGAATCCTCGAGATCGAAGAGCAGGTCGGTCGTTTGGTCCGCCAGTTCCAGAATACTTGAAGCCGCGCGCGAACGACGCGCGAAGCTCGTGAGCTCAAAATACTCTCGGCCGATTGCGCCGACCGAGGCAGGCGTGGCGCGTGGGAACGTGGGCAGCTCGTCGATCGCCAATGAGAAGAGTTGGATCTTCTCCTCATCGCTTAAGCGAAGAACGGTGGCCAGCCGGTCCACTAGCCGGGGCGACACGCGGATATCTCGTGCCGTTTCCAGCTGGGTGTACCATGCCAAACTGATGCCCGCGAGTTCGGCAACCTCTTCTCGTCTTAGTCCGGGAACGCGACGCCGTCCGGTCGATGCTACTCCAACGTCCCCCGGGCTCAAGCGAGCTCGGCACTCCTTGAGAAAACTGCGAAGCGCGCCCCTTCGAGTTTTGGTATCCACCACATGGCCTCCGCCACTTAAAGGTAGCACGGATGGCCGGCCGCATCCACCCAACTATCAGTTCGTGGTTTACTGAGGTGAAAAAGCGCTTTGTCGCTTTGGCTTCAGAGGCTGATTCGGTGCAGCTCCGCCGCCACGTCGGAGAAATCGTGCTGAAACGCGCAGTCGTGCATCATGGCGTACGCCGCAAGCGTGCCCGCCGTCCAGCCGGCGGCTACGTCGCTTGGATAGTGGTCACCTAAGAGAATTCGGTTCTCGGCGAACATGCGAGCCTGCCCAAAGATCGCGTCGCGCTTTGATGGCATCAGCTGCGAGAGCAGGATCGCCGTTGCGGCGGCAAACGCTGCGTGCCCGCTCGGGTACGAGCCGCGGGGTTTGTGCGCGCCGTTCGGGCGGGGCCGGTCCCAATACGTCTTTGCTTGATCGACGAGCTGCTCGACGTCGGAGCGTACGTGTGAAAAGAAGCGCGTCGTCACCGGCAGCCTCTCAGAGTCAAAGCCCGGTCCAACCGATTTCGAGAAGAAGAAGACGTTGCGCATCGAGTCTTCCTCGGCCTGGTAGAGCTGGGCCGGACTGCGCCGCATAACCGCGGCGGCAACTTGGTCTTCATCGGCACGTTCTTGTGCCGACGAAACGTCGGGTGGCGGCGGCAGCAGCGCCGTCAGGTCGATTTGCCGCGGGTCGAGATAGTAAAAGAGCGGACTAGCGGTCGCGCCGGCCGGCACGAGCAGTGCGAGAAGCAGAGCGAAGAGAACGGCGCTGCGCGAGACGATGCTCATCTCGGAATGCTAGCCGCAGATCGCGCTTTTGTCTGTCAACATAAACTCGGCAGACATTTGTGGGAGGCGGTGATATTCTCGACGGAGAGTTCATGGTTCGTCGGGATTTTTTGGAGGAACTTATGATCAACAAGTTGTCGTGGACCCAACGGGTGTTGGGCCTTGCTCTCATCGTCGCTCTAGGAAGCGTGGCAGCCCACGTGGCTGCCGTTCGCAACGCATCTGCCGACTCCCAATACCTTCCGGAGTCTCATCTCGTCCTCAAAAGCGCGCGCGACGTCAACGCAGCAGCGAGCACCGTGGTTATTCCGATTCATCGTGGCGTCGCCCATGGGGAAACAGTGTGGTACATCATTACCGATGCTTCCGATTACGGCATAGCGCACGACTTGAACGTGCTGTTTGCGCCGAAGCTTGCAAATATGGCGATCAACTGCCCGGAATGCGTGCAGACGGCGACGCTCGGTAAGCCGACCGGCAAATTTAACAACGAGGCAATTCTGCACTTCGAAGACGCCCCCGATTTCAGCCCAACTCGCGTGTATGAGCCTTCGGCTACCGGCTTCCCACCGGTGAAGGCCTCGCCCGGCGCGGTCGGAGGCCCGCGCTACTCGCCGTACGTGCGTATCGCCGGCTCGGACGTCATTTACAACATGTCGATCGTCGCGACTGGGAACGGACCATTCGACGTGATCCGTCATACCAACACTAACGATCGCGTTCTCGCAATGGACACGCGACCGGATAACGACGGCCCTGAAGTGACGATGCTGCTGGCGCATGGATTCGATTCCGGCCAGCCGATCGTCTATCTTAGCACCGAAGCTTCGGATCCCGGCGCCGCGGCCGTAGAGCGTGCTACCTACGTGCCGCTGCTCAACCATGCGTCATTCGCCAACGGCGACGATAATCTCGGCTCGGCGCGCGAACGCATTTTTGTTTTCGTCAACGGTCCGACGTCGCCCGAAACGGGCCAAGGCTTGATGTATCTGGGTTTGCACGGCAACCTCGGCAAAGATGCCACATTGGCAAATGCCTCGACGCTCGGCTCGCCGCTCAACGTGCAAGGCGACTTTCCATCACTTGACGATCCACGCCATGCGAACGCGTATAGCCCGTTGTGGGATGCTCAGGTCGGGGTCTGGACCAAGTCCGCGGTTGCGAGTGGAAAGAATGTGCTTCAGACCGATGAGAATCAAATCCTCAATTTGGTCGGCGACGGCTACCTGACGGGCCCCGGTGGTGCTCCGTACGGGTCGGCCTTCGTCGTTAACTGTCCGCCGGTTGCTTTTGTGAACCAGCGCCCGGACAAAGACCTCGCCGACAACGTATTCAACCGATGAGCCAGCGGCAAAGCGTGCTGCTCGCCGGCCTCGTCCTTTGGGTGTTGGCAGCAGCCGCCGTTGCCGGCGCGCTGCAACCCGTGCACGTAACGATTCACGATCATACGTTTGTGCCTCGCGTCGTACGTGTAAAAGCTGGTCAGGAGATTGTTTGGCTTAACACGGATCAGGATCCCCACACCGTAACGAGCGGAGGCAACAACGTCGATGACGGTCGTTGGAGGACCTCTCCGCTTATTCCGGACGGCCAAACGTTCAGGCTAAGCCTCGATCGCCCCGGTACGTATCCGTATTTCTGTAAGCCGCACCAATTTGAGGAGTCCATGCACGGCACAATCGTCGTGTCACCATAACCAAAGGAGGCATGTCATGCCGCAGTTCAAAGGTTTTCGTGCGCAGCTCGACGCAGGCGTACTGACCGTTACGCTCGACGATCCTCCGCTTAATCTGATTGGTCCCACATTTGCCGAGGACTTGATCGCGCTCATTGCGGAGGCGGAGGCGAGCCCAGCATATCGCGTGGTAGTCTTCGAGAGTGCTGTTGCAAATTTTTTTAGTGCGCATGTGGATTTGGCCCGAGTTCCACAGCTTTTAGACGTCATACAGCGGTTCTTACCGGGCGAATTTCTTGGCATGCTATACCGGCGCTTGAGCACCGCACCCGTTGTCACCATCGCGAAGGTGGCGGGCCGTGTTCGCGGCGCGGGCGACGAGTTCATTTTGGCGTGCGATATGTGCTTCGCGTCGCGCGAGCGCGCTGTCTTCGGCCAAATGGAAGCCGGGCTTGGCCTGCTTCCCGGCGCCGGAGGCGTGCAACACCTCACACGGCTCTTAGGACGCCAGCGCGCGATGGAGGTGGTTCTCAGCGGTGATGACTACGGTGCTGAGCTTGCGGCTCAGTATGGGTGGATCAACCGTGCAATTGCTGACGCGGCGTTGGATACTTTTGTCGGCGACCTAGCTCGTCGGATAGCCAAGTTTCCCGCATCGGGCTTGCGAGCCATCAAAACCAGCATTGCCAATATTTCGCTTCCGGACGAACACGCGATTCGGGCTGACGAAGCAAAATTTCTTGAACTCATGAAGACTGAGGAAGCCAAGTCCCGCAGAGCCGCACGCGATGAGAGGTATCGTGAAGATGCGCGCGCGGAGTGGGAAATAAATTATGGCCGCATCCTCGGTGAGCTCTAGAAAACGCGACGTGCCGCGAACCCCGACGGTCAGCTTTTTTCATGAGCTTTACAAAGGTTTGCGCTACATCAGCGACCCACCGCAGATCGTTTTTGCCGCCATAGCCAACCGCGGCATTCACCTCTCACCTGCCGCGCGGCGGGCGTGGGCGGCGCGGATGCGTTCCATCCACTGCGCGCGGGCGGTTCCCGAAGCATGTGCTAGCGGTCGGCGCTCAGCGGGGCGGCCGTAATGACGCCAGTATCTTCGCGCGTTCGACCTCGGGCAGTGACACAGCCAGTCGAGCCCGAAAGGCGCCATGTACGCGTACCTCATATGCACTTGGTAGAAATTTGGGTAGACGTGCCGTCGATGATTTGGCGGACACGCTAGCTTGGTGCCGCGCCCCGACCAGGCGACAGCCGTCATCCTAGCGGCGGCGAAAGGCGTCGCTGAGTAAGTACGGAAGGCGCCGTGTAAATATCCGTGTCGGTTCGCCGCCCTGTCTCATTGCGAAGCTGGGAATCGAAGTCCGGATGTGAGGTGCGACAGCGAACGATTAGAAGGGCGGCGCCAACAGGCGCTCGATCTCCGTCTCGTCTAACATCTGCGCGGTCGCGGCGGCATCGTCGAAGATGCCCGCGGCGAGCGCACCTTTACGCTGCTGCAGCTCCAGAATTCGTTCTTCGACGGTGCCGACGGTGATGAGCTTATATACGAAGACCGGGCGGTGCTGGCCGATGCGATGGGCACGATCGGTTGCCTGACGCTCGACGGCCGGATTCCACCACGGATCGTAATGGATGACCGTGTCGGCGGCGGTCAGGTTCAGTCCGGTGCCGCCCGCTTTGAGGCTGATCAAGAACAGCGGCACCTCGAGGCTTTGAAAGCGTCGCACCGGCGTTTCGCGATTCTTCGTATCGCCACGAATTTCCACGTAGTCGATGGCGCGCGCGGCGAGCTCCGGTTTTATCAGGTCCAGCATCGACGTGAACTGCGAGAACAGCAACACGCGCCGGCCTTCGTCGATCAATTCAGGCAGCATCTCGAGGAGCGTCTCGAGCTTGCTCGAGTCGAAAACGTTGCGTGCGGCCGGAAGCTTGACGAGCCGCGGGTCGCAGCAGACTTGCCGCAGCTTGAGAAGTGCCTCGAGCACGACGATCCGGCTGCGTGCCAGGCCACGGCGTTGCATCTCGGCGCGCACGCGTTTGTGCATCGCGAGGCGAATCGTTTCGTAGAGATCGCGTTGCGCCCCGTCGAGCTCGACCCGTATGACGATTTCGGTCTTCTCGGGCAGGTCGAGCGCGACGTCTTCCTTGGTGCGCCGCATTAAAAACGGTCGCAGTCGCGCCGCCAAGACCGCGCGGCGCTGCGTATCGCCGCGTTTTTCGATCGGCGTGCGAAAGAGGCGCGCAAACTGCGTTCGTTCGCCCAGCAAACCGGGTATCGCGAATGAGAAGATCGACCACAGCTCGTCGAGATGGTTCTCGATCGGCGTGCCGGTGAGCGCGAGGCGTTGCGCCGCGCGTAAGCGCGCCGCGGCCTGCGCTCCCTTCGACCGCGGATTCTTCACGAACTGCGTCTCGTCGAGCACGACGATCTGCCACTCACGCTCGGTCAGCCGATCGGCATCGCGGTGGAGCAGCGCATAGCTCGTCAAGGCAACGTCGTTGTCTTCGATGCGGTCGAAGCGCTCGGCACGGTCATTCCCGGAGAGCGAGACGACGCGCAAGTGCGGCACAAAACGCGCGATCTCGGCGCGCCAGTTCGGCAGCACGCTGGTTGGCGCGACAATCAGCACCGGTCCGCTCAAGCGCCCGTGCGCCTTTTCGATCGCCAGATGGGCCAGAAACTGTACCGTTTTGCCGAGACCCATGTCGTCGGCGAGCACGCCGCCGAAGCCGTTGCGCCGCAGCAGTTGCAGCCACGCCACGCCGCGAGTTTGATACGCTCGCAGCTCACCTTTAAACGTGCTCGGCAGGGCAATCGGCTCGTTCTCCGCGCCGATCAGTGCATTCAATGCGGCGCGCAGCGGTCGCGTCGCCGGCGACCATTGCAGCGGTACTGCCGCTTCGAGGCCGTCGATCGATCCGACGTGCGCCGGCGTCAGTTCGAGCCGGCCTTCCTTGGTCAGCGGCGCGTCGAATAGCTCGACCAAGGTCGTAACGATCCGCTCGATACGCTCGGGTGGTAGCGCGGCGAACGCGCCGCTGGGTAATCGCCCGTAGAGCGTGCGCGCGCGCTCCCCGCTTAGCTCGGCCGCAAGTTCTTCGGCCGAATGCACGCCTAGCGTTTGCAGCGCATCGACGACGACCGGCAAGAGCGAGACGCGCTGCGCGCCGAGATTGATACCGATGTCGAGTTCAAACCAGTGGTTCGCGCTTTCGACGATCTCCGCGTCCCAGGCCGCGTCGTCGATGTGCACGATCTCGTACGGAAACGCCGAATCGATTTCGATCTGCCAGCCACGCTCGCGCAAAACTGGAACGGTGGTGTCGATAAACCGCACCCACGATCGTTCCGTAGCTGAGAACTGCCCGCGTGGCCACGCGACTGGCTGCAAACCGTACTCGGCCAAGGTCGCCCTCGCGGCCGCTTCGAACGCGAGCCGTCGCGGCCACACCATCGCGACCCCTTGTTCGTTCGTCTCCTGAAACTCAAACGTAACGTCGTCAGGACACACGATCGTGTCGCCGTACGCGAACGTCAGCTCCGCAATCGCTGGAACACCGCGCAGCGCCAAACGCACGACGGGATCGCGTTCGACGACGCGCAGCCGCCTGTCCGACTCGGGCGGCGGAATAGCGTGCGCGATCGGAATGCGATGCCACATCGTATGCGCGCGCCGCGCTTGCGCTGCGTTGAGGGAAGGTGCGAGCGCGAGCGCGCTCGCCAGCTCTCCGGCGATGCCTAGATCGATCGTTCCGGCGGTGTTGGTCTCCGGATCGGCGTACCAGAGCGGATCGCTCGGCAGCAGGCGCGCCGGCTTGCGGCCTTCGATTCCCGGCCGTTGCCGTCCGTCGGACGGATCGAGCCGCCAAACGAACTTCGCGTCGCTCACGTCCGCACGTCGCAGCGGCGAATGCTTCGTCGAGTGCCAGTGCACGCGGCCGGTTGCGAGCAGCAAATCGAGCAGCGTCGCGAACAATTTCGGATTGAGCGGGCCAAGGCCGGTTAACCCGCACACGCTCGCGAGCCTTCCGATGGTGCGATCGATCGGGGTCGCGTAACGTCCACTGCCTTGCGCGAGGTTGGATAAATCGATCACGCGGCCCATCGGGCGTTCGCCGTGTTTTAGCAGCGTTACGACACATGGAGTCACGTCGACGCGCGGAACGTAGTACGATTCGCGAACGTCGAGCACGTAGAGCACGTGCTCGCGACGCGGCTCGGTGCCTTCGAAGCGCCGCGCCGTGATCGCTTCCAGCCAGCTATCGACGGCCCCGTCGGCGGCATCGCGCAGGCCGCCCTCGGCGGCGAGGATTGCGGCCGCGGCTCCATGCTTGCAGCTGCGCCCGACGGGGCAATCGCAGACGCTGCGCAGTCGGCGCTTGCCCTCGTGCCAGTCGATCGCAACTTCGTAAGGGATCGCCGACGTTCCGCGCACTAACGCCGCGATGCGATCGTTTCCGGCGGCCACGTCGAGCCGCACGACTCGACCGCTGCGCGCGTAGTCCATTCCGCGCGAAAACGTCGTCGAATCGAAGGAAGCACGCGCGATGTCGAGTGTGAAGCGCACCGCCGCCTTTACGACGTTCGGCGCGTCGGTCCATGCGGCGCAATTCGCGCGCGGGTCAAGCGAGTGTCCGCGTCGAAGCATCCAGTGTATACTCTGCCGTACTGCACTTCTCGCGGCGGCGACCACTCCTGAAGCGGTCGTTCGTGCCTTCTACAACTGGGATTTGTCGGTGAAGTATTCGCAGAGCTGGCTGGACCATCTCAGCGGGGCGAATCCGTACCTCACCTCGGCGCTCTAGAACTTAGTGAGCTAGGTCGGCCCCTTCGAGCAGAAAAACAAGGCCGAAGTGCGCACGCGCCTGTATCGAGGAGACAATCCGAATGTTCCGGCTGCGCAACGCCGAGCGCGAAGCCTGTGGACTCTCCGGAGATCTAGCCGAGCTCGAGTTTGTTGCGGACAACGCGGAGCGTGCGCTTGAGATCGTCGACGAAGCGCTTCCAGTTGCCGGATACTTGCTCCGCCTTGGAGACTTCACCGAAGCCGAAGCGACGGCTCGCGATGCCGTCGCGCTCGCGCTAAAGACTCACCGACGAACGGGTTTTTCACGCGCTCGAGCATCAAACTCGTCGCGGCGCTAGGCCGGGCGCCGAGAGCGAGGTTGACGCGTGCATGCGCCGGGACGCCGGGATGACGAGAGCGCAGGCGGTCGAGCTCGCCGCTAATTGTGGCGGTTAATTGTGGGACCTGAGGGTGTCGCGTTTGGCGGCCCTGTCGGACAATGCGGGTGACCCGACTTATCGGGATCCGCAACGCTACGACAGGAGTTTCCAATGTTTCAGAACGGCTCGATCCTTCGCACCGCCAGCGGCTTGGCCGCCGCGGTTCTTCTCGCCCAGCTCCTCGCTGGGTGCACCGGCGCTACCCAAGCCCTTCCAGGCGGCAGCGTAGCGCAGTCCCAGGCGGCCGCGTTCCACGCGCCGCTCACCTCGCAGCAGAAAGACACGATGAAGCCCTCCATGTGCAACGGCTGCAATACCTGTCCGCCCGGCTATCAGTACGGCACGTTTTGGCAGGAGTATACCGACACGAGCCCGCCGACGTGGGCTGAATTTACCGGAGATTACATCTATGAGGACTTTAACGGCAAGTGGGAAGATGTGGCTTGCGGCACGTGGGTCGAAGATCAAGTCTGCAATCCGGCCAGCTACGCTAACTGCCCGCCGACGAATCCGTGGTGGGCCAACGAAGCCGTTGTGAGTTGGGAGAGTCAGGAGGCGGATTTCGCCGTTAGCGTGCCTCTATCGCACTCCGTTTCTGTGGTCCAAACGCTTTCAGCGAAGAAGGGGTATAACGTGCTTTCGACGCTGACGACGGGGGACGCTACGCCCGTCGGCGTCGCCGCGGATAGCAGCGGAACGATCTACGCCTCCGTGTTCGCTGAAGGAACCAGCGGCATGCAGCCTTACGTGGACGTCTATTCCAAGGGCGCGACGAGCCCGTCGAGCGAGCTCACCGATTCCGCCGCAGCCGGCGACAGCCCCGCGGGAGTTGCCGTCGACAAGCGGCGCGACGTCTTCTGGGCGTTAGACTCGGCCTACGGCAGTTCTCAAACGATACAGATCGTCGAGTTTCCGGAAGGCGCAAACAAGCCGATCCCGTTCGCATCGATCCCGGGCTCGGGCGGCGGTGCAGTTGCCGCCACAACCAAGGGCGAGATCGTGGCCACTTCACCCTCCGAAGGCATGGTCTACGTCTTCGCCTCGAACGGCAAGGCTCTGGGCAAGTTCACGGCCTCGGGTTCGCCCGCGTCGATCAGCCTCGACAGGAAAGATCAACATCTCTACGTTGCCGACGGGACGAACAACGCGATCTCGGACTACGCGTTCCCGAGCGGCAAGTTGATCTCGTCAGCTCCGGTCGAAGTGAAAGGCGGAAACGCCATCATGCCGGCGAGCGCGTTGCCAAAGAATCCACAACTACCCTAGTCAGTCGTTGTCAATGCGACATGCGGCGGGTGAGCCTCTTTCCCGGGTCACCCGCCGCGCCGACCTACGCCCCGACACGTCGGGGCGTCTTTTGCACCGCGGCGGAAATCTCGGAAGGTCTATACAGCGAAAACTCGCATAAAATCTAGCGCGGAGAGGTGGCAGAGTGGTTGAATGCGGCGGTCTTGAAATTCACTAATGCCGTCACGACGTGTCCCGATAAGCACCGGCTAAGCACGAAAAGACCCCGGTCTTCCGGCTAAAAAGTACGCATGGTGACGTATTCCGTATCCGTTACCCAATGGCCACTTGGTAACGGACCAAGGGCAGAGCCTAAAAAGGGCATCGGTGCAGCCAGCGAGCCCCATTAAGAACCATCCACTATGAAATGCATCATTATATCTTTGGCGACCAGCGAAAAATCGCAGTAATCAGAATCTACCAACAACTTCCAAAGTTCGCTCCTTTGGATTCTGTTGAACCTCTAGCTTTGGATGCACGGCAAAATGTCGGATGCTTCGGAGCTGGCAGAAGCGTTGCCACAGTCCATTAACCAACTTTAAGCTCTTGACGTTGAAAAACTCTGGCAATGCACCGCAGAGCTTGTCCTCTAACGGCGTATACCGCCCCTGCCTCAGGACGAATTGCCTGTCAAATAGCTTGTCAATTGTGAGCACCTGCATTGTAGACAGGGCCGGCTAAGCGAGCTGAATGCCAGCGCTCAATTTATAGGCATCTTCGCGCAGCGCTCGCATTGCCGGCCTGGAGGCGCCGAACGCAGCATCGTACAGGTGTCTCGGTTTCTGACCTCGCGAACGTCGCTTCTTACGGTTCCAGCGAGTTGGTCCCACGCCTCGAAGAAGCGACACTCACGACTGCGCTGACGGGAACTGTGTACTTAGTCTGGATTGTCAGGTCTGGCGGCCCACCGCCAGGATACGGCCATTCGAGGGTTTCATCGGAGGCTCGGTTTTCACCAATTATACGCGTTGCCTGGCCGGACTGATCGTAGATGTTCGGAAACGAAAACTGTTCGACCCCATTGCCGTTGTTAAGGACAGTTTCGCCAATTTCTTTACCGATTTTCCCCTTGATCTTGAACTGGAGGATGGCGTTTTCCCCAGGACTGCTCACGGCCACGTATTTACCGTCCCACTGTACATCGCCCTCACCTTCTGGCGTATGGCTTAATGTGACAATCTTTATTGCACCTTGACCCTTTGGCAGCTCACCCAACAGGTTCGGGCCGCCGCTACCCTTGCCGAAGGCCATAATATAGAGATTGCCCGAAGCATCGTAGCCACAGCCAAAATATTCTAGGAAGTTCGCGTTACGAAAGATCGTTGGTTTGCCGGCCGCATGTTGAAAGATGGCGATGTTATCTTTGCGGCCGGTTCCCGTGTTTGCCACAGCCAAGTTACCCGTGGTCGGATCAACCGAGCACGCCCACGCGGTGAACTTGCCGTCGTCAAGCGTTGCGACAGGCGTGGTATCCCCATGTCGGTATTCGAGGATCGAGCCCTGGCGGCCAACAAAGAGGTCTCCCGATGCATCGGTGCAGAGACCAACGATGTAGCCGACGTCCGTTAGCGCACCGACCATCTTTCCGCTCGGGTAGTTGAAGACACCGACGACCTCGGACTCATAGTAGGAGACATACAGCAGATCACCACCGGTGGCGTGATGATCCATCCAAGTCCCCTTAGTCAGCGGCGCTGCAAGACCCATAGGAATGCTTGTGGGCGCCGCTGCGCATGCCGAGAGGGCCGCCAACACGGCAATTGCCAAGCTGATTTTCCCTAAATTCGCCAGGTAGTTCATCGTGAGGTAGCCTCGCTTACGGCAATGCCATATGGATTATTTAGATAGCTATTAAGAGAATCAAGCAGCGGTCCCCCGGAAGGGTAGTCCCAATAGTTGATCGCGTTTTTGGTGATGCTGGAGTATTGGTACGTTTCAACGGTCACAACTTCACCATTAGCGATCCAGAACTCGCCTGGATTCCATTTTAAGTTGTTTTTGTATAGGACGGTCTTATTTTCTAGTGTTGCCGTTCCAGTGTGGTCGATGCTGTATTCGTAGACGTTGCCCCAGTACAAGACCGCCCAGTATTTGCCATCCCATCGCACCCCGTTGACGTTTTGCGGTTGCGAGTAGTATCTGATTCCAGGCAGTGTCACGTTTTTAATGAAAGAGCGCGCGCCCTTCGGAAGGTAAGCGAACGTCGCCCAAGCCAGGCCAGTTCCGTATGTGAAGTAGCTGGCAACGAGAAGATCGCCCTTGTCATCGTATGCGCATCCTATCGGGCTCGTTAGGACGTTACTATATATTACAGGCTTGCGGGAAGCGTTCGCGTAGATTGCGACGCCGCCGTTCCCGCCAGCAACCTTCGAGTTATTTGCGACGGCAAGGTTGTTCGTAGAAGGGTCCACCCCGCACCCGTAGGGCACGTACTTCGAATCGGTCAGAGTCCGTAGCGGCTTCTTTTGCCCGTGGGGGTATTCGAAAATCTGTCTGAGTTTGGTGTCGACGACAAAAACGTCACCCTTGCTGTCAGCGCACTCCCCTTTAGGGGCCTTAAAGCCGCGGATCATCTCCACAAACTTGCGGGTCTTATAATCATAAACGGTCACGTTACCCGAGCCGTTAGAAACATAAAGGAGATCTGATTTGGCAATGGCGGCCTGCGAGGGACCTTCGCCAGGCATATAGTTAATGGGTCCAGGCGACGTCCCGTTCGCCCCAGCCAATCCGCTACAGCCGCTCAGCATTGCAGCAGCCGCCCAACGTGCTAACCCATGCAGGTTAACCTTCGAAGGATTCATCAGTCTACGCGATCTCCTTACATTTTTTACAGTACGTAACGTTCTCGACCACTCCATCGCCGCAATGTCTTCTTGCAAGACACCGCACGGCCCGCGACATCAATGTCCGTCGCGGGGATGCCTCAGACTCATTGCTGACCAAAGGCAGCTCGCAGCGGCGTACCCGCTGCATCCCATCGGATTATAATAACTCGAACAAATATGCGCAAACGGGGAACTGCGAAAAACCGGGCCTGTTGCGAAAACCCAACGGCTTCGACCGCCAAGCGCGCGGTATCACATCGCAAGGAGCTTTGAGAGCTCGCTTGCCCTGCGTCTGAGGCGACGGCCGTTGCCTCCTTCCACTCTGGCCGCGACGAGGCAGGCATCACGTAAGATCGCTGCCGACCCCAGTGCTTCCGCGGTCGCGATCACCTCATCGAGTAGGCTACGAGCGTGCCGTTGGCGACCCAGCTCATGAGCAGCAGCTGCTCCGATGACCTTCTTACGCAGCGTCAGGTCCAGGGGATCGGAATCCTTCGTATTTTCATTTGCGAGGCGCCACGCATCGTTGAATTGGCGAAGGCGAAGTGCGCGGGCTGCTACTATATAAGAAACACTCGCATGGAGATATCGTTCGCAGTCCCTCAGCTGCCTCACGGTCGAATAGATTGCGAAACCTTTTTCCCAACAGTCGGTGGACATGAGTGGCACGGCCAAGGCAACTGGAACAAGAAACTTAACTCTCTCGTTCGTCTGCTGAGCGGTTAGCGAGAGAGCAACGTCTGCTGAGCGAATGGCTTCAGGGAAACGCCCCGCCAAAGCGGTGGAGGCCATAATAACACCCAATGCTTCGATGCCTTGGTAGAACCAGCCCGAGGCGTAGGCCGCGTCGAACGCGCTGGTGAGCGCCCTTACACGTTCCGAAACGGGGCACCAGTGCTGAGGGCTCATAAGCAACTGACTCCGGAACTTCCACAGCTGTATGGTGACGTGACAACGCGTTTGAGAAAGCAGCACCGGTAATGAACGTGCGCCTTCTTCTGCCCGTACCATGTAATCGTAGGCGCGGTACCGATTGCCCAGATTCCACAGCGCAGCTCCGACTTCGCTCAAGCTCTCCGCGTACAGCTCTCTGACATTTACCGGACCATCCGTCTGAAGAGGCTCAAGCCGGATTGTCGAGCGCTCCACAAGATTGATAGCCTCTTGCGAGTCGCCCCTGAAGTACGCGAACTTGGCTCCGGTTAGATCCAGCCACGCTCGAATCACACGCGTTGTGGATGAATCGCCCTCAGCCGCGCGGGGTGCGTGTTTGCCCGCTGCAGAAAAGGCCGCCTCCGCCAGTTTGACCTTTGCAAACGTGAGTGCCGCGTCGGCTTTCCGGCAGAGGGCTTCGACTCTCTGCTCGGTTGATGTTGCGGCCCCTATGAGGAGCTCATATTGGCGCAGTGAGGCCTCGAGGTTACCATTTCCAACCTCACGCGCTGCGCGGTCCACCAGTGACCGAAACTCGTCGACTTGG
Organism: Candidatus Cybelea sp.; assembly: GCA_049800655.1. GTDB lineage: Bacteria > Vulcanimicrobiota > Vulcanimicrobiia > Vulcanimicrobiales > Vulcanimicrobiaceae > Cybelea. The sequence goes on from JBARKF010000150.1 coordinate 18,838, forward strand.
GCGAGATATTCAATGATCGGGGCCTCGTTGCGTTCGCGGATGAGTCCAGCGACACGCTGGCAAATCGTCGATCGTTCGCGATAACAGTGTTGCTTCGAAATGCCAAGCTCGTGAGCCACGACGTCAATCGGCTGGCGTTCCAGGCACTGGCGACTGAAGATCGCGTACTGGCGTAGCCCCTGCCGGTTTCTACCTTCCTTGAGATCGAGGTCGCGACAATGCTCGGCGGCCTCCCGTGCGAGTGCATGGATCCTGGAGAGGATGAGTTGATCGCCAGCTGGTCCTGGGGCTAGAAGTGATGAGGCATCGAACAATTCGCGAACGAGAGGATTCCGCCTCAGTGCACTTGCGTTGTGTAGGTGCCGAAAGAGGTGCTTGACGGCCTTATCAAACGGGGCGGTCGCGCCCATATCTAAAATGGTCAAGGTAAACTTTCGGAAGCCTGCGTTCGTCGCGTGCTCAGTCGACCCCCACCGCTTTGTGCCAAAAGGCACGCCGTCCCGTAGAACCGGTGATCCGTCTCTTGCTTGTGATGCGCAACTTATCATCATCTGACGGGACGCTCTCAGCGAGAAGGCTCCCCATCGCCTACGCGATAGCCGTGACCAGCGCACCGGTACACGATCTTAGTTCCCGCGGATCAGTCGACCCGGATCTGCGCAAGTAGCTTAGGCTCTATCGACCGGTCTACACGCCCGTACGAGGTGCGCGCACGGGAAATTCGTCGAGCCCCCAGACGCCCCAACGAGCGACGTGCGTCACTTTTTTGAACATTCTAGCGTCTGCATGGCAAAAATCGCTCGCTGGACGAGGCTCATGAAATGGAAACGAGGCTCATCGTCCAACGCGTACAATGTGCCACTTGCCAATCCTGAGGCTTCATTCGAAGCCGCCGTGCGTCATCTTTTTCGTCACCTGGGTGATGTTAGGGAACTCCGGCGCAATCCGCTAGTAAGGAAGCTCTTTGAGAAACGAGAAGCTGGCTCAGATGTAAATGACACGAGCGTGGACGCTATCATTAGAGCACGGGTCGAAGCCCTCGCTGCGGCCTATCGCGATGCTGCTCCGGCCGACCAGCGCCTTCGTTCTAAACGACAATTCGCTATTCTGTGGGCCGGCCTTCAGGGCCGCTCGGTTAAAGCGATCGCGCATTCCTTGCAGATGTCGCTGCGGCAATGCTATCGCGAGCGCTCAACGATTCAACGTCATATTGGTGAGGCTCTGCGTCGAGGCGACGATACGCCGCAAAAAGTCCCTTTCAAGATACACGACGTATTTGAGACTCAGATGGAGCGCGCGGCATCTCGCCTTGAAAATGGCGACTACGCCCTAGCGAGACGGCAGTATACTGCACTCACGGATGAAGGCACGAACTCTCAACGACTCCGTGCGCTTGCTGCCCGCACCGGGCTCGAACTTGAGGTGGGGGCGACACCGGCTGCTGAAGCATTTCTAGGAGCCCTGTCAGCATCGCTCGCCCAAGCCGACGATGTCCCTCGGATCGAACGCGCCGAAGCCGAGGTTCGCGTTCAACTGCTCCAAGCACGCCTGGGCTGGGAGCAAGGTTCATTTGCCGACATCTTAACCAAGCTTAGGTCTGTGCAACGGTCTGCAGATCGGTTCAAGAACGATCCAACGGAACGCTTAAGGGCTCTTTACGCCGATATTGTTATAGAGGCTGCCACACGAGCGTTCGACCTTGGCGCATTTGACAGCACCAGGGAGCTCTTGAGCGAAGCTAAGGGTGTCAGCGACACTATTTCTGCTCGGGACCGACGAAACGCTGCTCTCCTGCTGCTCGAGTCAAATATAACTTTCGCCACCGGGCGCCCTGTCTTTGAGACGAGGGACGATCCAATGGATCTAGTAAACCGCGCCCACTCAGCCGCGATTCAATGCGGCTCCATAAAGCTGCGTCTCAAAACTGAAATGTTTCTAGTGGCGTTGCAACGGGCCCACATTGACGTCGTACAGCAGGGGGCATTACTTCTGAGCAGCGCAAGAGATCTTCGCAATGCGCCTCTAACTGCGTTGCTGTCTCTCGAACTAGCAGACCTGATGTTGGAAACGCCGGCTTGGCAGCGAGCCAGTCGATTGCTTTCCGGCAAATATCCGCAGCGAAGCTTTTACGCGGGCAGCTTCAGTATGCTCAAAGCCGTTTATCAACTAAAGGCTCGCGATCCCTGGGCGGTTCGAAAGCATGCACGTGCCGCGCACTCGATCGCAACGCAAGCTGGCGCTCCGCGATTTCAAGCCGCTGCGCTCCGGTTGTTAGGGTATTCTTCATATTTATTGGGCAAGCGGGACGACGCCAACGATTATATTTCTTCCGCCGTGCCACTTGCAGAACGATACGGCAGCGCGCCTGCACGTCTGAAGACTCTTCGCACCGCTGCGATTATCACCGGGAAGCAAGAATACGCAAGGGAAGCCGCCGTCCTCGCGACCGTTATTCAATAAGGTCCGGCAACTTTTTGCCAGTGGAGCTACCCGTTTTGCCGACGAGATTTACTTTTGGCTTCGGCGTTGCTAAGCTAGCTTTCAAAAACTTAGCGTAATCGCGTGCCTTAGGAGCCTGGTGACTGTGGTTATGATCGGCAAATATTTCTCTCATGGACGTTCGCTCGCTGCTGTCGGGTTACTAGCCTTGGGGGGCTGCCTCAGCGGAACAAATACGTCGTTCACGCCGCCGTCCGCCGGTGCGAAAGTGCGGGCCGAGCTGAACTCTCCGTATCAAGTCCTCTACAGCTTCCGCGGTCGGCACGGGGCGAGCCCGTACGCCGCTCCGATCAATGTCGCCGGTACATTGTATGGCACCACATCGCATGGGGGCACTTACGACGCCGGAATGTTCTACAAGATCACACCCTCGGGGAAGGAAGTCGTTCTGCGCAGTTTCTTCGGAGTGCGCGGCGCTCTCCCGCTCGCTAATCTCATCGAGGTCAAAGGCACGCTTTATGGCACAACCGAACTTGGCGGAACGGGTGCCGGCTGCTCTGGGAGCCGTTGCGGGACAGTGTTTTCGATTACCACGTCGGGAGTGGAGCACGTCCTTCACAACTTTTCAGGGCCGGACGGAGCTGAGCCGCTGGCGCCTCTGCTCGACGTAAATGGCATTTTTTATGGCACGACTATTGCCGGGGGAGCAAGCGACTTGGGAACGGTCTTTTCGCTCACCCGCTCCGGTAAGGAAACCGTCTTACACAGTTTCAGCGGCGGTAGCGACGGAGCACACCCAAGGGCGGGCCTCATCGAGGTTAACAACAAGTTGTACGGCACATCGCAGGACGGTGGTGCGAACTCCTGTGGAGGGTTCGGGTGTGGTACGGTCTATGCAATTACCACTTCCGGTAAGGAGACCGTATTGCACAGCTTTTCGGGAAGTGACGGCAGCAGCCCCACCGGAAACTTTGCCGAAATCAAGGGTGCTCTTTACAGCACGACGGACTCAGGCGGCGCGAACTGCGGCGGCAGTGGGGGCTGTGGGACGGTGTTTCGAATCACGACATCCGGCAAGGAAACCGTGATCCACAGCTTTTCCGGAGCGGACGGTGCATTCCCATACGCCGGCTTGATCTCCGTGAAAGGGATTCTCTACGGTACCACCGTGAATGGTGGAGGGGGCGGCTCGGCCTGTGACTATGCTGGCTGTGGCACTATTTTTTCGATCATGACCTCAGGCAAGGAGACTGTTCTCCACAGCTTTGGCAACTATGGAGACGGCATCAATCCCTTTGCGGGTTTACTGAATGGAAACGGCATGATTTACGGGACGACTCCGTATGCGGGAGTGCGCGGCTTCGGAACCGCCTTTTCACTCAAGTATTGATAAAAAATTCCTTGGCACGTCCCGCAGGCATCGACTGGGCGCCGACCTTAGCGTCACCGACCCCAGTCCACGCGAACCGAACTCCGCGAAGAAGAAAGTTCACGAAAAGGAGACTTTTACATGGAGCTGCCCGTGAGGTTTACAAGCCCTGCATTATTTATTGCCGTTCTAGCTCTAATGCCTGGATGCGGAGGGATTCCGTCTCAGAATGTGACGCCGACAGCAATGGCGCAGGGTGCGACCAGGGCACGGAGCGCGCAGCAGCCCCGATCCTGGATGCTGCCCGAGGCGAAACGCGATGACCTGCTCTATGCGACCGACGTTGCTGGGTTCGTTCACGTTTTTTCCTACCCGGCCGGCAAAGAAGTTGGAACGATCGCCCTCGGCGGAGAACCAATGGGTATGTGCGTCGATAAAGCTGGTGATGTGTGGGTTACACGATTTCGCATGCGATACAATTCATCAGTCGTCGAATACGCACACGGCGGTACGACCATAATCGGCTCAGTAAGCACATATCCCTATTCTCCGTGGAGCTGTTCCGTAGACCCGACGACTGGTAACTTGGCTGTAACCAACACCGAGAGCGGGATCGGCGTCTATGCCCATGCTGCGGGCAATCCAACGCTTTACACGGTCCAAGGCGACGATTACGGTTTCACGTTCTGCACATATGACGAGTCGGGCAATCTCTACGCCACTGCACCTTATTCCAACATTGCAGAGCTGCCAAAGGGCAGTAGTGAAATGGCAAACATGCAGCTGGGCTTCTCAATCAATCCCTGGAGCATACAGTGGGATGAGCAGGACAAATATCTGGCGGTCGCGGGCTTCCGGCAAAAGGGTCAACCCACTCCCATCTACCACGTTAGTGTTTCGGGGACGACTGGGAGCCTCGTCGGCACCACCTTGTTACGTCGATCGAAGAATTTTTACCCACCGCAGTACTGGATAGAAGGAGCCAAAGTTCTCGGGGCTACTTTGGGCGACGGACCATACGGCCAAATCGAAGATCGAATTGAGTCCTGGCCGTACTCGGCTGGCGGCCGCCCGAGGCAGTTCGCGCAGGTAGCAAAGGACAACCACCCGGATATATACGGGATCATTGTCAGCAGAGCCAGATGATATAAGGAGCTTGCGGAGATGAAGGACTTAGCAGCGATTCGCGGTTCTCTAACGATTGGCGCGGCCTTGGCATTGCTGTGTGCGTGCGGCAGCCTCCAAGTCCCGATGAACGCGCCACCTACCGGAGCGCAAGCAATGCCGCAAACCTCGATGCGCGCGACGCCCTCCACGAACTCGAACTACAAAGTGCTGTATATGTTTAGAAAAGCCCCTGATGGAGTGCGGCCCGAGGCCAATTTGATCGACGACGGCGGCATGCTTTATGGAACGACGGAATATGGCGGCATCCACAACCGCGGAACGGTCTTCACTATCACGGTCGACGGCACGGAGAAGGTGCTCCACAGCTTCGGCGGCCCCGACGGCGCTCGTCCTACTTCGGGACTAGTCGACGTGAACCGCAAGTTCTACGGTACGACGCAATCCGGCGGTACGGCGTCAGCCGGTACCGTATTTAGCGTCACCAAGGGTGGTAAGGAAAAGGTTCTGCATAGCTTCGGCGCTGCGGATGGATCGGATCCTAAGGCGGGCCTAGCCGAAGTGGCTGGTATGCTGTACGGCACGACCGCTTACGGCGGAACGCGTGGCCGCCGCGCCCGCGGAACGGTGTTCGAAATTGACACCAGCGGCAGCGAAAAATTACTCCACACGTTCACAGTCGTTCACGGCGACGGCGCCCGACCCGCCGCAACACTGATAGATGTGGGCGGCGTGCTCTATGGCACAACTGCGTACGGCGGCGCGCCCCATGGAGGCGGAGGCACGGTCTTCTCGATCACGACCGCGGGCAAGGAGAGCGTGCTCCACAGCTTTACTTTGTACGGATCCGACGGCTCCAGGCCGCTGACAAGCCTAACCGCCCTCAACGGCACGTTGTATGGCACGACGAGCGGTGGTGGCGCCTATACATGCTATTTGCAGCCCTGCGGAACGGTTTTCAGCGTTACAACGGCGGGCTCGGAACAGGTGCTTTACAATTTTAGCGGAGCGCCTGATGGTGCTTTTCCTGTTGCGGGCTTGGTCGACGTAAACGGTACGCTCTACGGCACCACGAGCACCGGCGGAAGTCATGGAGGGGGAACGCTCTTCAGCATCACCCCAAGTGGCACAGAAACGATCCTGCACAACTTCGGCAGCGGAGAGAGGGACGGAATACTTCCGGCTGCCTCCCTAATCGCCGTCAACGGAACGCTCTACGGCACCACGGCCGGCGGCGGCGAGCCTTGCAGCTGCGGAACGGTCTTCGAGTTTAAGCTTCCATCCGCATCGCGCTTCGTTAGTGCCGGCGCGGCGAACGGAAGCTAACGGTCACGCCAAAGGCTTGATATGGCAGTGCCTGCGGTGGAGGGGATCCATTTGCGCGAGAGTACGATCGTGCCGGCAACCCGTTCCCCCAATGCGTGTACATCGGCGCGGGTGACTCTCTCGAGGGTGTAACTCTATGCTAAAATTCTTTTGAAAATGAGCGAAATCGAACCAACACTTCGTGAGCACCTGCGGGAGTTCGGGCGTAAAGGTGCTGCTATGACGAAGCGGCGGTATGCCGATGATCCAACCTCATCGCTTAGAATCCGCGCGCTGCTCTCGCTCTAACTTGCGCTCGCAAACGCGTTTTCTTGTGGCGCCAATCGCAAGTACCTCTTCGGGCGTCTCGCAGCGGCAGACAATACCGAAGAGGGCGTCGACGGCCTCTCGTGTCCGGTAGGCCAGGATCGTGTATGACGATGACACCGACCTCCTCTGAACGCCGAGCAAGCCGATGCGCGAAAACCCGCATAGAATCTAGCGCGGAGAGGTGGCAGAGTGGTTGAATGCGGCGGTCTTGAAAATCACTAAAGCCGTCCCGACAAGTCACCGCTAGCGTCGATTGAGCACGAAATCCGGACTTATCGTGACGTCCGAGTACCCATCGGCACCTATTCCGTTAGCAAATTGTTAGCAAATTTGGATTGCTAACGTAGTTGCTAACCCCGGGATGCGCACAAGGCGCGGCACCCCTGACTCCGTCTTTGCAAAGTGATTGTAGCTCGAAACGACGCACTGCCAAAAGCGGCAGGAACCTCGTAGCTGTCGCGATTTTCGCGCCGTTCGTGTTTCCAGCCTTCTCCACGGCTTTCCACGCCTTTCCGAACGATTGGTCGTCAAATGGTCGTCAAATCCAACCGTAACGCAATGGAAAGGCGATCGCTCCGGACTGTTGAGCCGATGAGTGGTTGCTGAGCGGTAACTGCCGGCAGCGCGCTACGGTGCACCGATAAGAAGCGTCTGTGGAGCGTCGATTCCTTTCACTAAAGTACGCAGCAGCTTCGTACCCCCAGGGCCGTATACTCTGACTGAGCCTGGGTTGCCCGCAATGGCCACATAAAGATCATCGGCAGCGTCGACAGCGAGTGCGGTTGGCTCGGTGGTTCCATCGGTGATTTTCCGCACCGGCTCCGTGCCGCCGGGCGCGTAGACCGTCACCCACCCGAAGAACGGCGGTTTCCTGATGTGCAGATTAATGACGTAGAGACGGCCCTTGGAGTCCACCGCAAGCGCCGCAGGGGCGACGATGCCATTGATGATCTTTCTCGAGAGCCTGCTCGCGCCTGCCGGATAGACCGTAACCGACGACCTCCGACCTGGAGGATTGGCATCATCCCAGTTCGCTACGAAGAGGTCATTGGAAGGCCCAATTGCCAGCGCGGAGGCGCCGTGCACGCCGTCAGTGATGTTCCGCTCGAACTTCATCTTTCCGGACGTTTGCGTGGGCGCGTAGACCCTAACGCGGTGACCGGCAGTCGCATAGAGGTTGCCGCGGTGATCGAACGCTAGGCGATAACCGCCGCGGTCTAGTCTTCCTACTTGCCGCGTAGCACCGGGAGTGTATACGTAGATCGTTCCGCACCCGGCGTACACGTAGCCGAGCCGGTCGACCGCGATCGACTCGCAGATTGACGTGGAGAACAGATTCAGTTGTTTCAGCGTACGAGCATCATAGACGGCCATCAGCGCATCGCTCGGATTTCCGCTGTCTTCATAAAGGTAATTGCCTTGCGCGTCGACGCCAAGCGATGGCGCTTCACCGAAGCCATATTTTCCGTTGTCCACCGTGTGTAACGGTTTCAAGCCGTCAGGTCGGTAGTTAGAGAGCTTCAGGCCGGCGGCATAGAGATACTGTCCGCTCGTGCTTAAGCTTCTTACCGCCGCGCCGCCCCGAATCTGGGGGCTGAAGGTCGCTTGAGAGGATCGCAGCGAGCAGCCTGCCGCGAATAAAAGCGCCGCGATCGCACCGAAGGCGCGATCGTCCCTACTTCTCATCGGGCGGTCCTGTCGGCAGCGTTTCGCTCTCAATGCACGACGCAGCGCACGAACTCGGAATCATTTGAAACGAGCGTGGAGATTGCGAGAAGTCGAGTACGTCTCCGATGCTGTTCACGGTCGTTCCCGAATCAGTCTGATCGGTGTACCCTAGGCCGCAACCCCGAGAGGCCGGAGCCCGAGCCATAGCCGGATCCATAACCGTTGCACTTAAGTGACTCAACCGGCGGCAAATTGAAGACCTGCTCGATGAACTTAAGAATGCTGCCGGTCTCAAACTGCCGCAAGGAAACATGACCTCCGTAAGATCCAGGTCCCTGCTTGTCGTAGGGCGACGCGAAAACTCAGAGATGGCGGCGCGACGTTGTCGTACCATCCGCCCCAGTCGTCCCAGAGGACGACGATGACCGAACTTTTCCAGAGCTTTTGCCTCGTGCCAATGGCATTTACGACGTCGCCTGAACCCAATGCGCTGTAGGCCCGACGCTCCACGATTACGCGCTGGGGCGCGGTGCTCATCGGCAGCTGCGCTGCCCCTCATCCCGAAAGCATTGGCGCAGCTGCGCAAATGCCAACCGCGCGGCGACCGAAATCTGAGCCCATCACTTGCCTTGTTCCATGCTCCTTGAGCGTCTTAGCGGCTTGGAGCGTTCGGCGTGTTTGCGGAACTGAACACTCTTACCGAAAAGAGGTACGTCGGTGGATCCGATGCCGCTCAGCTAAATAGGCTCAAGGGCGCGACTATCGATGAGCTGGTCTGCCACAGCAACGGCTGCGCGATCGCCCAGGTTCTTATGGCCACAGGCTTCATCCACGTCAAAACCTTGCATGTTCTGGGTGGAGATGCTGCCATTACCGACGTAGATTCGCTAAAATCAGAAATCGCCGGTCCGCAACGCCCCTACCGTGCCGCTCCGCCGACGCCGCTGGTGATCGCGTGGGCGTATTTCCGCACCAGGTTGGTGCCCGCGATCTGATCGAAAATCCACAGCCAGCCGCCGGTGATACCGCATTGCGTATGCCAGTTCTTCATCGCCGTCTTTGCCTCCGCCGGCGTCAGATCAGGCGGCGCCGAGGGTTGGTCCGATACGCCGGGATAAACCGGCACGCTGCCGAAATTCCAGTTCGTCTTCGACTTCGACCCCGAGCAGGGACTGTTGCCTTCCCCCCCGGCATAAGTCTGCAAATGAATGGCATCCACCGTGCCGGCCCGCTTCTTGTTGATTTTCGACA
>JBARKF010000151.1:0-16485 GCA_049800655.1 Candidatus Cybelea sp.
ACGCCATTGCTCCGAGATGTCCCTCCGGACACGGCGAGGTTTCCGGAGAGGGGATCAACGGCGCAGAACTGCGTTACTCCCCCGAGCGGATCATGCAAGACCGCGATCGGTCGCGTTCCGCCGTGCCCGTACTCCCGGATCTCGTTGCCGTCCGGGATAAAAACGTCGCCGTTGCCGTCGGAGCAGAGACCGCTGGCGCGCAGGTTCTGTAGCCAACCTTTGAGCTTGCCCTCAGGGTACGAATAAACGAAGACGCTGCCGCCTTGGCGATTCGACACGTAGAGGAGGTCGTGTGTCGTGGCATCGCGAGCCATCCACGCCGCTGTACTATTGAGCGGCGGCACCGCTTCGGCCGGCGCGCCGCTGGGCGGGGAACCCGCGCCACTGCCGTTGCAGGCACCCAATGCCAACGCAACCGTGAGAAATAGCGAAAAACGAGTGTACTGCAAAGCTCCTCCCAAGACACCCAGTAGTTGGACTATACACCATTCGGAAAGCGAGTACAACAGAGCGCGGACAGAGAGCGTGTGCGCGGAGGCATACGCGCGCCACGGGCAGCAAATGTCAGGCTATGAGCTGTTCTCTCTTCGCGGTTGCAGGTGGGCGTTGCGATCCTGGTCTTCACGGCGGTTACGTTTGGCTGCGCAGACCCGCGCGTTGGCGCATCCGGAACCCACGTGCTTCAGGTACGCTGTACGCCCGAGCCAGGTTCGCCGTACGCGACGTCGCTCGCCGCCTTCCGCGTGATTGGGTCGGAGCTCTGGGTTGCGATGAGAGAAACATATACCCCATCGCGCGCTCAGCTCAATCGCCTACTCTCTCGCGACGATCTCGTGCTCCGCACGAGGTAACCGCCTTTGCGGGCAGCACCCAACCTACGTTTCGGTGCTGCCCGCTCGATCGTGGAGCGGCAGCGATATGGGCACCGCGGCCGGTCCAATTTGCGCCGGCTACATCATCTAGTCACGGCCAGCTTTACCTAGCTAGGGAGCAATCTGCAACGCCAGCCGCTCGAACTCGCCTCCGATAGACTCGAGAAATGTAACGTGAGCACCGACGTCATCAGACCTCAATAACTTGCCAGGTCGAGACCGGGAAAAACGCCTACCAGCGAGATTGATCGAGGCAACGTCAAACTGAGTTCGGGCGTCGTCGGAGTCGTGCGCTATCCGATGGCGTATCGATGCAAACCAATCCAGTCTTGCTGAATTCGATGCCGCCACTGTTTCTTGTGGGGCGTTGTCCAGATATCGCGCGCACCTTCGTTGAATCTCCGCGGCGTCATACCATAAGAGATACCTGCGTCCACGATAAACCGACACCCTAGCATCTGAAAACGTTTTGAACCGCGACACTCCAGGCTGGAAGCTCGGCGCATAAAGCGCCGAAGTAAATCCGCACAGCATGTGGATGAGCGAGTCTTCAATAAACGCCTCCCAGGACGCGAATAGTCGCAGAAATGACATTTCGTACAGCATCTCGATCCTGACCAAGGTCAGTTCGCCCTTTATGTTTGTGTAGCTCGCCTCCGCCCTGATTCCTTCTGCCACGGTAGAGAGGGCAATGGCCTCCCTCGCCGCGGCGATGAATTGGGAGCCCAGCGCTGGCATTCGCCTCGGCATTTAATCAAATGCTGCTCGATAAATTTCGGAAAAGCGGCGGCGGCGCGGCTCAATGTTGTCCGTTTGACTCAGGCAAGCATCGACGAATTGCTCGTAACGCGAGGGAACCTTATTGAGTTTTTTCGCCCTGGCGATCACGTTGGATAAAGTCAGAACGGCATTTTTGACGGACCGCAAGTCTTGCGTCGTTAGGCTTGTGCGCGGTGTATGAAGTCTCGTATGGAGGAGTCCAAACCGTCTGTGGTAGATGGCAAGAAACAGCGAATAGAATAAAGGCTTCCGATGGAATTCGGTTTCGGCAAGATTGGGCGCAGCATCATTAATGAGGTCGACGGTTTGGCGGAGTCGTTTCTCTAAGCCTATGCGGCCTGGAAACGACTGATCATAATCGCGATAGAATGTATCGATGCTTTTCTTCTTATCTTGCATTCCAGCTATCATGGCGATTAACAATTCGCTGGTTAGTTCAACTTCTTGCATCCGAGCAATGCTAGTTTCCGAAGCAATTTTGTTCTTGCGCCAGAATTCGATGTGCTCTAATGCGAGCGAGTAACACGATTGTTTGAAGAAGCCGAAATAAGTTCCGTTGCGAAGCTCCTGCGCGTTGAGTCGTATCGAGTTGATATTAACTCGCGCAAATATTTTGAGCACATCCGCGTCGGACACGCCTTGCAGTACCTCACAGCTGAACGGATAGCCTCGAATTGCGTCTTGATCACTATCCGCAAGGTCCTCGAAACTCTTGTCCCTGTAGGCTTCCCCCACTACCTTGCTTAGCTTGTAATCGCCAGCGACGAAGTCTAAAATCGCACTTATCCGCTGCTGCCCATCCACAACCTCACGGATCGTCTTCGTCTTAGCCTGGTTCTGGCGTACCCGCAGATAAATTGCTGGAACAGGAAGGCCAAGGATCAGCGTTTCGATCAAGTAAGAACGCGCCGGGTTCTTCCATACGCCACGTCGCTGAAACTTGGGTGTGATATCTAGCGCATCAGCGGCTTTGAACTGCACGAAATCGAGCGCTGTATACGATGTCCGATGAGGCTTCACCACTGAATCACCCTTTCTATCCTGTGTCCCGGCTGATTGTTTATGGGGGATGTGCTGGAATGGGCACGCGCGCCACCGCCGGTGACGGGACGACGATTATTGCTAATTCGCCCTCGACGTTTCTTTGCCGCTTCGCCACCGTGACCTGGCTTGAGCCGGGCAGCACGCAGCTCCTCGAGGCGAGCACGTGTCTCCTCAATCGGCTTTGCCACCTCGACGGTCTACCGCTCGTAGCATTGGCGTCGGCAGAATTTCAAGCGCCTACGCGGTAGCGGTTTCCTGCAACATCCGCAAGCCGAGCGTTCCCATTCTGTCGCTGCGCACAGCGTAAGGGGGCCTACCTGACCGACTCCGGCAGGCAGATCTGTTTGCAGGCCGTTGCGACACGAGGTGCAACCTAAGTGCAACCTGGGGTAGAATTCGAGACTAACTCGATCGGCCGTTTGGTGTGGAAAGGCATGCAGTAACAGGCTTTTCGCTATCATGGGAGCGTACGGGTCTGGTGGCTCGCACGGTCTTCAAAATCGCTGAGGTCGTCGCAAGGCGACTGGTAGGTTCGATTCCTACACGCTCCCGCCACTCGTTCCATTCCGCCTTATTTTACGCGGGTTTGCGGGGCGACGGTGTTTTCGCTACACCGTTTACTACACAGAATCGCCGGGGCTAGGCGCTCCGGACGGCCTTATTGAGGTGTTGGTTGAGCAGCTTCGCGGCTGCCCTTCGTTGCTCGTCCATGATGTGGGTATAGACATTTGCCGTTACGTTAATCCCCGAATGTCCGAGCAGTTCACTCGCGGTCTTCAATGGGACGCCGGCGGCGAATGCCAGTGAAGCATATCCGTGGCGTAGATCGTGGAACCGTGTTGCGGGCAACTTCTTGCGCCGCACAAGACGCGAGAACTGGCGCGAGAGCTCGTTCGGATTCCAGCGCGAGCCGTCGTACCGGTCGAACACGACCCCTTCTGCACCCGGGTTCCCGATGCCGAGGAGTTCGTGGCGCTCTTCCTGTTGTTCGCGATGCGCGCGGAGCGCCGTCACAACAAACTCCGGCATGGATACGTCACGACGCGAGCCTTTCGTCTTGGGCGCCTTCGTGATGATCCTACCGTCGAGTAGAGCAGCGGATTGGCGCACGCGGAGCACGGCTTTATCGAGGTCGATGTCGCACCAACGAAGTGCGCACAGTTCGCCTCGCCGCAGCCCTGTCCCGATCGCCGCGATCACCGCGGCTTCGATTTCGGTACGCTTAGCGGCCTTGAGAAGCTTCCGCACGCGCTCGCCGTCGAACGCGACGTCCTCTCGATCCTCTACGAGCGGCGGCTCGACATTGCGCGCGATATTCCGAACGCCTTCGTAGTTCTTGGAACCCCATTCGAGCACAGATCGTACTCGAATTAGAATGTTCCGTTTCGTCCGACCGCAGAGCGGTTGACCCTTGCGCTTTCGCGTTGAGCAATCGCGCGCAGTATCCAGAACGCGCTCGACGTGGTCCCTGGTTAGCTTGTCGAGACGAACGTCGCCGATCTTCGGCCGCACGTGGTGATTGAACGTCCGCCGATAAAGTGCCAGGGTCGTCTCTTGCAAGCGGCCTTTACGCGCGTCGAAATAATGGTCGAGCAGCTCCCCAAAGGTCATCTTTAAGGGTGCTTCAAACTCGCCCGCCTCGATCGTGTCGAGCCGCTTCCCGAGAAGCCGCCGCGCTTGAGCTTCGGTCTTCACAGATACGGTTTCGTAGTGCTGGTTGCGCTTGCCAACGAGTACACGGGGCTCGTCGTAGATGAGCATCCACTTTCCCGAAGGCAAGCGCTTTACGCTCCCTTTTTTCAAGGTATCTCTCCTTTCGCCGCTCTCGGTGGAGCGGTGCGCTGGAGTTCGTCTTGCATTGAAAGCAGCCTTTCAAGCGCCGCGACCGGGACGAGGTATCGCGTAGGCCGGCCGTCATCTTTCCGCTCGCCAAAGGCGATGGTCGGGAGCGTTCCAGCATGCGCTGCTTCGTAAGCTTGGTTACGACCGATGCCGAGGATTTGAGCGGCCTCGGTAATCGTCACGGTACGCTTGCCGTATCGAGTCGACTTCATAAACGTTCGTCCTGCTGAATGATCTTGATGAGTCCGATGCGAGCATCGCCTAGGGCCATTAACAAATAAAAAACCGGGCTGTGCTCGGCCTTTTGCACGCATTATTATGCGGGTGTAAATCGCGTGTTGTCGTGTACCACAATTATCCTACGCGGCTGCGACTCCGTCAACGCTAGCTGCGTTGACCTAAGACACCGTGTTTAGTCCTGCCGTACGGAGATCGAACCAGCGGCCCTCCATTCCGCCTGCCGCCCGTTCAGGCTACCGCGCTAGCGCATCCCGCGCTCAAGGCGACCGCTAACGCGCTTCGCTTCGCTTCGGCCTTGAGCGCGGGCCCCGGCGCGCGCGGTTCCGCCAGCGGGCGGCACCCCATCTGTCGGGCCGCAGGAGGACCAGATGATTTCGGTTTACGGAACAACGTTCGCGCACGTCAGTGAGATCTCGCGCGGCATGCTCGTCCGGCGCCTCGCCGGATTTCATGTCGTTGTCGACGTCAAGTCCATCGAGGACGGCGGTGTTCGCCTTTGGTTGAGCGATGGAAGTACGATCACACTCGGCCCGGAAGGGCTCGTCGAGGTAGCGCGCTGACAAAAACGGTCCGATGGGTTTCCTATGGCCGTTTTAACACCTGCCTCTTGGCAGCGAGCGCGTACTGGCCGAAATGTGCGTCGATCGAACGCCTCGTCGGCCCGCCGCTCCTATTACACGCGCCGACCTCAACCGCTACGTGCGGTGGGGCCACCCAGCTACTGGCGGCCGTGGTCGGACACCCTATTCTCCCTGCGGTGACGTGCCCGCGCGGCGATCTTTAAGGCTCCGGAAATGTTCAACCGGTAGTGTGCCATGTGACTGCTGATGGAAAAATGAGCGGCCACCTCGTCGATGGTCGCCTTTTGAAACACCATTGCGATGCACGCGTCACCTGGCAAGAGCAGAACACCAGCGAGGAACTGCGCCTCGTCTTCGACGTTTTGATCCCATCGTCGGCATCCGACGTCATCCAAGGCTGGCGTCGGAGGGTGGCGTAACAACGCGTGCGAGAGCTCGTGCGTCACATTGCTCGCTTGTCGCTCCAGCGAGTGGCCGTCGTTGTGCACGATCAACCGGCGATAACCGCAAAACACCGTTACAGCCGAGAACGCACGTGAATCGCGATCACGTAGGTATCGCACGTGCTTTCTCGCCGCGACCTCCAAATCCGTTAGGCACAAGACAGATATGTCTCTAAGGATGTTGGGCTTCCACGCGCCGCTTATGCGCCAACCAGCCATGCCGGCGGGATGTGCGGATTAATCGTGCTAAACCGGAACTGCACCGGTTCGGCGTATGTCGCGCCGGCGATGCCCAGTGCGATCGAAGCATACGAGTACCCAGACCACTTGGCCCGGATGATGTCCGTCGAGGGCGTAATGCCGCTGCCAAAGGTGTTGAAGACGAGGTAATACTGATATTGGGAGAAGATGAAGGGCCGCGACACGCTGAAGAAGACCGCCAAATCTCCGGGCGGTGCGCCGCCGGCTCCGAGACCAGGGGTTCGGCGTGACCTGACGACGTACGCACAGATTGCCAGTGCGGCGCCAGCAACAGATGCAAAGAGCAAACCTGCCTTATGTCCCATAGGCTCTCCAAGCTCCGATTACATTTCTACACGGCCTCGCTGTGGATGTCCTAAGAGCTCGCGGTTCGACCGGCTTAGAGGTACGTGAGCACGAGGGAGATGACTTAACTGGTTATCTACGCAAAACTCTGCAACTCCTGAATGATCTTCTCGAGCGTCTGTGCGGTCTCGCCGCAGCGAGCCTTCCCTTTTCGAAGGTCTTCCAGAAGGTCTTGACGGTCTCCCAACGCGTCACTTTCCATTGTTTCCAGGCTGCGCTCGATCACCGCGCTCATCCTCAGGTTCGCGCGTAGAGCCTCGTCTAACCCGGCGATAAGATCGTCATCGCGCTGTTTGTTTTCAAGAACGTTCACGAGCCACCCGCTATACCACTGAGGCACGAGATTCAAATCCATGCCAATAGCCTTTCTTAGAAAGCGCGGGGCACGCTTACTTTGCGCTCGCCGGCCCGGGAACCCGCACTAGCCAATACTCGACGCCATCGATCGTCACGCGCTGCCGGCGGCCGCTGATCTGCGGCGAGAACATTATCCCGGTGTCATCGTAATGCTGCGCCAGCCCGAGGCGAGCACGATCACGGCTCTAACCTCTTAATGGCGGCCGTAACTGCGTCCGCATCGCGCCAGGGTTCCTCCGGGTCCTCGACCATCGGGCCCGGCCATTAGCGAACGGGTGTTCGATTAGGAACCGGTCGGCCCCTAGTAGTGAGCGAATTATATACTTGACGGAATATATATCGAAAGGTATAATGCTGTCGATGGCTTGGGAAGTCGAGTTCACGGACCAGTTTGGGAAGTGGTGGGACAGGCTCGATGCTGACGGCCAAGAGGACATTCGCGCCTCCGTAAAGCTGCTCCAAGCCGTAGGTCCGACTCTCGGCCGCCCTCACGCCGATACGGTCGACGGTTCCCGACACGCTAACATGAAGGAGCTACGCACTCAGAGCAACGGTCGGCCGTTGCGCACGTTCTTCGCCTTCGATCCAAGGCGGACTGCGATTCTGCTCATCGCAGGCGACAAGACGGGCGACAATCGGTTCTACCAAACGATGATACCAATAGCCGACAAGCTCTACGATGAACACCTGGAGGAACTAACAAAGGAGATAACCCATGGCACGCAAGTTCGCTGAACTCGAAGATCGGATGACTCCGGCACAACGCGAGCGCAGCGATGCGAAGGCCCGCGAAATGCTGGCGCAGATCCGGCTACAAGAACTTCGCCAAGCGCGGTCTAATACTCAAAAATCGATCGCGGAGATCATGCACGTTCCGCAATCAGCAGTCTCTAAGATCGAAAGTCGCACTGACGCATACGTCAGTACCATTCGCCGCTATCTTCAAGCGATGGGCGGCGAGCTGGAAATCGTTGCCCGCTTCCCCGATGGAGAGACCTACGAGATCACGCAATTCCACGAAATCGGCGACCTCGAACCCGATCGAGAGCTCGTCATAGCATAAAGATTTGAAGAGAGGGGGTGAAGCGGATGACCAGCAAGCGAATTGCCAAAACGGCCTCGAAACTCGGCCGGCGTTCAAAATCCGCAGCGGTGCGTAAAGTCGCGATGAGTGACCTTTCGCAGCGCAAGCCAACGCGTTGCGCTCCGAAGCGCACGCGCCGGCGCACGACGCGACGTACTCGCCGCTAAGCCACCTCCGAATCTACCGCGTTCAATGGGGACCGTCTAAAGCAACGGTCCCCATTCTTTTCGTTGGTCGGCCTCTTGAGGTAGTGGGCCTGAGAATTGGCACGGAAGCTAGCTCAAGACATGGCTGACGAACAAACGTAGCGCGGCTTGTCGTGGTTTCGCAGGAGCGCGGGACAAAGAAAAACACTTCTCAATCCATCAGCGCCTTCCCGGATCGCGCCGTGAATGCTGCAGAAGCGTTCGAGAAGGAGGCCGACGGGGGAACGACTCACGTTGCCATTCTCGAGTCACCCAGCGGCGAGCGGCTTGCGATTTTGCCGGTCGATTTCCGTTCGACAAAGATTGAGCCGGAGTGGATCGACTTCGCTTAGGGTTCAATTGCGAGAGAACGTCCTTAAGTCCCAAGGTCCAAAAAACTCTCTTGATGACGTCGTCCCGAGCGCGCTCACCCACCGGCACGCGGTCCGCAACTAAACGCGACCCTCATTGCTAGTTCGGTGTTTAGCGCTTAAAGCTTAAAGCGCCGACACCCACGGTGCGTTAGGCCAATTGCCAGGCCACAGCCGAGTAACCCCTTGCTCTGCTAGGCGAGGAGGCCATAGAGCGCTGGAAGAACGTGCCTCAGCCTTAACCCACTGACTCTAGGAGGAACCAGATGGCTGAACATAGCACGCGCATCTCTCTTGGCTTCTTGCCTAGCCGCTGCATCGGCTGGGTGCAATGGCACGCCCCAAAGCGTTGTCCAAGGTCCAGGTCAGGCTCCTCTCACCCGGATAAAACCAAACGATATAAGTTCGCCGACCATCGTCGTCGCGAATTTCAGCGGCAGTCAGATACTCAACCTCGGTGGGCAGTTGAAAGTGTACCGGGCATGGGCAGCTGAAAGTGTACCGGCCCGAGCGTTGTGATCTTTGTGGCGATGATTAGGCCGTCGCCTTTGCCCTCCTGCTTCGCGCAGTGATGCTATGCTCGTGCAGGCGGTAGCTCTTGCCGCGTATTTCGATCAGGTGGCTATGGTGCATCAGGCGATCGAGGAATGCCGCAACTGCCGGCATGTCGCCGAACAGCTTGGGCCAATCGTCGAGCGGACGATTCGACGTCAGGATTGTCGAGCCACGTTCGTAGCGGCGCATCACGATCTCGAGCAAGTCTTCGGCGGCATTGGCCGGTAGTTTGCGCATTCCCAGATCGTCGATGATGAGCAGCGGAATCTCGCTATACGTTGCGATCGCCTGCGTTCGCTCGCCCGTGGCGTTGGCAAGAAGCAGATCTTCAAACAATACGTGGCCTTCTCGGTAGAGAATGCGGAAGCCGGCCAGAATGGCCGCCATGCCGAGTGCCTGGGCGATGTGGCTCTTACCAACGCCGGCGTTGCCGAGCAGCAAAACGTCTTCGTGCTGCTCGATGAAGCGGCAGTTGGCCAGTTCGAAGATAAGGGCGCGATCGAGCGTGTTGAACTTCCAGTCGAAGGTATCAAGGGTTCTCTGGTCGCGAAAGCCAGCAGCTTTAACGCGTCGTGAAATAAGGCGGTCGCGGCGGCGTTGCAGCTCGTCGTGCACGAGCAAGCCGATAAAATCCAATGGCCCCAAGTTTTCCGCCCGAGCTTGTTGTGATCGAACGGAAACGGCGTCGGCCATTCCGCCTAATCGCAGCTGTCGAAGCGACCGGTCCAGTTCGTCGGTCGTCATGAAGGTGCTCCTTGCGTTAGCGTCGTGAAGTGCATGGCGTAGGTCTCGATCGGCGCAATGATGCGATGTTCGCTCTTGAGCCGTAGGGGTGTCGCGTGATGCGCGAGATAGATCCGTACGAACCTCAGGCTTCCAATGCCCGAGGATGCCGCAAACGCACAGGCTCGGTCCACGGCCTCCGCTTCGTAGCGGCGCAGCAAGTCGAGCATCCCGTAGAGCGCCCGCAATGCGACGGCGCCGCGCTCCTCGACGAGTTTGTGTGCAAAGGCTTTGCAGCCGGGTCCGGCGCCCGCGATGCGTGCGGCAAGCTGTTCGACCTTCACCGGTGTTTGTTTCGGGCGATCGGCATCGATCGTTCGTCGCTGGCCTTTGTGCAGCGCAATCGGATGCTCCCGAACGCATTCGTAGGTCGTCGGATCGAGGATGCGGATCCACAAACGCCCGACGTGCGTGAGCACCCTATGGCCAACGTAGCGCGGCGGGGCCGAATAATAGGCGCCATCGACTTCGATGTAGCCGTCGAAGTGCACCGTGCGTTGGCAGATGCGGTAGGACTCGAAGCGCATCGCCGGCAGCGGCTGCAAGAATGGACGCTCCTCGTCGAACATGACGCGCACCTGTCGCTTCGTCGTGCCGTGGATGCGCGTCGCGGCCCAGCGTTCGTTCCAACGAACGACGTACACGTTCTGCTCCTCGATGCTCTCGAAGCGTTTGCCTTTGAGCGCGGTTTTCTGAACGTAGCCGACCGCCGATTCAACCTTGCCTTTGAGATCAGGGGCGTAGGGGCGGCAGGGTAAGGGCACGACGCCGTAGTGCTCGAGCAGCTTGGCGTAGAGCGCATTGAGCTGCGGGTCGTAGATGTCGGGCTTGATCACGCCCTCTTTGAGATTGTCGAAGCGAATCGTCTGCGCGGCGCCGCCGAAGTATGCAAAGCCTTCCTCATGCAGCCGGCACCAGATCTCCGTCGATGAGTTCCATACCACTTTGTGGAACGTGTGGCGGCTGTTGCTCAGAGTGAGCGTAAAGAGCCGCGGCCGGCGGTACTTGCTGGTGCGCGGATCGCGCGTCAGCGCGCCTTCACCGTAATCCACCTGCATCTCTTGGCCCGGCTCGGTCTCGAACCGGCAGCTAATCTTTGGCTCCCGTTTACGCAGCTTGCGTACGAAACGCTTGACCGCGTCATACGAGCCGCTATAGCCGTGGTGCTCGACCAGATCCTGGTATATCGCGACCGCGTTGCGCCCCTTGGCAGCTTCTCCCTCGATGAAGCTCCGATGCGTCTCGCAGGAGCTGCGCGATCGCGGGAGGTCGGTGGCCACTTCTGGTACACTTTGCGGCTCGGACCGCACCGGGTCGGTGGGCACTTCGATCGGGGTGGTACATTTTGCCGACAACAGCCCGGCTTCGCGCCGAATGCGCCGGATCGTCGCGCGGTGATGGTCGCCTTCGCGCGCGATGCGCCGTTCGCTCCATCCCAGACGCAGTAGGCTTAGAATCGTTTCGTGCTCGGTCATACTCAGCTTGTTCACGGCCTCGACTATGCGACGCCGACTTGGCATGCCCGGGCTGGATCAGGCGGCCTGGTACACTTTCAAGTGCCCACCGACCCCTGGTACATTTTCAAGTGCCCGCGGGTGGTACATTTTGGGTGCCCGCCGAGGATACTCAAGATTGCGGAATCGGACAGCGGCTGTCCGTGGACCGTGAGCGGTAACGGTGGTACATTTCCTTTGTTCGTGCAGGCACAGTCAAATGGCCCCGGCGTCATCGTGAACTACAACACGACATGTTCGCCGGTATCGCCGGATCTCTTCAGCGTGGCCTATGGGACGGATCAGCGCGACCCAGATACATGGTGCTTATTTGACGTAACGTACACAGGCGCTCCTCAGTTTAATTACAGCGTCTCTGGCGGGAACAAAACGAACTGTCTCATCGGCCATGCGGTACCGGGTGTACAATTCGATTACGCTACTCTGCCTAGTGGGACGAAATCACACCATAAGCACTGACTCGTTTCTAATCTCGCTGAATATCTAACACAGAGAGAGGGCCGCGAGTGATCGCGACCCTCCATTTTTGTAAAGATCCATGCAAGCCGGCGATGCAACGATAACCGCGGCGATGCTCGACCGGTTACTGTACTGAAGCTGCCCGGCTTCTGTGGACGCTTTCCACTTTTCATTTTCAAGTCTGCGATTCGCTGCTTTCTTCCGTGTGCGTACTCGTAAACGCGCGTAGGGGCTTGGTTCGTAACAAACACGTCACCTTTGCTCTCGACGCAAGCCCCAACCGGAGAGTGAAAACCGGTTAGCCGACCGACGGGTTAATTTTGTCGGGAACAATGGGTGTCCCCTTTTCCTATTTCCCTAATCCCTCAGGTGTCACCGCGGCATTCAACAAACGCGGCTCACCCTGTAAAGAAGCGCCACGGTCAGCTCGATACCGGCGATTCGCTCGAAACGGTTCCGGCGAACCTCACGGCAGGAGTTCCCGCGGCGCACGGCTGATCGCAGCTCCACGTGGGTCAACTATTCCCTGGCGCTTTGCCCGATTAATTCTGCGAGCAAACGGTGAGCAGAATTTTGATCTGCTCGCGTGGTGGCGCAAACCAATCTAGACTTTCGGTATCGCGATCGTTCTATTTTTGCTGCGGCGTACCGCTGCGCGGCGCCCTACGCGCGTAGGGCAAATCGAGAGCAACCGCTTGGTTCCGGAGTTTATCATTTGCCAATGATTGTTAAAAATATGGTATTCCCCGTCGGCGTCCACGAAACTGCGCCGGTCTCTCCCGGCGCCAGGTAGATGCTTCCGCCGGGTAGGTGCGTGTTGGTACCGTCAACAGTCATCGCGGTAATTGAAGTTGCGGTATGAAGTGCGGCGTAAAATTCTATGGGTCCCCAATACCTACAAGCGCTATTGCTGATACTCACCGTGCCTACCAGAGCCGTACCAGATAGCGGAACGCCTCGATCATTATATCCAGCGCAGTTCGTGATTTCGAGCCCGCTTAGGTTTGCCGTACCGCCGATCACGTTAATGGCATAGGCATATCCGAGAGCGTATCCAGTGGCGTCACAGTCGCGAACAAGTGCGTCTGTGACAACGGAAGTTGAGCCATCCACGACGATTCCATTGATCGCATTTTCTCTAACATCGCATCCCTGAATTAGCACGTTAGCGGTACCGCCGCCGACGTAAATGCCAACGTTCTGTTGAGTTGAAGTAGAGGAGCTGTCAATCTGGATAAATTTGTACTGGCCAACGCATGACACTCCCACAATGCGAACTGCCGTCGTTGGCCCATAAACCGCTATGCCGTAGGCGGATGACCCCGAACTAAAGTTGTTCCCTGCGTACATGCCGCCCAGGACTTCAATATTCTGGATCGTCCCTGTTCCGCCGCTTGTCCCGATTGACAAACCGGGACCCGTCCACCGGTTAGAGTAGCACGAGACAAACCTAGCGGTCTCAATGAAGCCTCCGTTGGCATCGATTAGAATCCCCGGACCCGGCGAGGTAGAAGTGATCCCCATGTCCGACCCAGGCTCAAACGTGCATCCGATGAAGCACAGTTGTCCGACTAGGTTCCCGTTTTGCGGCTGGATAACCAAGCCGATCCCCACTGGTGCCGGTGCGGCAGCGGTGAGGCCCGCAAAACAGTTCACGTCTTCAAAAATGCAGCGCACTACGTTGTAGTTCGATGGAGTCTGGCCAACGCCAGCATAACCGGGATTAATCAGGATACCAGTGATAAATCCATCGAATCTGACGCTTTTCAGGCGGACGTGCTCTGCAGCTATTATGTTTAATCCAGTCGTGCCGAGCGGCGGACTTGTCTGGAAAACACAATCTGTAATAAAAATGTCTTTTCCGAAGACATTTTCGAAGCCGTTATTTGGACCACCAATCATGAGAGCCGTTCCGCCGAAGCTACTGTACGTGCCCGTACATTGAAGCATGCTACATTGAAGAGCCTGTTCAAACCAGACGCCTATCGGGCAATCCTTAAAGACGCAACGAATCATCCGAACATTTTGTGCGCCATCATTGGTTCCGGTGGCGGTGGCCCCCGCAAGGTGAATCGCGGCCTTACCTGGCGCATTTTCATTAAACGAGAACTCTAAATCCTCGAACGTAACTCCGCCAATATTCTTACTTTGGCCTATGTTAGTGTGCACGTAGAACATGTCTGGCAGCACTGGGATCGGCAGGCTGTTAGGGTAGGCGACCAGTTTCACATTGCCGGTACCGACAAAACGCAACGGCCAGTTGCAACCTACGTCGATAATACCGTTTACATTCTGCGGCGTTGAAGGCGGCTGAGCAATGAAGTACTCAGCACCATCGTCCGCGGGAGGGAGAACGTTTGGTCCCACCGGTGGAGGAACTTCGAAGTGACCTGGAAAGACGATTGTCGCACCCCAAAATGGCGGTTGACCTGGACAGGCATTGTTAACGTAGCTCTGTGCCAAGTCGATAATCGCCTGAAGGACGATCGCGTTTCGTTCAGCGAGTGATGAGTCGTTCGGCACCATGCCAACGAAATTGCCGGGAGACACTTCATACCACTCATCGGTTACGAAAAAGACTCCTGCTTGAGAGAACGGCGGTACTGCGCTCATCGACGAATTCCTTTCCGAGTCGAGCGGCTACGAGTAAACACTGAGTGTCACGCCTACAAAGTTAGTGGAGCCTTGAAAATTTGTGTACTTTGCCTGTGGCTTGCCGCCGCGAGGATACTTCCAAGCTCCTATCTTTGGAGTAATGGCGTGCTGACCGGCAGTCCCAAACGGGACGAATACCGTGCTTTTATAAATCCAGGATTGACTGGCAAAACCCGTCACGCCTTTGAAATGCGTCTTCCCAACGACGAATGCCGTTGTGTCGCTCAGGCTAAGGCGTGCAACGTTGACATTGCCTTTTATTACGGTTTCGTAGGTGAGATGTTTGCCGTCCCACTGCACCTGTTCAGGCGAGCCCGTTATGCCGCTAAGGCTTAGGTTAGTAAATACGGACGACCCCGCCGGCAACTCAGAAAGCGCTGGGGCATTACCTGTCAAACCGTCAACGAATAGATTGCCAGCGTTGTCGTAGCCACAGAAGAGTGCGTTTATCGGCGCGTTGTAAAATACCGGCGTCCCTTGAGCGTTTGGAAAAACCGCAATGTCCCCGTAGCTGCTGGAGAAAACGACCGCCAGGTTTCCAGTGGTCGGGTCAACGGAACACCCCAGTGCCAAATCACCAGGTAGCTTCAGCGTATTGATGGGAGATGTTCCTCCGTGCGCATACTCAAGAACGCTCGTGGACCCCGTTATAAAAACATTTCCCTTGCTGTCGGAGCAGTCCGCTGAACCAGAAGTATCAAGATTGCCAACGATTGTACCGCCAGGGTATGAAAGTACGCATGTGCCGCCGCAACCACCAACTGCGTAAATCAAATCCTCATTCTTCGCCTCGGGCAGCATCCATGAATGCTCTTGAACTTTGGCCAGAGTATTCGTGGCGCTGCTGAGGGGCAATGCCCCTGGCTCAGTGGACTGCACGGCTCCGCACCCGGCGAGAAATGCAGTGGCTAACCCGATGCGAAAAGCACGGATCCCTAACCTGAAAATCGACATAATATGCCTCCTTTGGGCTTTCCCTTGGCCTAGGACGAACGTTCGGCTCTACGCTAGCGTTTTACTTTCTCGGCTGGATCTAGCCGAGCGCTCCGGTCACAAGTAAGCGAATGTTTACGGGAATGTTGTGTCAGCGAGGCGCCTTATCCGATCCGTGCGCCTTCGAAAACGCATCCCTTGATGTAAATGTCGTCTCCGCCGACAACGTGAATTCCGCCTTCTGGCGCAATTCGGTACACGCCAGGAGGAAACACGATCGTTTTGCCGCTCGCCGTTGGCGCTAACATCGGAGCTTTCGCTCCGATTGCGACGAACGGCAGGGCGGCCAATCCGGAAATCAACCCAAGCCTCGTCATTGTTTTCATCTCCTTCATTAAAGGAGGTTTGCTCATCGAGGCGCGAGCTCCGGCCACTCAAGTGTGAGGTCGTTGTAGCCGCTACACTGGTCGAGGAAGCGCTTTTTTGATTACGCGGCGGCGGCACCCGTGCGCCCAGAGATCGAATGCTACTGCAAGTAGGCGTTTGCCGCATCGGCGAGATGCTCCAGACCTTGCAGTGTGCCACTGCTCGGCACCATAACCAGCTGCGCCCCCATCACGCGGTCTCTCAGCCACTTGCGCATCAGCCGCAGACACGTCGCTCACCGATTCGGTGTTCGAAGAAAATGCATCAACGAGTCACAGTAGGCCGTGTCGAAGAGAGACCGAGTGTCGGCGTCGAGATTGACCTTACGCGCCGCCAGTTGATTCCATAGACGAGGGCATCGAGAGCGCGACGCTGCCGCCGCCCGAGTCGGAATTCGTTCGTTAGCCCAGGAAGTCCGCCCCCTAGATCGCGCTGAGCGCCTCGACCACCGCCCGCTGGACGATCTTGTCCCCAGCGCGGCAATGCCCAAGGGCGCAGGCGCCCTCCGCTTTGGGAATGTCCCCTTGGCGCGCTCGCACCGCTCGTGCGACCGTCAAGTAGAACCGTAGCCTGGTAAACAAACCCTGACTCCAAGTCGGGCCTCACGCTCTCCTTATTCAAGAACGCGCCCGAAGCAACAACCCGATTGGACAACCGCTCTACGATTCGATAGCTGCTTCCAGCCTGCGGCGACTCAAATCGAACTCGCGGTACTTCTGGATATAGAGGAATCCCATCGCCCCTAGTCCCAAGCA
>JBARKF010000152.1:0-5709 GCA_049800655.1 Candidatus Cybelea sp.
CCGTCAACGCGTACGTCTGCACGGTCACCGTACCCTCGCTCGACGAGACGTACGCCGCCATTACGGCCAACGGTGGAACCGTGGCTGTCGAGAAACAAGAAGTTCCCGGCATCGGACTCCTCGCATACTTTAAGGATCCCGAGGGAAATATCTTCGGAGTACTCCAGCCGGTCTAATTCTTCCAATATGCAACCCATCAAGCCAAAATGGACGCAGCGCGGCCTCGTCCTGGTCTGCGAACGCTGCTTCAAAGAACGCATCCCTGAAGAGGATCCCGAGATTGCCGCGCAAATCGGCGATTTCCATCTTCGCAACTGGTTGAAAGATCGGCTGAAGGCGGATGGCCGCTGGGGCGCGATTCGCGCGATCAGCACCAGCTGCATGGACGTCTGCGCGCGCGGTCGCGTAACCGTTTGTATCGAGCCGCATGAGGGAGCGCCAACTGTGATCGTGGTCGATCCGGTCGCCGACCGCGAAGCACTCTATGCCAAGATCGTTGAGAGCCTTGGATAGCGATTTCGCCCTTCGACTACGGCGCTGCGCGCCTCCGCTCAGGATGACAAATCCTGTTGTCCTTCGACTTCGCTCCGCACTTCGTGCTCCGCTTCGCTCAGGATGACAAGGCTTTGCAGCGCGCTGTTGGAGTTAGAGTGAAAAAATCAGCAGGGTGTTGCTTTGGCGGCTGCCGCCGGGAACGGGAGCGCCGGCCGGCACGTATAACCGCCCGCCAACGACCGCGGCGCCGGTGCCGTGGCGGCCTTCGGGCAGTGCGGCAAACTCCGACCAGCGCTTCGACACCGGGTCGTACGCTTCGTTCGTTTTGAAGGCCGCACTCATACCGCTTTGCTCGCCGCCGACCGCAAAAATTCGGCCCTGGAGCGCGGCCACGGCCATCCCGCTGCGCGCGGTGGGCATTGACGGGCCCGAGGTCCAGGCGTTGCTGCGCGGGTCGTAGATGTCGAGGTATGCGGTGTTATGCGCGGGCGTATCGATGCGGCCGCCGATAGCGTAGAGGCGGCCTTCATAGGTGACGAGGCCCATGTGGTCGCGCCCGATGGGTAACGGCGCGCGTTCCGAATACCGGTTCGTCGCCGGATCGTATGCGAAGTGCGTTCGCACGCTGTGCGCATCGCGGCCGCCGACGAGCTGAATCGTATTCCCCAGCACGGCTACCGAAACCGAGCCGAGCGGGCGCGGAAGTGGTCCGATTGGAGTCCAGCTGTTTGCGGAGGGATCGTAGACGTCGGCATCCGCGACCGCGGCGTTGTTCTGCTCGGCGAATCCACCGAAGACGTAGAGTTTTCCGCGATAGCCGACGGCAGCGACGTGGTTGAGCCCCTGCGGTAAGGAGGCAACAGCGCGCCACGCGCGCGCCGCCGGTTCAAAGACTTCGACTAGCGCCTGATCGACGTTGCCATTGGCGTAGCCGCCGATGACATAGACATCATCGTCGAGCGTTGCTACCGCGACCTCGCTGCGCGCAACCGGCAGCGAGGGACCGTTGCTCCAGCTTCCGGAGAGCGTCGCCGCGCCAACGAGCACCAGCGCGACGACGAGCGTCCTACTGGAACTCGAACTCGGCGAGGTTCTTTTCGATCTTTCGCTTGACGCGCTGAAGCGCATTGTCGATGGACTTCACGTGACGGCCTAGGTCGCGCGCCATCTCTTGGTAACTCTTGCCTTCAAGGTACGACTCGAGCACCTGCGACTCGAGTTCCGAGAGATTTTGCCGGATTCGCTGGCGGATGTCGTCGGAGACTTCCTGCGTGACGACCAGCTCTTCGGGATCGGAGGTCTTCTGCGACGCCATGACGTCGAGCAGCGTGCGCTCGCTATCTTCATCGTAGATCGGCTTGTTGAGCGAAATGTACTGGTTGAGCGGAATGTGCTTCTGGCGGGTCGCCGTTTTGATCGCCGTGATGATCTGCCGGGTGATGCAGAGCTCGGCAAAAGCGCGGAAGCTCGAAAGCTTATCGGCCTTGAAGTCACGCACCGCTTTATAAAGGCCGATCATGCCCTCTTGAATGATGTCCTCGCGGTCCGCCCCGATGAGAAAGTAGCTCTTCGCCTTGATGCGTACGAAGTTCTTATATTTGTTAAGGAGGTATTCCATCGCCAGGTTGTCGCCTGTCTTCGCGATCGCGACCAGGTCCTCGTCAACCCGCGTCTGGTACTCCACTCCATCCGAGACTGGATGGGTCACTGCCATAATGTTCTGTTTGCCTCGTGGTTTAAAGACGAGCCGCATGCGCAGGCCGCAGCCCGTCGGGCGCGGCACGTCGAGGTAAAGTATATAGGAGGTTCCCCCTCCCCCGTCAAGGACGAAGCGAGCACTCTCGCTGTCTTAAGGCCTCGTAAATAAGAATGGCGGCGGCCACTGAGGCGTTCAAGGAGGCGATTTTCCCTCGCATTGGCAAGCGAACTAAGTAGTCGCATTCACGCTTTGTCAACGGCGAGAGACCGTGACCCTCGGCTCCGATAACGAGCGCCAAGTCGCGGTTGAAATCGGCTTGGGCCAAATCCACCGCATCGGCCGATAGGTCGGCGCCGGCGACCCAGACGCCGGCTTTTTTGATGGAACGAATGGCCTCGGCGATATTTGAAACGCGCGCAATCGGGAGATACGCGGCGGCACCCGCCGCGGCTTTACGCACCGTTGCGTTGACGCCCGCCGAGCGCCGCTCCGGCAGAACGGCGCCGTCGGCTCCGGCAGCCTCGGCCGTGCGCAAGATCGCGCCGACGTTGTGCGGATCGGTGAGGTGGTCGAGCAGGACGATTAGTCGCGTCCCGCCGCGCGGATGCGCGAGAATCTCGTGCAGCGTCGAATATTCAAAGGGTGGTGCGATGGCCACGATGCCCTGGTGCGCTTTGAACGGCACGCGATCGAAGAAGGCGCGTCGCTCGAAGCGAACGGGCACGTTACGTTCCTTCGCTTGCGCGAGCAGCGAACGTAACGGACCATCCTTTTTTCGATCGGCTGCAACGTGAATCGCGCGCAGCGGCTCGCCGGCGACGAGCGCCTCGGCGACCGCATGGATCCCGTAGATGAGATCGTCGAAGTCTATTGGAGCGAAGCGGCGACGCTCCACGAAGTCCCCTCTTTGGAGTCCTTGAGCTCGACGCCGCAGCGCTGTAACGCGTCGCGCAGCCGATCGGACGCCGACCAATCCTTCGCGCTGCGCGCCTCCGAGCGAAGCGCGAGCACACGTTCGATCGCCTCGGCCGGCGAAGCCCCCGAAACCGCCGCGTCGACCTGTGCCTCGCGCAGCGCGGCTTCGAGCCGCGCGACGAAATCCGGCGCGAGCTCGACCGCAGACTCCTCCAGCCAGGCATCAGTCGGGGCGACGCCGAGCACGCCAAGCCAATAGGCGAGGCGTTCGCGACTGGGCGTCGAGCGCGCAACGACATCGTAGAGTACCGCGAGCGCCGCGGCGGTATTCATGTCATCGTCGAGCGCGGCTTCCATTCGGCGATCGAGTTCGGGCGATTCCACCGGCTCGCCATCGGTGGCGGGTGCCAAATCGCGATAGGCAGCTTTCACGCGCGCCAACCCGAGCCCGGCGGCCGCGATCGAATCTTCGGTGAAGTTCATCACCTTGCGATAGCCGGTCTGAAGAAAGAGCCACCGAATTGCCTGCGGATCGTGGCGTTCCAGCAACTCCGAGAGCGGCTCGAAGTTGCCGAGCGACTTCGCCATTTTGCGGTTGTCGAAAAGCAGCAGCCCGCCGTGCGCCCAAACGTTCGCCATCGGCGGACGCGCCATCAGCGGCTCGCTCTGTGCGATCTCGTTCTCGTGGTGGGGAAAGATGAGATCGGCACCGCCGCCGTGGATATCGAAGCCGGTTCCTTGCGGATCGAGCAACGCGCGCGCCATCGCCGAGCACTCGATATGCCAGCCTGGCCGCCCCGCAGCGTACGGTGCGAAGGGCCAGTGCGGCTCGCCAGGCTTGGCGAACTTCCAGAGCGCAAAATCGAGCGGGTCTTCTTTATTCTCGTCCACCTCGATGCGCGCGCCGGCCTCCAGCTCGTCGATCTTGCGGTTGGCGAGCTTTCCGTAGTTCGCGAACGTCGAAACGCGGTAGTAGATGCCGTCCTGCGTCACGTAGGCATGGCCGGCGGCGACCAACTCACGAATCATCGCCTGAATCGGTTCGATGTATTGCGTCGCATAGGGCTCGTAATCGTACTCGAGCATGCCCAGCTTCGCCATCGAAGCCTTGAACTCGGCGTAATAGCGGTCGATGATGGCGTGATAATCTTCGCCGGTTGCCTTCGCGGCGTTGATGCTTCGGTCGTCGATGTCGGTGACGTTCTGCACGTAGGTCACGCGATATCCGCGATGCATCAGATAGCGCCGTAACACGTCGAAAAATAGGAACGAGCGCGCGTGACCTAAATGCGCTTGCGCCGACGGCGTGAGCCCGCAGACGTAGATGCGAACCTCGCCATCGCGCAGCGGTACGAACTCTTCTACGGTCCGCGCCCGTGTATTATAGAGTTTCATAACTTAAAATACCTTAGCGCCAAACGCCGAAGGCGCGCAGTCCTGAACCCTTTCGACTCCGCTGGGGGCAGGCTCTGTCGAAGGGATCAGATTACCCAGCTCCAGGCTTCTTCTTCTGAGACCTCGTCGCGTTCGAGCTCGGCCAGCCGCAGTTCGAGTTGCTCGAGACGTCGCTGTAGGCCCGCGATCGCGTCCGAGGTCGGGTCGGGCATCTCGACTTGCGGCCGATCCGACACAACGCGAATCGGCTTGCCGTCTTTTGCAACCGCGCGTGCCGGAACGCCGACGACGGTCGTGTTTGCGGGAACGTCCTTCACGACGACGGAGCCGCCGCCGACCTTTGCGTTGTCACCTAACACGATCGCGCCGAGCACGCTGGAGTTGACGCCGATCGTCACGTTGCGGCCGAGCGTCGGATGCCGTTTGCCGCGTGAGAGACTCGTCCCGCCGAGCGTGACGCCCTGATAGATGGTGCACCCGTCGCCAATCTCGGCGGTCTCACCGATCACGACGCCGCTACCGTGATCGATGAAAATGCCCTTGCCGACCCTGGCCGCCGGATGGATTTCGATCTGCGTGAAAAAGCGCGAGACGTTGGCAAGCCAGCGGGGCAGAATCGGAATGCCGGCGCGATGCAGGGGATGGATCACCCGGTGTGCGACGAGCGCGTGGAACCCGGGGTACGAGAGCACGACGTCCAGCCAACCGCGCGCCGCCGGGTCGCGTTCGAGGGGTGCACGCAAATCGGCGAGGATGTTCCCAAAGGGCTTACCCATGACAGAAAGCTTAACCCGGGCCATCAATGCGGGGGTGCAGCAGCGCTACCGCATAGGCCGCGAGACCCGTGCCGTCGCCGGTATACCCCAAGCCATCGCTCGTCTTGGCGTTGACGCCGACCGCGTCGATGGGACAGGTGAGACGCGACGCCACGTTCGCGCGCATGGCTTCGATGAACGACGCGAGCTTGGGGCGTTCGACGACGATCGTTGCATCGACGTTGACGATCGCGAAACCCGCTTCGCGGACCGCTTCCGCACAGCGTGCCAAAAGCTCCATCGAATCGGCGTCTTTCCAACGAGGATCGCTCGATGGAAAGCGCGCGCCGAGATCGGCGAGCGCGGCTGCCCCGAGCAGCGCGTCGGCGAGCGCATGCGCGAGCACGTCGCCATCGGAGTGCCCGAGCGCGCCGCGTTCGAAGGGCACGT
>JBARKF010000153.1:0-23990 GCA_049800655.1 Candidatus Cybelea sp.
GCGTTGGGCAACGCGCTCGACCGGTCGACGGTCGGCGCGCTGATCGAGAGCCTCGGCCACGACCCGCATCCGATGGTGCGCGGCCACGCGGCGTGGGCGCTCGGTCGCATCGGCTCGCCGCAAGCGATTGCCGCGTTGCGGCGAGAGCATCGGACGGAGAAGAACCGCGCCGTCCAAACCGAGATACTCGCCGCCTTGGAGCCTTTCGCATGATCTTGCTAGCCGCCGCGATGGCCACGACGCTGCTCGCGCGGATGAGCGCGGTGAATCCGAACCTGCACGCGTTCACGGCGACGATGCACGCGCACGTCGTGATGAAATCGTTTCCGTTTCTCGCGGCGGATCTGGACGGGACATACTATTACAAAGCGCCGGACAAGAACAAAGTCGTCTTTACCGGGGGCGTACCGCTCGTTGCGCAGCAGTTCGATAAACTCTACGCGCACATCGACAGCCCTTCGCAATGGGCGGAGAAATATGTAGTGACGACCGTCTCGGACGACGGCACTACCACGCGCTTTCGACTCGTTCCACGCAAGAGCGGGAACGTCGAACGGATCGATGCCACGGCCGACGACAAAAGCGCGACCGTCACCTCGATGCGATGGAACTATAACAACGGCGGTTATGCCGAGATGACCAATCACTACGGCCACGTCGACGGAAACCTACTCGTCGAATCGCAGACCGGCCACGTGGAGGAGCCCGGCTACGTCGCTGACATCAGCTCGACGATCGGCGACTATAAGATCAATCCGGCGCTCGCCGACGGGATCTTCGCGGGGCCATGACCGTGGGCCGGCCGGCGTAGCTGTCACACGAGGGAAGGGCGAACCGTTGCAGAGGGATGTGGAGGCTTGCTCCGGGACCGATCGAACGGCAATCGCTCAGGCGCGAACCGAATCGCTCGTCCTCGAATACCAGACAAAGCTCGGCCGCTACCTGCGGCGGATGGTGGGCGACGCCGAGGTCGCGCTCGATCTGACGCAAGAAGTCTTTCTTTCGGCATACCGAATGCTGCAAGCCGATCCGCAGCGCGAGCTCACGGCCGGTTGGCTCTATCGCGCGGCGACGAACGGAGCGATTTCGTTTCTCCGCCGCAAGCGGATTCTGCGAATGCTTCCGCTCGACCGGGAGATCGACCGCAGCACGTGGCGCGTTGACGAGCGCAGCGCGGCGTCGGTCGATTTGCAGGTTGCGTTGGGAAAGCTGCCGCCGGACCAATCGGCAGCGTTGCTCTTGACGAGTTACGCCGGGTACTCGTCGACCGAAGCGGCCACGATGCTTGGCACGACCTCGAGTGCGGTGCGCCAACGCGTCTGCCGCGCGATGCGAATTCTGCGCACGATCATGCGGGAGGGCATGGAATGATGACGAGCCGAGATGACTGCTCCGCGGCACAAACGCTTGCGGGTGCGATCGCTTTAGGCGAAGCGAGTGAAAGCGAACGCGATCGGTACCGCGCGCACCTTGCTGGTTGCGCACAGTGCGTGAATGAACTCGGCGGCGAGCGCGAGCTGGAGCGCGTCATAGCGGTTGTCGCGCAGGCCCGCGACGACGAACGTTGGGAGCCCGACATTCGCAAGGCGCTCGCTCGCCGGCCTGCTCCGCGGCGAGCGTGGAGCTGGGCTGCAACGTTCGCCGTCGCCGTCATCATCGTTGCTGGGGTCCTCGCAGGAGAGAAGAAGCCGCAAGTCGCCGCGCCGCCGCATATGGTTTCGGCGAAGGACGTGCGCGCAATCGCCGCGCTCGACACCCAAACGGCGCCGCGCCGGGAAGCGCGCGCGGAATCACTGGTCGTCGGCTCGGCGGTGCCGCTCACAACGGCGTTCGCGGTCAGCGTCGATCGACGCGGGATTCCGTTGCGTTGCTCGATCACCAAGAGTTCGGGGTATAGCGCCGTCGATCGAGCGGCTTGCCGCGCCGCACTGCAAGTACACTACAAACCGCCCTCACATCATTAGCCGTCATCGCATTACCTGTCATCTGAGCGGAGGCGCGCGCGTTTGTCATCCTGACCCTTCGACTCGGCTGCGCCTCGCTCAGGACTGCGCTTCGCGCAGGCGAAACGGAAGTTTAAAGGCGTAGGCGCGTAGTCGAAGTCGACGAAGGGCGAAGGGCGAAGGGCGTAGGCGCGAGTCGAAGGACGCCCGAAACGGCCTGCCATGGCGGAGAGGCCGTTCATCTATCGTTTTGCGAGAGACCTGCGTCTTGACGATCACGCGGGATTAGCGGCGGCCGCATCGCGCGGGAGTGTGCTCCCGCTGCTTGCAATCGATCGTGCCCTGACGGCGCGGCTCAAGACGTCGCCGCGCCGCGCCGCGTTCTTTTGTGAT
The DNA here is from genome assembly GCA_049800655.1 of Candidatus Cybelea sp. GTDB lineage: Bacteria > Vulcanimicrobiota > Vulcanimicrobiia > Vulcanimicrobiales > Vulcanimicrobiaceae > Cybelea. The sequence goes on from JBARKF010000153.1 coordinate 2,337, forward strand.
GCCGTCGCGGCGCTTGACGGTGAGCTTCGCGAGCGCGGCAGCCGGTTGATCGTACGGCGCGGCGAAGCGGCGCCCGCGATTGTGGCGCTGGCGCGCGCGGTGGGTGCGGAAGGCGCCGCCTGGAGCGCATCCTACGACGCCGTAGCGATGGCGAGCGATCGTGAAATTCAGTCGATGCTCGAAGAAGCGGGGCTCGCCGCGCTGGTCGTGCACGATGCACCGGCGATCCCACCGGAGGAGATCGCCGCGGCGCGCAGCGCCGGCGGACCCGGTTACCGAGCCTTCGCGCCGTACTTCGACCTCTGGTCCAAGCTGCCGATCTCCTCGCACGAGTATCCGCTGTTGTTGCGTTTTGACGCCTCGGAGATCGAAAGCGAGCCGCTGCCAAAAGCGCAAGAGTTCGGAGGATCGACGGAGACAATGCCGGCGGGAGCCGCTCGCGCGCGCGGGCTTTTCGAACGTTTTTTGCGGGACGATGTGGCGCAATATTCGATTTCCGCTAATGTCCCGTCCGAGGACCGCACGTCGCACCTATCGCCGCACCTCTCGTTCGGCACGATTTCGGCGCGTGCGATTGCGCGCGCCGTTCGAGAGCGGATGCTCGATCCGTTCTCGCTCAGCGAAGAGCGCCAGTCGTTACGAATCTTTTTGCGAGCGCTCGCGCGCCGCGATTTCTTCCTCCAACTCGGCTGGTTTCATCCGTCGACGCACGACGAGCCATTGCAGGAGAAGATGCGCGAGTTTACCTGGCAGCAATCACACGCCGGGCTCGAGGCGTGGCGCACCGGAACGACGGGATATCCGCTCGTCGACGCGGGAATTCGCCAGTTGCGCGCAACCGGCTGGATGCATCCGCATGTGCGCGCGGTCGCGGCGTCGTGGCTCTGCTTCGATCTCGGAGTGGATTGGCGCGTCGGCCGTGCGTTGTGGGACCGCTGGCTGATCGAAGACGACGAAGCGCTCGCGACCGGGAACTGGCAGTGGATTGCGGGTGTCGGTGCCGACATGGCACAGTATCCAAGGATCTATAACCCCGAACGGCAGCGGCGCCGCTACGACCCGGCCGGAATCTACGTACGCCGCTGGATTCCCGAACTGCAACAAGTGCCGATCGAGGCCTGGCATGGGCGGGCGGTCGATACACCCCAGCTTACGCTCTCGCTCTACGCCCGCGACGCCTATCCGCACCCGGCAGTCGACCATGCGGCCGCGGCGCGAGGCTTTCTGAGCAGCTACCGCGCGTTTGCGTCTTCTTGAGGGTAGCGCTCGTCGAGCCAGCTGCTTACGACCGGAATGCGCACGTCGTCACCGTTCCAAGTCTTGATGCCGTAGTAGACGCTGGCTACGAGAAAGAGCGGTGCGAGCAGCGGCACCAGCACCCAGGCGGAGAAGCCGAGGAACGGTACTTGAGCGATCAGCGAGAGCAGGCCCCAGAAGCCGAGAAAGCCCACGTTGAAGCCGAGGGCCTGCAGCGCTTGACGCCGCAACCGGCGCGACTGCTTGCGATCGAGCAACGAGACCAGCGCTAACGGCCAGAGCGGATAGCCCAGCGCGACAAGCGCGCGGGATTCAACCGGATCCTGCGGCGTCGCTAGGGTGACCCTTCCTCGTACGCTCGCCGGAGCCGGCCTGGGCGGGACCGCGCCGGCAATCTGCTGGCGGGTCGCGGTGGCCGCTTCGACTTTGGCTGCGAGACGGCAGCCCGGGCAGCCGCCACGTTCGTCGCGACAGGTCGCGCAGATCGGTTTGCTGCAGTCGACGCAACGCGCCATCGACGGTACGTTCGAGTGAAAATAGCAGTCCATGAAACTCTCCGAATCCTCCATTCGCCTTTGCCACCTTCACGTACCGAAGCGCGCTACGGGAGGTTTCATCCCGGTGTGACGGCAAGTCCGTGCCGCCGATGAGCCGTCGCTCGATTCTGGTCCGCTTGGCCCGAGAGGCGCGCCCGTACTATCCGCGTCTCGCGATCGCGATGTTGATGGGCGTCCTCGCCGGAGTACTTTCTATCGTACCCCCACTGTCCTTTCGAATCATCATCAACCAGGTGCTCGTCCCGCCACCCGGTCATGCAGCCGACCTGCGGGCGCTGTACTTGTCGCTCGGCCTCACGGCGGTGGCCCTGGTGTTCGCCAACGCGGCTATTTACGGGCAGACCTACCTGACGGCCTGGAGTGGCCAGCATCTGGTTGCGCGCCTGCGCGTGCGCCTCTTTGAACGCTTGCTGAACTTGCCGCTTGGGGAGTTCGACAAGTGGCGACCCGGCGAGCTCATCGCGCGGTTTGCGACCGATCTTCAGATGATGATCGATGCCGTGAGCGTTTCCGTACCGCAGCTCGTCGTCGCGCTCGCCACGTTCATTTCGTCATTTGTGACGATGATCTATCTCGATTGGCTGCTAACGCTCTCGCTCGTACTCGTTGCTCCCATCCTTTCGTTCGCCGTCTCGAAGTTCCAAGGCTTGATCTCGGTGAGCACGCAGCGCGCACAACAGCGGATCGCGGACCTCACCTCCAATCTATCGGAAGTATTGCAGGGCCAGCGCGTCGTTAAATCCTTCGGACGCGAGGAGTTCGAAGTCAGGCGCTTTCGAAACCGAAACGACGACTTCTTCGGCGCGTACATGAAGCTCACGCAGTTCATTCAAACGCAGCCCCTCGTCATTTCGACGATTATGGTAGCAGCCGTCGTTGCCATCATGTGGTACTCGGTGCGAGAAGTCTTAGTCGGGCGGCTCGACACCGGAAAGGTCTTTATGTATTGGGGGCTGCTCGTGAACCTGATGAATCCGATGAACCGGGTCGCGGCCTTCTTCGGCGACATCAGCAAGGCCATCGTCGGTGCCGGGCGTGTCTTCGAGTTGCTCGACCTGCCGATAGAAGTACGCGAACCCCCGGGCGCGGTGCCGTTGCCGGCCGTGCGCGGAAAGATCGAGTACTGCGACGTCACCTTCCGCTACAAGAGCGACGAGCCGCCCGCGCTGCGGCACGTGACCGCGACGATCGAAGCGGGTGAGATCGTCGCGCTGGTCGGCCCGTCGGGCGCCGGCAAGACCACGATCGTAAACCTCGTACCGCGTTTCTACGCGCCGCAGGAAGGCAGCGTCCGCATCGACGGCATCGACATCGCCGGGGTTCGGCTTGCCGATTTGCGTCGTGCGATCGCCATCGTGCCGCAAGACGTTCAGCTCTTCCGCGGCTCGATTCTGGAGAACATTCGCTACGGCCGCATCGAGGCGACCGACGAGGAAGTCCGCCGCGCGGCGAGCGACGCGAACGTCGACGAGTACGTCCAAAGCTTTCCGGACGGTTATGCCACGCAAGTCGGCGAGCGGGGCATCCGGCTTTCGGGCGGCGAGCGTCAGCGGATCGCGATCGCGCGCGCGGTCTTGCGGGATCCCCGGATATTAATCCTCGACGAAGCGACCAGCGCGCTCGATAGCCACTCGGAAACGATGATCGAGGAAGCTCTCGACCGGCTGCTGCCTGGGCGCACAACCCTGATCATTGCGCATCGCCTCTCAACCGTGCGACGGGCGCATAAGCTCCTCTTTATCGAGGCTGGCCGCGTGGTCGAGATCGGCACCCACGACGAGTTGCTGGCGCGCGGCGGAGCATACGCGCGGCTGCACGCCGCGCAGTTTTCGCTTCGGGCGACTTAAGGGCAATGGGGCGGAAAGTTGCCGGGAATCAACAATCTTGAGGCGAAGAACCGGGCCATCAGGGGACGTCCTCCTTTAAAGTTCCCGCGGTTTGTGATGGGTGCCCCTTCAAAATTTACCCTCCCAGAAAGGAACTCCAGTTGAATCAGGGATTCACCGTGTGGCTTACCGGACTCTCCGGGGCGGGCAAAAGCACGATCGCGGAACGGCTCGCACCTGAGCTCAGCGCTCGCGGCTGTAGCGTCGAAGTTCTCGACGGCGACGAGGTCCGCACCCATCTCTCGAAAGGGCTTGGATTCAGTCGCGAAGACCGCGACATTAACATCGGCCGCATTTCATTCGTCGCATCGTTGCTCGTGCGGCATGGGGCTGCCGTCATCACTGCGGCAATCTCGCCGTACGCGCAGGCGAGAGCCGAGGCGCGCCAGCGCATCGGCGATGGACGTTTCGTGGAAGTCTACGTCCGTTGCTCGCTCGACGAGCTCGTCCGTCGCGACGTCAAGGGATTGTATAAAAAGGCTCTCGCCGGCGAAGTGCAGCACTTCACCGGCGTCTCCGACCCGTACGAGGCGCCGGAGAATCCCGACGTGATCGTGGACAGCGAGCGCGAAGCGGTCGAGGAGAGTGTTTCAAAGATCCTCACGGAGCTCGGGAAGCGCGGCTATCTGAAGGCCGACGCAAAGGCGGCGCTATGATTGCACCGCATGGTGGAACCCTGATCAATCGAATCGCCGATTCCCCGGAGGCCGAACGGGAGTTGCGCGACGCGGCGACGAGTCTTCGGAGGCTGACGCTGACGGGGCGCGAGTTGAACGATCTCGCCTTGATCGGTAACGGCGCATTGAGTCCCCTGACCGGCTTCATGACACTCAGCGATTACGAACCGGTCGTTGCGTCGATGCGGCTGAACAATGGTTTGCCGTGGAGCATTCCGGTCGTTCTCGCGGTCGACCGCGAAGAGGCGCCGACGCCGGGCACCCGCGCGGCGCTCTACGATGGCGATGGCCGCCTTCGCGGCATCATTGACGTTGAAGACGTTTTTGAGCACGACAAGCGGAACGAAGCGAGAAACGTCTATCGCACGGAAGAGGATGCGCATCCCGGTGTTGCGGCGGTCTACGCGCGGAAAGACGTGCTGATCGGCGGGCCGATTTCGGTGCTTCCAACCGAGCACGATCCCGAGAGTCTCTCCCCGGCGCAGACGCGTGCCGAGTTCGAACGCCGCGGCTGGAAGACGATCGTGGGATTTCAAACGCGTAACCCGGTGCACCGTGCGCACGAGTACATCCAGAAGTGTGCGCTCGAGACCGTCGACGGGTTGCTGCTGCATCCACTGGTCGGCGAAACGAAGAGCGACGACATCCCGGCGGACGTACGCATGCGCTGCTATCGCGCCTTGCTCGAGAACTACTATCCGGCCGATCGCGTGCTGCTCAGCACGCTCCCCGCGGCGATGCGATATGCCGGCCCGCGCGAAGTGATTTTCCACGCGATGATGCGCAAAAACCACGGCTGCACCCATTTCATCGTGGGCCGCGATCATGCCGGCGTGGGAAGTTACTACGGGACGTACGACGCGCAAAAGGTCTTCGACGAGTTCACCCCGGCAGAACTGGGCATCACGCCGCTCAAGTTCGAAAACAGCTTCTACTGCCGGCGCTGTCTCGCCATGGGCTCTCGCAAGACGTGCAGCCACGATCCCGAGAACCACGTAACCTTGAGCGGCACGCAGGTACGTGCGATGCTGCGCGCCGGGCAGTTACCGCCACCGGAGTTTTCGCGTCCCGAAGTCGCCGCGATCCTGATCGAAGCCTCGCGCGAAACGGCGTCGGCGTAATTTAACGCTTCGAACGTGGCTTAGGTAAAGCGCCTAAGCCACGTTTTCGGGGGCCGGCGCGCGCCGTTGATGAATCGCAAAACGATTGCCTTCAGGGTCGCTGGCGAAGCACGTTATGCAGGCTGGAAACTCATGCACCTCGCTCACCTCGGCGTCGGCGGCACGCAACCGTTCGCGCATCGCAGGGACGTCGTCCACCTCGAAGGCCGCGCCGGTCGATGCGCCGGGCTCGTATCCAAGCGACTCCCCGTTACCGATACCGAAGGTCACGTTTCCGACATCGAATTCGATCCAATGGTCACCGAAGGAATCACCCGGTTTGAGGCCGAGGACTTCGGTGTAGAACGTTCGCGCACGCGGTACGTCGCGTACCGAATAGGCGAAGAACGCAATATCTTTAACCACGGTCAACTCCCTTCAACTTTTGCCTTTGCATGCGAAGGCAGCGGAACCCTAGCCGAAGAACCACGCGTTTTGCGCTCGAGCCCGCCAAGGAGGGCACCGATGCTTGTGCTCAGCCGCAAGGCTAATCAATCGATTATGATCGGTAGCGACATTCGCATCATTGTCGTGGGCGTCGACCGCGATCAAGTTAAACTTGGAATCGACGCACCGCGCGATGTGCCCGTGCATCGCTTGGAGATCTTCACGGAAATCCACCGTGGTGACGGTGAGGCCATCTCTTCCGGCGCACTTTCGCCGGTAGGAAATCCAGTCGCGCAAGGAGATATAACGGGCGGTGCGGACCGCGAATGAAAGAATCTCGCCGCTCTGCTCGCACGTCAGTCAGCCGAGCGCTCAAAAGTTTGTTCCGCCAGCCCATGGGAACGCGGCTAGGGGCTGTTGAATGATGACCAGGGTTCTCTCTCGCACATCTGAGGTTAGACTCGGCTAATGCACATTAATTGGAGCTACGTTCTCGTCGGGTTCATCGTCGGCACGTGTACCGCATACAGCGGCGTCGGTGCCGGCGCGATCACCACGCCGCTACTGATCTTTCTCGGCGTCAGCACCAGTAAAGCGATCGGGTCGGACCTGCTCTTCGCGCTTGGGACGCGCCTCGTGGCGATGGGCGCCCATCTTCAAAAAGGCACCGTGGAGATGTCGGTGCTCTGGCGCCTCTCGTTGGGGGGCGTTCCCGGAGCGATTATCGGCGTCATCCTCACCGCCTACCTTCATCGCCATCTCGATATCAAACAGCTCGAACAGGTGTTGCGCATCGCGGTGGCGGCGGCCTTATTGGTGTCAGCCGCGGGGATCATTTTAAACCGGCGCCTCGCGAGCGACACGCCGATAAAACCCAGCGATCTGCCGACACTCCGGCTCGCGGCGTGCGGTTTCTTCGTGGGCGTCACCGTCAGCGTTACCTCGATCGGCGCGGGCTCGCTCATGTTGCCGCTGCTATTGCTGGTCGCACCGGTCGTCGCGTTGCGGAAGCTCGTCGGCACCGACCTTGCCTTTGCGGTCGTGGTGCTCGTGCCATCGCTGATCGGGCACTGGCAGCTCGGCGACGTTAACGTCGGAATCGCTGCATCGCTGTTGATGGGCTCGATTCCAGGCGTCTTCGTCGGGTCGTACTTCGTGACGAAGCTGCCGGAGCGGTGGTTCCGCGGTGCGCTCGCCGGCGTGCTCGTCGTCGTCGCGCTCGCGCTGCTCCCGATCTTGCCCCACGCGAAAGGCTAGCGCTTAGGGTCTTTGCGGCTCGCTCGCGCGTTGACGCGCGACGAGTTGGGTCGCTCGAAAGAGGCTTGCAAACGTCCCCGCGTCGCTCCACCAGCCCTCGAGCAGATCGTAGCAGAGGTCGCCGTCGTGAATGTAGCGGTTGTGCACGTCGGCGATCTCAAGCTCGCCGCGTTGCGACGGCGTCAGCCCGCGGATGAAATCGAAGACGCGCGAATCGAACATGTAGACGCCGGTCACGGCATAACGGCTCTTGGGTTGCGCGGGCTTCTCTTCAATGGCGACGATGTGCTCGCCGTTAAAAACCGCTACGCCGAAGCGCTGCGGGTCGTCGACCTCCTTCAATAGGATTCGAGCGCCGGAAGGTTGTTCCCGAAACTTGCGGACGTACGGTGAGAGATCGTCTTCGAGGATGTTGTCGCCCAGCACGACCACGATGCGTTCTCCTTCGGCGAAGTGCTCGCAGAGCCGGAGCGCGTCGGCAATTCCGCCTTCGCCTTCTTGATACGTATAGTAGATGTCGTCGAGCCCGAACTCGGCGCCGTTACCCAACAACCGAAGAAAATCGCCCGCCGAATTGCCGCCGGTGACGATCATGATCTCGCGAATGCCGGCGCGGCAGAGCGTTTCGAGCGGATAGTAGATCATCGGCCGGTCGTAAACCGGCAGCAGATGCTTGTTGGTGACCTTCGTCAACGGACGCAGCCGCGTGCCGAGCCCGCCCGCGAGCACAACGCCCTTCATTGAAAAGCCTCACGACTTCGCCGTTCGGCTGGCGCTCCGCTTCGCTTTTGGCACTTGCTACGCAGCGCCAAAATCTGCGCTGCGCGCCCCCACGCTGACTGTCGCGGCGTGGGCCCCCTATCGCTGCGCATAATTTTTCAACGGGCGCCACCAGGCCTCGTTTTCGCGATACCAAGCGATCGTTCGCGTCATGCCTTCGTCGAACGGCACCAAAGGACGCCATCCGAGCGCCTGGATACGCGTGCAATCGAGAGCGTAGCGACGGTCGTGACCGGGACGATCGATAACGTGCGCGACGTGGCTCTCCATCGAACGGGCGCAGGTTTCGATAAGCAGGCGCGTGAGCTCGAGATTCGTTCGTGGCGTCCCGCCCGCGACGTTGTAGATGCCGCCGAGCTCGCCGTATTCGAGGACCTGCAGGATGGCGCGTGCGTGATCTTCGACGTAGATCCAATCGCGAATTTGCAGTCCGTCGCCGTAGACCGGCACGGGCCGATCGTCGATCAAGTTCGTTACGAAGAGCGGAACGATTTTCTCGGGATACTGATTGGGACCGTAGGTGTTGCTGCCGCGTGTGATCAACACCGGCGCGCCGTACGTCTCGCGGTACGCCATTACCAAAAGATCGGCGCCGGCTTTGCTGGCCGCATAGGGACTGCGCGGTCGCAGGGGATCGGTCTCGAGCGACTCGCCTGAAGCGACGTCGCCATAGACTTCGTCGGTCGAAACCTGCAGGTACCGCGGAATCTTCAAGGCTCGTTGCGCCGCTAGCAGCACGTGGGTGCCAAGGGTATCGGTGCGCAGGAACGCGCCGGGATCGCGAATCGATCGGTCGACGTGGGTCTCGGCGGCAAAGTTGAGGATTGCGTCGGCGCCGCCGTCGAGCGCTTCGCGCACTGCCTCCGCGTCGCAGATATCACCTTTGACGAAGCGATACCGGCGCTCTCCCTGGAGGTCGCGCAGGTTCTCCGGGTTGCCCGCATAGGTCATCGCGTCGAGATTAACGATTTCCAACTGCGGCCGTTCGCGAAGCGCAAGGCGAATGAAGTGCGAGCCGATAAAGCCCAAGCCGCCCGTTACTAGCCAGCGCATGATTCCAATTTGTCGAGCAGTGCCGCAAGCTCCCGGCGCGAGGTTAAGTCGAACCGGTCGAAAATCGCCGCGATATGCGTTTCGACGGTCCGCTCGCCGATGAAAAGCTCGGCTGCGATCGAGCGGTTACTCTTGCCTTCGGCGGCGAGTCGCGCAACTTCGCGCTCGCGTGGCGTCAACGTCGCCGTCTCCGCGCGATGGCGAAGCCGCCGGCGGCTTCGTTCCAAAGCAAGCGCGTGGCGAGCGAAGCCGTGGCGACGGTAGAGGTCGAGCGCTTCGGCATATTGCCCGGCGATTTCGAGCGCCTGCGCCCGCTCCCAAGGCCAACCGATCGCCTCGAACGCGCCCGCTGCGACAACGGCGTGCGGCTTGGCCTCGGCGCTTCGGCGTAACCGCGCCAGGAGAGCGTCAAAGAGCGCCAAGTGTGCCCGCGCGGCGAGATGGGCCGGATCGGTCGCAGCATCGGCGAGCAACGTGCGCGCCACCTCGCGCTCGCGCGGCTGCGGGCTCGTGGCCAAGCTGTCGAGCAGCCAAAAGGAAAAATCCACCGTCTTTATCCCTTGCAACGCACGCGAGCGTAGCGCACCCGCTTCATCCCGCCGGCCGGTCGCATCGTAGAATGCGGCGACACATCCAACGAGCAGACCGATGCGCTGCGTTTCGCCCGATGCAAAGGCAAGTTCGAGTGCCTGCGGCGACGCGAGCCGCGCAGCTTCGGCATCCTCGTCGCAGTAGTATGCCAGACGAATGCCCAGTGCCGCGCGAGCGGTTTGCGTCATCGCAATGCCGGGTGGCAGCTGCTCGTCCTCGTGCTGCAAAGCCCGCACGGCCTCGAGATTCCCTGCGAGCAACTCGGCGAAGGCCAGCCCCTGAACGGTCGACGCCCCGACCTTGCCAAAGTCGTCTCTTCGCAGGCAGTGCGCAGCCTCCCGATGGGCCGCAAGCGCGCGATCCGTCCAGCCGGTCGCCATCGCCCGGCTGGCGTAGTTGTTGAGCGTCCATGCAAGTTGTTCGGCGTCGTTTAACTCGCGCGCAATCGAGACCGCGGCCTCGTAATCGTCGAAAGCCTCCATCAGTCGCCGCGAGGTAGCGGCGACGATCGCCCGTACCATGTACGCGTTGCGCCGATCGGTCGCGGCATGCTCGCCCGGCGTGCGCTCCGCCGACGCAAGGTACTCAATCGCTGCGTCATTTCGTCCTTGCAGCGCTTCGAAGTGTGCGAGCGTCACGTACGCGTCATAGGCAATGGGGCCGCGCTCGCCGCTCAACTCCAACGCCCGTCCTGCAGCTGCCGCCGCTTCCTGCGGTCTTCCGCTTTCGTAGATGCGCCGCGCCAGGCGCAGCGCAAGCGTTCCGGCTTGATGCGCCGCTCCAGCCGCAACGTACGCGTTTACCGCCCGTTCGTAAAAGGCGCAGGCTTCGTCAACCTCGCCGTTGGCGGAGAGCGCGCGCGACAGCTTCTCGCAGAGCAGCGGATAGCCGGGATCGGTGGGGTCGCGCGACGCGATGGCACCGCGATAGGCGATCTCCGCATCGCGATGCGCGTTGCGAGCGAGTGCGCTGTCGCCCGCGCGTTCGTACGCCCCGCTCGCCCGTTGGCGATCGCCGGCAGCGTTCCAGTGATACGCAAGATCGAAGGGATCGGCATGGCTTAGGCTCGTCAAACGTTCCGCGACCTCGCGATGAATGGCTTGACTCTCAAAGGCGAGGAGCTCGCGATAGAGGATCTCGCGTGTAATCGCGTGTCGAAAGGTAAACGCGCCCGGCTTCTCGCGCATTTCCTGGACGAGCTGCAGGTCGCGCGCGCGCCTAAGGGCACCGGCCACTGCAGCATGCGACGATTGCGTGACCGCAGCGAGCAGCGCGGCGTCGAAGCTGCGTCCGATCACCGACGCATAGAGTAATGTCCGGCGTTCCGCCGGCGCGAGCTGCTCGAATCGCGCCAGAACGCCGGCACGGATGCTCAGCGGTACAACGTCGAACTTGGATTCGTCTCGGGCAGAGGCGGCGCTATTGACCAGTTCTTCGGCGAAGTACGGCTTGCCGTCGGCCAGCTCGCAGATTCGTTCGATCTCGCGCGAGCGATTCGGTGCAGCTTCGAGCAAAATGCCGGAAACGAGCCGGTGCATTTCGTCGTCGTTCAGCGGTGGGATAGCGATCGTAACGGCTCCTTCGCGCGTCAAACGATCGAGTGCCTCGCGGCGAACGTGATCGCGCTCGAGCTGCTCGGAGCGAACCGCTGCTAAGATCAGTGCCTGCGAGTTCTTGATCCGCGGGGTGAAAAACGCTAAAAACTCGAGGGTTGCAAAATCTGCCCATTGGAGATCGTCGATAATCAACACGAGCGGAGTTACCGCGGCGCGCTCGAGCGATTCGGCGGCTTCGAGCAAGGCACGATAACGTCCGGCTACCGAATTGGCCTGAGATGGGTCGTCCGGCGCCGCAAATGGCTCCGGGATCCGCAGCAGGTTGAAGGCTTCGCGCAACGGGGCGAACGGGGGGCAGAGCGATTCAAAACAGGCGGCGGCGCCGACTCGAGCGCCTGCGGCGCGGGCGCGCGTCGAGAACTCTTCGAGCAGGCGGGTCTTTCCGATGCCGGCTTCGCCCCACAGCAACGCCACGGCGCTCTCTCCGTTGGCGGCTCGGCGGTAGAGATGCTCCAACGCCTCGAGTTGCGCGCCTCGGCCGATCAGTGGGCTCCGAGTCCGTTCCGTCGTTCCTCCGTACACCTCCCGATGCACCGGGTACTTCGCGTTGCTATGGTGGTGCCAAGACTTTTCTGCTTTGGAGGATGACACCTTGACGACGACGCTCCCCATCGACCCGGCGAAGTTCGAGGCCGCGCTGGGCCGATTTCTCAACGACGTAGGCAGCGTGATTACCGCGGCATCGGTGATCACCGGTGACAAGCTCGGCTTCTACAAGGCGCTGGCGGATGGCGAAGCGCTAACCTCGCAGGAGCTGGCCGAGCGGACGAAGACGCACGAGCGCTACGTGCGCGAATGGCTGGCGAATCAAGCCGCGGCCGGTTATCTCGGCTACCATCCCGCGACGCAGCGCTTCTCGCTCCCGCCCGAGCACGCGCCTTTTCTCGCCGATGACGCCAGCGAAGTCAACATGTGCGGCATGTTCGCAATGGGACAGCCGCTCTTCGCCGACGAGCCGAAAATCACAGAAGCCTTTCGGACCGGGCGCGGCGTCGGTTGGGACGAACACGACCCGCGGCTCTACGCGGCAACGGATCGAATTTTCCGAAATGGATACGCGGCGCATCTCGTGGCCGATTGGATTCCGGCGCTCGACGGTGTCGATGCCAAACTTCGCACCGGCGCAGTCGTTGCCGATATCGGCTGCGGATACGGCAGCTCGACGATCCTGATGGCCAAGGCATATCCGATGTCGCATTTCGTCGGATACGATTATCACGAAGGCTCGATCCGGGCAGCCCGTGAGGCGGCTCGCCGCGCCGGCGTTTCGGACCGCGTTCGCTTTGAGGTCCTTGCGGCGAAGGCGATCGACGAAAAGGGGTTCGACCTAATTTGCTGCTTCGATTGCGTCCACGACATGGGCGACCCCATCGGCGTCCTGGCCGCGCTGCGCGGCGCTCTCAAGCCAAACGGCACCCTGATGCTGGTGGAGCCCTACGCCGCCGACGCCCTCGAGGAGAATCTCACACCGGTCGGCCGGATCTTCTATGGCGCTTCGACGATGCTCTGTACCCCCGCGTCGCTCGCGCAGGAAGTGGGCCTGGCGCTTGGGGCCCAGGCGGGCGAGGCACGGATGCGCGAGGTCGCGACACGGGCCGGCTTCGGGCGGTTCCGGCGCGCGGCCGAGACGCCGTTCAACCTCATCTATGAAGCCAGCCCCTAGAGACGCAACCGGGCCCTAGGCCACTAGGAGCGAGTTGCGCGGCGTGCTATAATCGCGCGGCTGTCTACCATTTCACCTCCGCACGGAAGCGGGGGTGGCTATGGCTCCACGACGCGACCGCAAGGCCAAGGATGGCTGCGGCCGGGAGCCAGAAAGGGATACCCTTATGTCCGTCGTTACCATGCGAGAGCTCCTGGAAGCGGGAGTCCATTTCGGCCATCAAACGCGCCGATGGAACCCCAAGATGAAGCCGTTCATCTTTCAGGAGCGCAACGGCATTTACATCATCGATCTGGCGCTCACCGTCCAGCGGCTGCGCGAAACGTACGAGGTCGTGAAGCAGCTCGCTCGCGAAGGTCGAGTTATTCTCTTCGTCGGCACCAAGAAGCAAGCCCAAGATGTCGTCCGCGAAGAGGCCGAGCGCGCGGGCACGTACTTCGTCAACCAGCGCTGGCTCGGCGGTACGCTGACCAACTTCGCGACCATCCAGAAGCGCATCGCGCGCCTGCGCGAGCTCGAGAATATGAAGATGCAGGGCGACTTCGATCGCCTTCCCAAGAAAGAGGTCGCGAAACTTCAGGACGAGATGAACCGGCTCGAGCGCTTTCTGGGCGGCATCAAAGACATGCACCGCCTGCCCGATGCCATCTTCATCGTGGATCCGAAGAAAGAGCGCATCGCGGTGCTGGAAGCGCGCAAGCTGAAGATTCCGATCATCGCGGTCATCGACACGAACTGCGATCCCGACGAAATCGATTACCCGATCCCCGGGAACGACGACGCGATTCGCGCCGTGAAGCTCATGGTTGGTAAGATCGCCGATGCGATCATCGAAGGTAGGACCGAGAGCGAGAGCGCGTACGACCAAGGTACCTACGAGGCCTCGCCGCAAGAACTCGAAGAAGAGAGCGTTACGACGATGGCGGAGGCTGGACTTTGATTTCTTATCAACCCAAACCCGAAGAGATCAAAGCCCTGCGCGAAGCCACGAGCGCGCCGATGATGGACTGCCGCAAGGCGCTGCTCGATGCGGGGGGCGACGTCGAACGCGCCCGAGCGTTGCTGCTCGAACGCGGCGCGGCCCAAGCGGCGAAGAAGGCGGAGCGCGCCGCCGACGAAGGCCTCGTCACCAGCTACATTCACGCCGGAGGCAAGATCGGCGTCCTCGTCGAGGTGAATAGCGAAACCGATTTCGTCGCCAGAAATCCGAAATTCGTGGAACTTTCCCGCGACATCGCGATGCATATCGCGGCAATGTCGCCGCAGTACCTCGATCGCGAAAGCGTTCCGAGCGACGTCGTCGATGCATTGCGGAGCGAGTTTCGCACCGGCGTACCATCCGGCAAACCGCCGGAGATTGCCGAAAAGATCGTCGAGGGTAAGCTCGCCAAGTGGTTCGAGGAGCACTGCCTGCTCGATCAAGCGTTCGTTAAGGATGACTCGATGAGCGTTCGCGATCTGATCGTTCGCACCGTCGGGTCCCTCGGCGAGAAAATCCGCGTGCGCCGCTTTGCGCGATATGCCCTTGGTCAGTGATTTAGGGAAGGCGCGATACGCGCGCGTTCTCCTGAAAATCTCCGGCGAAGCCTTCGTCGGTGAGAGCGCGAGCGTGGACGTCAACACGACACGCGCGATGGCCGAACAGATCGCGGAAGTGAGCCGGGCCGGGGTCTCGATCGCGATCGTCGTCGGGGGCGGGAATATCTGGCGCGGCAAAGTCCATGAAGAGGCCGGCATGGACCGCGCGACCGCCGACTACATGGGAATGCTCGCGACGGTTATCAACGCCCTCGCCTTGCAGGACGCTCTCGAGCGGATGGGCGTCGCTTCGCGCGTCCAAACCGCAATCGCGATGCACCAAATCGCCGAACCCTACATTCGGCGCCGCGCGATTCGCCACTTGGAGAAGGGACGTGTCGTCATCTTTGCGGCCGGCACCGGCAATCCGTACTTCACTACCGACACGACCGCGGCGCTGCGGGCGGTCGAAGTGAACGCCGAGGCAATCCTCAAAGCAACGAAGGTCGACGGCATCTATTCGGCCGATCCGAAAAAGGATCCCCGCGCGACGCGATTCGAGCGGCTCGAGTACATGGAGGTTCTGCAGCGCGGCCTGGAGGTGATGGATTCTACCTCGATGGCGCTCTGCATGGACAACGCACTCCCCGTGATCGTTTTCGACATGTCGGTTCCGGGAAATATTCGCCGCGTCATTTGGGGAGAAGCGATCGGCACCTACGTCGGGCGCCGCGAAACCACTCCGGTTGGGAGCTTGTAGCAAATGGCCGATGCCTATTTCAAAGAAATCGAAGCGCGAATGGAACGCTGCGTGGAGGCAACGCGTAACGACTTTGCGTCCATTCGCACCGGGCGCGCGGTGCCGGCGCTCCTCGATCGCATCGTCGTCGAAGCTTACGGGCAACCCGTTCCGCTCAAACAAGTCGCGGGCGTTTCGACGCCGGACTCGCGGACGCTGCTGATCTCGGCCTGGGATAAGAGTACCGTTCCCGCGATCCGAAAGGCCGTTGAAAAGAGCGATCTCGGCTTAACGCCAAACATCGACGGCACGTCGATCCGGCTCGCGATTCCGCCGCTCAACGAAGAGCGGCGCAAAGAACTCGCGAAACTGGTCAAGAAGAAGGCGGAGGATGGACGGGTCGCCGTTCGCAACGTCCGGCACCGGGCGCACGATGAGCTGAAGGGTCAGCTGAAATCGGCCGACATCACCGAAGACGACAACAAGCGAATGCAAGAGACGTTGCAGCGGGTGACCGATAAGTATGTCAAGGAGATCGACGCGCTGGTTGTCGCTAAAGAAAAAGAGATCATGGAAGTGTGAGCGAGGACGTGGTGCTGCTGCCTGAAGTAGAGGCACGGCGGATTCTGCGTGGAGAGCGCATCCGCTTGCAGGTACTCGTTCCCCCCGGTGTCTGGACCGGTTGCGGCTCGCTTCGCGTTCTTCGTATGAAGATCGACGACGATCGGACGGTCGACCTCGTCGCCGGCTACGAGTCATACCAGCCATGAGCCTCTCGCTGGCAACGGGCGGCCGGGTGGCGCTCGACTCCACGAGCGTGCCGCGGCACGTGGCGATCATCATGGACGGGAACCGTCGCTGGGCTAAGGAGCGCGGCCTGCCCGCGATCGAGGGGCACCGGCGCGGCATGATTGCCCTTCGACACGTAACCCGCGCCGCGAGCGACTTGGGGATCGACGTTCTGACGGTCTACGGTTTCTCGACGCAGAACTGGAACCGTCAGGCATCCGAGATCACGCTGCTCTTCGAGCTTTGCGTCCACTTCGCGCGCAGAGAACTCATCGAGCTGCGGCGCAACAACGTTCGAGTCCGCGTCATCGGGGACTGGGAGTCGCTTCCGGCAGCTCCGCGCGCGGCACTCGCCGACCTTCAGAGCCGGACGGCGAGCAACACCGGGCTGTTGCTCAATCTGGCGGTGAACTACAGTTCCCACGCCGAGCTTGAACGCGCGATTCGGGCGATCGCGCAGGATGTCGCCTCCGGCCGCCTTCTACCCGAGAAGATCGACGAATCGGTCATCGGCCGCTACCTATACACCGCCGATCTTCCGGAGCTCGACCTTCTCATCCGCCCGGGCGGGGAACAACGCCTTTCGAACTTCTTGCTCTACCAGGCCGCGTATGCAGAGCTGGTCATGACCGACGTCTACTGGCCGGCCTTTTCGAAGGACGATTTCGTACGAGCACTGATCGAGTTTCAACAGCGGGAACGGCGCTTCGGCGGGACTTGACCGAGCGCCGCGTACTCGTCGGCGTGCTGGTTGCGGCGATCGGGCTCGCCAGCGTGTTCGTGCCGTGGACATTCTACGCGCTGCTCCTGGTCATCGGCCTCTTGAGCATTTACGAGTTCAACTATCTCTGTGCGATCAAGGGACAGCCGCTGGAGTATCCCGTCGCCGTGTTGGGCGTCGTCGCGTACGTGGCGATGGCGGTCGCCAACGTGTTGCACAAATGGGAGGGTGTGCTGCTGGCCGGCATCGTGATCGTCGCCTTCGCGATCGGTATGTACGGGGAGGAGAAAGGCTATTTTGCCCGCACGGCCTACACGTTGCTTGCGGTCCTCTATATCGGCAAGCTGCTGACCTACTTCGTCTTTATTCGGCAGATTGCGGGCAACGGGATGTGGATGACCTTCTATGTGATCGTCATCATCGCGTTGACCGACACGTTCGGCATGCTGGTGGGAACGAGCATCGGTCGCCATCAGCTGACGAAGATCTCACCGAAGAAAACCATCGAAGGTTCGGTCGGCTCGCTCGTTCTCGTGACACTGGTTGCGATCGCAGCGACCTGGGTGCCGCAGCTCCATCTCCAATGGTGGCAGGGGGGAGTGCTCGGCCTCTTCACCGGCATCGCCGCGCAGGTTGGCGATCTCGTCGAATCGGCGTTCAAGCGTGACGCAGGCGTGAAGGACGCGGGCGCGATGATCCAGGGGCACGGCGGCGTACTCGATCGCTTCGATTCATATTTCTTGGGCGGCGTGACGTTCTTCGCATCGCTGCACCTGTTGGGAATCCTTCAGGTTCCATGACGCAACGCAAGCGCGTCGCAATTTTGGGTTCCACCGGCTCGATCGGAACGCAAGCGCTGGACGTTATCGGGCGCCATCGCGACGAATTCGACGTCGTGGGGCTCGCAGCCGGACGTAACGTGGACCTTTTGCGCGACCAGGCGCGCACGTTCGACGTGGAGATCACCAGCACGGCGGAAGACGGCGCGGCAGGCCTGCAGCGCGTCGCGGTCGAGAGTGAGCCGCAGATCGTGTTGGCCGCCACCGACGGTTCGGTCGCATTCGAGGCGGTCTTCAGTGCGGTGGAACGCGGCATCGACGTCGCCGTCGCCAACAAGGAACTCGTCGTCGCGGCCGGCGCGTTGCTCGTGGAAGCAGCGCGCCGCAGCGGGTCGAGACTGCTGCCGGTCGACAGCGAGCACAGCGCGATCTTCCAGTGCTTGGTTGGAGAGGAACGGTCGAGCGTCGCCGCCCTGGTGCTGACGGCGTCGGGTGGGCCTTTCCGGTGCACGCCCAAGGATGCCATGGAGCGCGCCGATCTCGCGGCAGCCATGGCGCATCCCACTTGGCGAATGGGAACGAAGAATACCATCGACTCTGCAACGATGATGAACAAAGGGTTAGAGGTGATCGAGGCAAGCCGGCTCTTCGGCTTCGAGGGCGAGAAGATTCGAATCGTCGTGCATCCGCAGTCGGTCGCACACGGCTTCGTGCTCTTCAGCGACGGCAGCCTGAAATCGCAGCTGGCCGCGCCGGATATGCGCGTGCCGATCGGATACGCCCTCGCGTTTCCAAACCGGCTGACGTCGTTTGGGGATCCGGAGTCCAGTGTGCTGGAGATCCTGGGAGCAAAGCCAGGGGAGGCCGCGTTGCGTTACGATTTCGAGGCGCCCGATCCGGCTCGCTTCCCTTGCATCCGCCTCGCCTACGAAGCACTATCCGCGGGGGGCACGCAGCCCGCCGTCCTCTCGGCCGCAAACGAAGTCGCCGTGAATGCGTTTGTCGAAGGTAGGATAGCCTTCGGCCGGATTCCGGATGTCATCGAAGGAGCGATGGATCGAGCGCAAGCTCAAGAGCCGACCCTCCGTGGGGTACGACGAGCCGATCGGGAGGCTCGAAAAACCGCCGGAGAGATCATTGAAACCATCGAAAAGGCCTGTGAGGAGGTTCCCCCGTTTTCTTGATACTGCTAGCCGTCGTCAACCTGGTCGGATTCGAGAAGATCGTCACGTTTCTGTTGATGCTCTCGATCTTGATCGTGCTTCACGAGCTTGGCCACTTCGTGATGGCGCGCCGCAACGGCGTCCATGTCAACGAATTCTCGGTCGGCTTTGGGCCGCGATTGGCGGGCTGGACCAGCCCGCGCACCGGCACGCAATATTCGATTCGAGCGCTGCCGATCGGTGGCTATTGCGCGATGGAAGGCGAGGACAGTCGGGTCTCCGAGGCCCAGCAGCAGCGTGACTTTCTTGCCGATGGTGAGAACGCGGATAGCAACTTTCAGGCCAAACCGCCCTGGCGCCGGCTGGTGATCATCCTCGCGGGGCCGATCGCGAACTTCATTTTATGCTACGCGATTCTTTTGGTCGGTGCGCTGGCGTTTGGTGTCGCCGGCGACAAGGCGCAGCCCGTGGTGGGGGAGGTTCTGACCGGCTCGCCGGCGGCGGTCGCGGGAATCCGCCCGGGAGATCGGATCATTGCGATCGATAACGTTCCTATTACGTCGGGCAAGCGTCTCGTCGATACCATTCACGCGGCCCTCGGCAAACGGCTCGACCTCGTCTACGAGCGCAACGGCACGCGCCACGAAATTTACGTAACGACCACTCCCTGCCCCGCGCAAGTCGGAAAGAACTTCGGGTGCATCGGTTTTCAACCGGTGCCGGCGTACGAACGCGTCGGATTCGGCAGCGCCGTGCGACAGAGCGGCGAGGAGTTCGTCGCGATCGCGAATCAGACGTTCAACGGCCTGGCGCTCCTGGTGACGCAGTTCGGAAAATACGCGCCCGAAATCGCCGGTCCCATTGGGATGGGACAGGTCGCGGCGACCGTGCAGGATTGGGGCTGGGGTCCGTACTTTTCGCTGGCCGCGACGATCTCGTTTGCGCTGGGGCTCTTCAATCTCTTGCCGATTCCGGCACTCGACGGCGGGCGCGCCGCGTTCATCGTCGCCGAGCTGATTCGGGGCCGGCCGGTTGATCCCGAAAAGGAGGCGATGGTGCATATCGCCGGCTTTGCGGCGCTGATGGCGGTCATCGTGCTCGTAGCGTTCCACGACATCGCTCGCATTATCAACGGGCAAGGAATCATGTAATGCTGCGCGTACGCCGTAAGAGCAAGCCGATCTTCTTGCAAAACAAGACCGGCAAAGCCGACGCCAAAAGCATTTGGATCGGCGGCGATTATCCCGTCGTCGTGCAGTCGATGACGACGACCGACACCGCCGACGCCGATGCAACGCTCGAGCAGATCTACGGGCTCGCGATGGAAGGCTGCGAGGTTGTGCGCGTGACCGTGAAGGACCCGCCGGATGCTGCGGGCCTGCCGGCGATCGTCCACCGCTCGCCGGTTCCAATCGTCGCCGACATCCACTTCGACCACAAGATGGCGCTGGCGGCGATCGAAGCCGGCGTCGCGAAGCTCCGCTTGAATCCGGGGAACATTCGCGATCCCAAGAAAGTCGCCGATGTGGTCGAGTCGGCCAAGGCGCGCGCAATACCGATTCGCGTCGGCGTCAATATGGGTTCGCTTGCCCCCGATCTTGAGAAGTCGCTCGGGCATACCTCCGAGGCCATGGTGCTCTCCGCGCTTCGTCACATCGAGATCCTGGAAGAGCACGGGCACACGGACATCGCGATTTCGCTCAAAGCGCACGACGTCGCTACGACGGTAGACGCCTATCGCATGATGGATCGCCGGTTGCGCGAACGCGAGACGCCATACGCGCTGCACCTCGGCATCACCGAAGCCGGTTTGCTTCGCGACGGCACGATCAAATCGTCAATTGGACTGGGGATTCTGCTTTGGGAGGGGATCGGGGATACGATTCGCGTTTCGCTGGCCGATGACCCGATCGAAGAAGTTCCGGTCTGCTGGGGCATTCTCAAATCGCTCGGATTGCGCGAAAAGGGATTCGAGATTACCGCGTGTCCATCGTGCGGACGGGCCGAGATTTCCGTGCTCGAGCTCGGGCGCGCCGTCGAAGCGATCGCCAAGACGTATAGTGCGCCGGTGAAGGTGGCGGTCATGGGCTGCGTCGTCAACGGGCCGGGAGAGTCGAAGATGGCCGACGTCGGCATCGCCGGCGGCAAGGGCAAGGGCGCCATCTATCGGGCCGGCGAGTTGGTCGGCACCTATCCCGAGAGCGAACTGCTCGGCATGCTGCGTTTGGAGATCGAGAAGGTGATTGCGGAAAAGTATCCGGCCTATCTCGGCGACATTCCGAACGCGGAGCGTGCCGTTTGATTCGCCGCAGCGCCGAGCTCTACGCCGGCTTCGGCTGGCGAGGCCTCTTTCTGATCGCGATCGCAGCGTTCATGATTTCAGCCGTGCTGGCATTCTCGCGCCCGATCGTGATGCTCGTGGACGGCGAACGCGTCGATAGCGACGTTCCACCGGTTAGCACCGCGAGCGAAAAGGTCTACGTGCCGCTCCGCTCCATCGCGGAGGCGCTCGGCGCCGAAACCGACGTCGACGCGAAGGCGAACCGCATCGACGTCGTGCTCGGCGGTCAATCGTTCCGCGTCAGTGTCGGCGACACGCACGCTACGCTCAACGGCATGCCGATCACCTTGAAGCACGCGCCGTTTCGCGTTCGCGGCCGCGTGATGATCTCGCTCGACGCCGTCGGTCGCGCACTGCACGTGCGGGTCCACTACGATCCGCGCAACGCGCGCATCGAAGTGATCACCCCCGGCGTCGGCCAAGCCCCCAATTCCCAAGGCCTCCCCGCAGAGTAGCGTTTTCAGCGGCTGCGTCAAGTTTGTCATCCTGAGCCCTTCGACTCCGCTTCGACAAGCTCAGCGTCGCTCAGGGTAAACTACGGCGCGAAGAATTGTCATCCTGAGCGGAGCGTCCTGAGCGAGCGCAGCGAGTCGAAGGCGCGTAGTCGAAGGACGAAAAAAATTGGAGTCTTTCGCCGCGCTTGTCACGACACCAATGAGTGGCGACGGGCTACGCGAACTCGGTGAGGCCGGCGGGTTCTTCGACGGGAACGACATTGGC
>JBARKF010000154.1:0-4677 GCA_049800655.1 Candidatus Cybelea sp.
CGCTAGTCACTGCTCGTCGGGAATGCGGTCGTCGAGCGGTTGTTGCAGGAAGAACTCGCGACCTTTCGGCGCTTTGATCGGCACGAACTTGCGCGGCTTCTGCGTGAAGTCGAGACAATCAGCAGCCGGCGAAGTCGCGCGCGTGTCGGCGTCGGAGAGTCGCGGGAGATTGAAGAGATCCTCAGTAAAGTGCAAGACGCTCGCGGTCTCGTACTGGACGTGTGAAACGTAGTTCTTCTTCGAGTAAGGCGAGATGACGATCAGCGGGACGCGGAACCCGAGGCCGTCGTAGCCTCGGAAGGGCGGTGGAACGTGGTCGTACATGCCGCCCCAATCGTCCCACTGCACGAAGATCACCGTCGAGTCCCAGAATTTGCTCTCGCCGACGGCGTTGACGACTGCCGTCACCCACGACGGACCGAAGCCGCCGCCGCACGAGAGATGATCGGAATCGGCACAGAGTGGCGTAACCCATGTCATGCTCGCGAGCTTGCCCGACGCCACGTCGGTAATGAAACGCTTCTGTGGCGTGATAATGTCGGTTTTCCAGTCGGGACCGTTATAGATGTGCTCGATCGCCTGGTACGCCGACCAAAGCCCGCTGAACGGTTTCGTATACTTGCTCGTATAGAAACGCCACGGCAGACCGGCCTTATCGAGCTCGTCGCCGAGCGTTTCGTAGTTGAAACAGGCTCGCTGCGGCTTACCAAAGGTACGCTTGTGGGTGATGGTCGCGACTTCGTCGGTTGGGCCGCCGGGGCATCCCCAGTAGAAGTCGGGGACGTTCACGCTCGATTTTGCCTGCGCGGCGATGATGTACTGATGCGCGACAAAACTCTCGTCGAGCTGCGAGGCGAACATCTTGTCGGCCAAAACCCACTCGTGCGCCATGTCGAAGTACGGCTTGGTCTCGTTGTGCGGTACGTACCCGTACTGTCCGTCGATAGGACCGCCGTAGAGCTGCTCGCGATTGAATCCGTCCATGCGACAGTGCGTGCCCGGTAGCGCTCCGGTTCCATCACACGCGTCGAACATCGCCTGCCCCGAGTGATCGATCTCGTAGGCCCGGCTCAACGGGATCGGCTGCAGTTGTATCGTTTGGCCCATCGTGTTCTTACCGCTCGACACGGTATCGGCCCCGGGATAGCCGTGAAAGAGATCGTCGAAACTTCGGTTCTCTTGCACGATGTAGACGACATGCTTGATTTTGCCGGCGCCCGCACCGGAGAGCTGTTGCAACGTCGTGTTAAAGGCAATGCCGGGCACCGCCGGTGCGCTCGGTGCCGTCGAACAGCCTGAAATGACAGAAGCCGCTGCCGACAGTGCAGCGGCGCGAAAAAGCCGGTGTCCCATGCCCGGGAAATCCCCTCGCGCCCCCGCCCGTTCCTTCCAAGCCTGCAGGGCGGGCGAGCGCCTGGTGGGGAGCGCGTGGGTTCGAACCGAACGTACCTCATCCCAATTCCATCCTCGATCAGCCCTTGCGAAAAGGAGCATTTGTGAATCGACCCCTTAAACTCGTGGCGCCGCTCGTTGCAGCGCTCGCAGTCGCCGCATGTAGCGGCGGCACCTCAACGATGCCAAGCGCCGCCGGCCCGGCCGCGGCCGAGTCCCAATCGGTACCTCAATGGCTGGCCTCGCACTCGGCGGTTGCCGCGTGCCCGGGCGACCGCCGGCACGGGCAAATGCAGTGCGACGCGATCGTAATGAACGCTAACAGCGGCATGCAGCCCAACGTCGCAGGCCTAGCACCAATCGACTTTCAGACGGCCTACAACCTGCCGTCGTCAACGAAGGGTAAGGGCCAGACCGTTTTTATCGTCGATGCGTTCGACAATCCCGACGTCGCGTCGGACATCGTGACCTATCGTACGAACTTCGGTCTCGGGAAAGTGAAGTTCAATAAGTACAACCAAAACGGTCAAAAGAGCAACTACCCCACCGGCAATCAAAACTGGGGTTTCGAGATCGATCTGGACGTCCAGATGGCTTCGGCCAGCTGTCCGAATTGCGACATCAGTCTGATCGAAGCGAACACCAACAACACCAACGATCTCTATGCGGCTGAGCAAGAAGCCGTGAAACTCGGCGCAAAGGTCATCAGCAACAGCTGGGGCGGCGGCGGGGGTAGCAACTCCGGCGGCGCCTTCGACAGCAAAGGCGTCGTGTATCTCGCCAGCGCCGGTGACAGCGGCTACGGCATGCAAGATCCGGCCGACTACCAGACCGTCGTCTCGGTCGGCGGCACCAACTTGTCGAAGCAAGGCTCGACGTACATCGAATCGGTGTGGCGCCTCACTGGCGGCGGCTGCTCGGTCGTAAACAAGCCAACGTGGCAAAAAGATCCCGGCTGCACCAAGCGCACCGGCAACGACGTCGCTGCCGTCTCGGTCAATGTCGCGGAGTACGACTCGTACGGCTACGGCGGTTGGCGTGAAGCGTCCGGCACGAGCGTCTCGTCACCGCTGCTCGCCGGCGTCTTTGCCTTGGCTGCCAATGAAGCGACGCATCAAAGCGGCAAGCCGTTCTGGACGCTGAAGAAAAAGCAGCTCAAGAAGGATCTCCACTACATCAGCACCGGCGGGAACGGCTGCCCCGCGAGCATTACCGGCAGCTACCTCTGCACCGCCGGCACGAAACAGTTCGGAAACTACTCCGGCCCGGCGGGCTGGGGAACGCCGAACGGCATCGGCGCGTTCTAGCGCGGATTAAGTTCGGAGACTCAAACGAGAAGGCGGCGCCCCGGCGCCGCCTTCTTCGTTAATTATTGCTCGTCCGGAATCCGCGGATCGAGCGGCTGGTTGAGGAAGAACGACGCGTCTTGCGGCGATCGAATCGGGACGAATTTACGTGGCTGCTGCGAGAAATCGAAGCAGTCGGCGGCCGGCGATGTAGCGCGCGCGTCCGACGCCGAAAGCTGCGCCAGACCAAAGACGTCTTCGACGAAACGCAGCACGCTCGCCGTTTCATACTGCACGTGAGAGACGTGGTTCTGCCTGGCGTACGGCGAAATCACGATCAGCGGTACGCGAAAGCCCAGCCCGTCGTAATCCTTATACGGCGGTGGTACCGGGTCGTAGACGCCGCCCCAGTCGTCCCACTGCACGAAGATTGCGGTGGAATCCCAAAACTTGCTTTGGCCGACAGCGTTCACGACCGATGCCACCCACGATGGACCGAATCCGCCGCCGCACAAGAGATGATCGGAGTCGGGACAAAGCGGCGTAATCCACGTCATGCTCGCGAGCTTGCCGGCTGCGATGTCGGTGAGAAATCGCTTCTGGGGCGTGACGATGTTCGTTTTCCAATCGGGCCCGCGGAAAATGTGCCGGACGGCTTGATAGCCTGACCAGAGCCCGCTCAACGGCTTGTGGTATTGGCTGGTGTAGAAGCGCCATGGCAATCCCGCTTTGTCGAACTCGTCTCCGAGGGTTTCGTAGTCGAAGCAGGGTCGCTGCACGCCGCCGTATTTCCGGTCGGATTTGAGGATCTGGACCACGTTGCTCTTGCTGCCGCCGCAGCCCCAAGGGGCTGCAAAGGGCACATCGACGCTCGACTCGGCCTGCGCCGCGATGATGTACTGATGCGCAACGAAGCTCTCATCGAGTTGCGAAGCAAACAATTTGTCTGCCAGCACCCATTCGTGTGCCATATCCCAGTAAGGTTTGGCCTCATCGCGCGGCACGTAGGCGTACTGTCCGTCGAGCGGTCCGCTGTACTCACGCTCGAGATTGAACCCATTCATCCGGCACTTCGTACCCGGAAGTTTCCCCGTCCCGTTACACGCACTGAACATCGCAAAGGCGGAATGATCGATCTCGTAGACCGTTTTAAGCGAGATCGGCTGCAGCGCGATCGTGTGGCCGTACGAATCCTTACCCTTCGACACGGTCTTTGCGCCGGGATAGCCTTTAAAGATATCGTTGAAGCTGCGGTTCTCTTGCACGACCCAAACGACGTGCCGGATCTTCCCCGCGCCGCCCGCATCGAGCGATTGCACGAATGCGCTGCCGGCGGATGAAGGGAGCGGCGAGGGCGAGGTTGAGGAGCAAGCCACGCCGGCAAGCGATGCAACGAGCACCGCGGACTGATGTAGCCGCTTCATGGCGAGCAACTGTCGCGCGCTGCAAGGTTTTCCTCCCGCCACTCGTGACTCAACCTGGGCGGATGCTGCTTGCCCTACCCGGCAGAGCTATTACCTTTGTCTGGAAGTGCGCGCTTTTTTGGCGGTATTCGCGGGCTGGCGCTAGAAGGGGTAGGAAGGGGACCCTAGAAGGCCACCGGCTTATCGCTTGTTAAGTATTCCTTCCCAGACGGACTCACACGCTACAAAGGAGCTTTATGAACGTATCCTTGAAAATTGTGGGGCCGCTCGTTGCGGCGCTCGCAATCGCCGCTTGTAACGCAGGCGGCTCGTCGAATATGCCGGCCGCGTCCGGCGTCTCCCAAGGCAGCCCACTCAACAAAGCCATGCCACAGTGGATGGTAAAGCACGAAGCCAAGACCATGTGTCCGCAAGTCGTCGGCAAGCCGACGTGCTTGGCGTTAGAGGTCCAAAAGGGCGGCATTACGCCGCTTTGCTCGCCGTCGTCGAGTTGCGGCTTCACCGCGCAACAACTCGAGAAGGCGTACAACCTTACGAGCCAACTCGGCAACGGAAAAGGGACGACCGTTGCCGTC
>JBARKF010000155.1:0-9683 GCA_049800655.1 Candidatus Cybelea sp.
GGCTTGCGGTTCCCGTTTGAACCAGCTTGGTAGACGGTGATCGACGCGCCTTGGTAGTTCGCGGCGTATTCGTTACCGCTGGCGTCTAGGGCGATACCGTCGGTTCCGTCGAGCTTCGTCTTGGTGCCGGCAATCGTTTTGATGGGGGCGAGGTTGCCATTCGACCCGGCGGCGAACTCCAGCACGTTGATGCCGCTGGCACCCGCGTAATTAGCCACGTAGATGTTGTTGCTGGAATCTAAGCTGAGCTGATACGGGTTTGACAGCTTGGTGTACGAACCGCTGATCGTGGCTGTCGGCGCGACGTCTCCATTGCTTCCCGCGGCGTAGACGGTAATCGTGTGGTTGCCGTCGTTAGGAACATAGATATTGCCGCTCGCGTCCAGCACCAGACCTTCGGGCGAACTCAGTCCGGTGGAATATCCCGCGATTGTAGCGATCGGCGCGACGTTTCCATAACTGCCGGGTGCATAGACGGTGATCGTTCCGTCGTCGCTCGCGCCGCCTCCGGTGTTGGCGACGTAGATGTCGCCGGTGACCGGATTCAAGGCGATGCCTTGCGGATCGTTCAATCCCGTATACGATCCACTGATCGTGCCGATGGGTGAAGCGTTGCCGGTGGCGCCCGCCGCGTAGATCGTGACGGAGTTGCTTTGGTTCGCAACATACATGTTGCCGCTAGCGTCGACTGCGACATCCCACGGCCCACTGAGACCGGTGCCCGACCCGCTAAGAGTTTGCTGCGGCTTCGCATCCTTCTTAGCGGTTATCGGGTAGACGGTGATGCTATTGCCGTTTAGTTGCGCAACGTACAGGCACGGACACGGCTTCTTCTTTGCCGCGTGGGAAGAGCTTTGGGCGAACGTGGTCGCGGTCGCCGGGGTTGAGGATGCCCCGGCGCAACCGGCCAGGAATGAGATCGTCAAGGCCGCCGCGGCCACACGTTCAACGTGAGAAATGCTCAAGTGAAGCTCCTTTCGGTAGCAATGCTGTGGAGTTCGGCTAACCGCGCCTCGTCGGTGCCTTTCAATAGCGGACGCCGCCGGGGCGAAGCGCCGAACCCTTAACCTTTTGAGGTTACGTGATTAGGTTATACGGCCGGCGGATAACAAAAGGGTTACAGCCGGGCGGGCAGAGGCCAGGATAGCCCGGTGCGACCGGGGAATTCCGAATCCACGAGCAGACGCGCTTAAACGTCTGTCGTTTAGGCGTACCACGCCGCTCTTCAAAAGACGGGGTATCGGTGCACGTGATAGCGGGAAAAGGGATGTTCGTGCGAGGCACCCGCGGCGCCGATGTATAGCCCGGCGGGCGCGCGCGTGGATCGCCCGGTTGTCGATCGCGCCGAGTTGGAGCACCGCATCGTCAATAGCGGCGCTTCCGTCATTGAGCTTGTGGCGCCGGCCGGCTTTGGAAAAACCTATGTCGCGAGACGGGTCGCAGAACGGCTAGGAGCCCGCATTGCGGCCGATTGCCGAGATATGGAGACGTTGCCGTCGGCGACGCGGGCGTTGCTACGAGCGCTCGGCCCATTCAAACCGGCCTTCGAATCTCGCCTAACGCAATACCTGGTCGCGCTGGACCCTGGCGAGACGAGCGCGGAGCTATGGCTCGACGTGCTCGACGAGGTATTAGCACAAGAACGTAACGGTCGAATTTGCTGGATCGAAAACGCCGAGATGTTGCACGAGTTTCGCTGGGGAGCGGCGGTTGTCGACCGTCTGATCCGCAAAGGGCTGCACGTGCTCGTCTGTGCCCGCGAAGCGCTGGCGTTACCCGGCTTATCGCGCGTGCCGCCGAACGAACGCTATGTGGTCGGGATCGACGACCTGCGGTTTAGCGACGCCGAGTCGGAAGCGCTCTTCCCCTTGGGGGTCGATCGGCGCTCCATTGCGCGAGCACTCGATGAAGCACAGGGATGGCCGATCGCCGTTTTGACGTACGTCCGCGCCGCGCGTGAAGGGCGGCTTCAGACTTCATGGGTGGGCGCAAACAAAACATATGGGGCGCGTCACCTTGACGAATATATCCTCAACGAAGCCTTATCGGGCTTGTCCGCGAAAGCCAAGATCGTTCTTGCCGCGGTCGCGCAACTGCGCGATTGCAGCGAGCAGGACGTCGATACGCTCAGCCAAGGCGCCAATGACATTACGACGGAACTGCAGGCATCGCCGTTCGTCAGCTGGTCGAGTGGGCAGGTAGAAGTGCACGCGCTGGCATCGAAGGGGCTAGCCGCGAAGCGTCAAGAGGCGACGTGTCTTTTACGCGATGCTGCGGCTCGAACTGCGCAGCCGCTGAGGGCCGCGCAACTGTACATGGCGGCAGGCGATGCGGAGGACGCGGCGTCGCTGCTCGACACCGTGCTGGCGCCGTATTTTTTGGGCGAGTCGAAGCGCGAAGTCGTGGACCTGGTCTCATCACTCGGCGAGGACGTGCTGACGAGACACGCCCCGACGTGGTGTGCGACCATAACGCTGCGGGCGTACGCAATGAGTCAGCACGAGCTGCTGTCGGAGTCGCGTTCCGCCTGGACGGCATTGGACGCTCAGGCGCCGATGATTCTGCGAATTGGGGTAGGGCTGACGCTGATCAATTCGCTGCTCTTTTTAAACCACACCGATGAAGCTGCTACCATCTTCGATGACCTGCAACGCCGCATCGACGCTTCGGGTGTTACTGGAATCGAAATCACACTGATGGGTTATCGGGCGTTCGCGCAGATGCGCAGCGGGCGATGCGTGGACGTCGACGCAGTCATGCGCGCGATAGAGCCGCTTTTACGCGACGTCCCCGAATCTCACGCGAGCGCGCTTACTTCTTTCGTGTCGGCGGAAGCCTTCATGCGCGGCGACAGAGACGCTTCGCGCCGGGCGCTCTCGCGAGCGCTGGAGATCGCCCGCGGGGTGGCCTCGCCGTTGTATCTGGTTATCGGCCTTTGCAACGCCGCCTTTCACGCCTGGCTCGCGGGCGAGACGGCCCTCTTTGAATCGTGCATGGAGGAGCTTATCCAGGCTTCGGGTCCGCACGTGATCGGCGGAACGCATCACTTCATCGGATGCGCGACTTCGGCTCGCCCCGCCGCCACAGTCGCCGGCTTCGAAATACATTATCTGAGAGCGTACGGATATATCGTCGCTGCCGGGCGCGAATCGAGCGCCGGCGGAAAGCGAACCGCGGCGAGGCTCGCGCTGGATGCAGCCGAGGAAGACGGCCAGCCGTGGCTGCGAGCGTTTTGCCAAGCCATCCTAGCCTGTATTGATGGCGCACCAGAGCCGGAAGTTCAGCGAGCGCTCGAGCTAGGCGCTATCGTCGAATACCAACCGTTGCGCGACGGCATCGTCATGCTGGCGAGAGGAGTCGTTCCCGATCGATGGCCGGGGTTGAAGTCGCTGATTGGCGACTCGCTCGATCCCGTGCTCCGTTTATCGTTTGCGACGAACGAGGCCATCGTCGATGGTGAGGCAATCGCACTCAGCCGGCGCGAGATGGAACTCGCTCTCGCGCTGGCGTTGCACGACGGTCCGAGAGACAGGCAGACGCTGGCAGCGATGATGTGGCCGGACGCGCCGGAAGCCGATGGCGCCTCGGCGGCGACCGTCTACATTGCGCGTTTGCGACGCCGGCTGAAGAATCCCGAACTGATCGAGTCGACTCGCAGCGGCTACCGGCTAAAGTGCCGAGTAGACCTCGATCTCGATCGATTGGAGCGAATCGCGACGTCCGGCGATGAAAACCCCGCCGATGCGGAGGTCGAGCGAGTGGTGCGCTCCAAGCACAGCCGTCTCGCACAATGGATGCTGTTGAGCGAATGGCTTGCGCCGTACGCGCGAAGGTATGCCACGGCACTCGAGGTCGTGCGCCGGCGACGCGCCGAGGTTGCGGCATCGGCGGGAGATGAATTGTCGGCGGCGCTTTATCGCCGTTTGATAGCGGCCGAATCGCCCCCCGAAGAGCTAGAGTAACCCTGCGGCACTAAAACTCATTGTTCGTGTCGTTCGGGTGGAACGATTAGCACTGGAGCGGGAGCGCGGCGTGCGACGCCTTCGGTTACGCTGCCGAGAATAGCGCGGCGAAAGCCGGTCCGCCCGTGCGTGCCCATCACGATGAACGCCGGCTCGAGCTCGCCGGCGAGCCGCTCGATGTCGTCGACGGGCGTTCCAACGACGATCCGCGTCAGCGCCGGAACGCGTTTGGCAACTCGCTGCAAGCCGTCGTCAAGAATGCGCCGGCCTTCGGCTTGAACTTCTTCGGACGACTCCTCGACGAGCTGGGCCTGGCCGCCGCTGATCAACGCCACTTTTGAGAGATCGATGACGTTGCAGAGCACGAGTTCGGCGCCGAGCGCGTGCGCCAAGTCAATAGCAACGTCGAGCGCCCGATCCGAAGTTTCGGATCCGTCGAGCGGAACCATGATTCGAGCATGCGTAAGATCCATTGGCTCGGGTCACGTTCATCGCCGGAACTTACGCCGCCTCGTAGATGTTCGCGCGGAGCTCGCCCGCCGAGCAGCGGCCGACTTCGCGGCCGTTGACGTTGGCGAGGACCATGACGCCGTCACGGCTCCGGATGGGATCGATCCGGAAGACGCCGGTATGGCCGCGCAGCGTGAACCATTCGGGGAACTCTTCGAGGGCGGGGGGTGCGAGTAGCGTTTCCATGCTCCAAGCCTAGCCTCGGGCGAACGCGAAGACCACGAAGTTTTCGGAGGTTTGCGCCGCCTCGAGGGGGCTTAGGCCGGGACTACGCTGCTCCCGAGCAGGTCGTCGATGGCCTGTCGGGTTCTTTTCCGCAGGTCAGCGCAGCATCCCGAGATCGCGTATTCCAAGCCATCCGCCTCGGCTTGGACGATGGTGATCCTGGGCGCGCCGCCGTGGATAGGACAGCGCATCGACCGTGTGACTTCCGCCGCGACGCCTTGCGCAATCATCCGGCTTATCGCGGTGGGGCTCATCTGTTTCACGTAAGGGATTTCCCCGGCATGGGCGGAGCCTAAGCGCTGGCCAGGGTTAGGCTGGTAGGTGGCCGATCTCGATCTTCTGGCCGCCGATCAACACGAGGGCAGGCTGGCGCTCCATCAACGCGATGTCGCGCGTCGGATCACCGTTGAAGACCGCAACGTCGGCGAGCTTGCCTGGCGCGAGCACGCCGCGGTCGGCCGTGCCGATCATCTGCGCGGCATTCGACGTCGCAGAACGCAGCACGTCGATCGGGCGCATGCCCAGACCGGCCAGCAGCGCGAAGTCTTTGTTGTTCTGCGCGTGCGGAAAAACGCCGGCGTCGGTGCCGTAGGCGATCGTCACACTCGACGCGATCGCGCGGTGCATCCCTTGGTTGCGCAGCTGCGCGGCATACTCGGCCTTCTGCACCGATCCCGCGGGAATGTGGTTGGGATTGCCCGGCTGTAAGATCGAGTCGAGCGCCCAAATCGTCGGCACGAGACTCGTGCCGCGCTGTTGCATGTTCTGAAGCGTTTTTTCGCTGACGCCGGTCCCATGCTCGACCGAATGCACGCCGCCTTCAACGGCAATCGCGATGCCGGGATCGCCGTGCGCGTGGGCCGCGACCTTTCGCTGGAACTTCGTCGACTCGTCAACGACGGCTTGCACTTCATCGAGGTTGAACTGCGGGATATCCCAGACGTCGCCGTACGAGAGCACGCCGCCGGTGGCCAGAATCTTGATGACGTCGACGTGCAGCTTGACGTGCTCGCGCACGAGCTCGCGAAAGCCGTATGGCCCGTACGAAATCGCGCCCGCCTTCACGCTGGGATCTTCGTCGACCCAGCCGGGGACGTCGTTGGAGTCGCCGTGGCCGCCGGTGATCGAGAGCGCTTGTCCTGCAGCCAAGACGCGCGGTCCGACGATCGCGCCGTTGTTGATCGCGTTGCGGATCGCGAGGTCAATACCGGCGCCGCCGCCAACGTCGCGAATCGTCGTGAAGCCGTTACGCAGCATGAGTTGGGCGTTGCGAACGCTGTAAATCGTCGCCTCGGGAACGTTATCGGCGGTGCGAAATTGCGGAAACATCATCACGATGTAGCGCGACGGCACGACAAAGTCGGCGATATGCGTGTGACAGTCGATCAGTCCCGGCATGATCGTCGCGTCGCCGAGATCGACGATGTTTGCCCCGCTGCCCGCGTCACCCTCATGCATCGAAACGATCCGGTCGCCGGCCACGACCAGCAGGCCGGGCGTGCGTATCGAGCGTCCGTCGAAGAGTCGAGCCGCCTTGAGCATCGTGACGCCGGTAGCCCGTGCAGCGCGTGGCACAAGCATCGCGATCGATGCGGCCGCGAGCCCGAGCAGAAAGGAGCGTCGTCCGAGAGCGCGCTCCGCTTCTTTAAAGACCGCGGCCGAAAGCGGCGCGTGCGGGCAGCGGCACTCGAAGCTCACTTAGACGATGTCGTCGACGCTACCGTGATGTTCGTCCCACTGATCGTCACGGTTTTCGTCGGCCGTGCTTTCGCCGTACTTCTCCTGTTCGCGGCGCACGGCATCAGCCGGGTCGATTGGTTGCTCGTCGGGCGGTGCAACGTCCGGCGTGATGACGTCGTCGTCGTTATCGGGATATGGTAATCCGCTCCCCATCGTCTGACTATTTTACCCTAGCGAGCCCCGTTTTCCGCTATCGGCCGCCGCCACGCTCGCAGGGATGCGCTTGGTTTGAGAGGAAGGCCACCCATTGCTTACTTCATACTTTGCCTAGGAGAGAGAAACCGCATGAAATCGTTTGGCCGCCTGATCGCTGTGACGCTGGTCGGGGTCGCAGCGGCAACGGCATCGATCGGACCCGCTCAGGCCGCGGCACCGATCTTGATCAAGAGCTGCACCGTCGCCAAGCCGAAGCCGTTGAGCCACATGGCGGGCGGCACCGACATCACCTACGTGAATCTCGGAAAGCGGACCGCTGCGAGCATCACATTCTTGGTAGGCTATCGCAACGCGCAGTCGCACTTTCTCCGCCGTACCATCGACGTCGGCGAGTTTGCGCCGGGCGCGACGATCACCCACCGGCTAAGTCTGTATAACGACGTAACCTACGCCGGCGCGCAGACCACGCAGTGCGTGCCGATCGAGGTCAAATGGGCCGGCGGCACCGTCTGGATCGCGCCTTCACACTAGTCTTCAGCAGGGAAGCAACCGAAAGGGCCGATGGAGATCCATCGGCCCTTTCCCTTTTGTTGTAGGACGCTTCCGGACCGCGTCGAAGCGGCGACCTCGTGCGTGTAGGTTTTCGGACCCTCGCTTCGCTCGCTTTGTGTGCCGCGGCTGCCGGCGCAGCGATGGCGCACTTCGCCATCGACGTCGCCGGCGATTATTTGCTCGCCCACGACAGCTACGACCATTTGGAGCACGGCTCGCGCGAGCTGCTGACCGGCTTGGCGCTCGTCCTGGCGGTCGTTCTGGCGGCGCGCGGTCTGAAGATCTGTTGCGAAATTGCGACCAAACATCGCGGCCGTCTCGCGCGGCCGGTGCTGGGCCTGCGCGAAGCGCTCGGCTTGATCGCCGGTGCCGCGACCGCAAGCGCGGTGCTCGTCCCGGCGATGGAAGTGCTCGACGGGCGCCTCGACGGCGCGCCGGTGCTGCAGCTCGCCGACGCCTTCGGCGGCTCGATTCTGTTGGGCCTAACGACCACGCTGCTCTGCGCAAGTTTCGTTGCGCTGCTCGTCTACGCCACGGTGCGTTGGCTGATTTCTCAGCACGATTCGATCGCAGCGATGCTCGAAACGCTGCTGCGCCGCGTCACCGACAGGCCGCAGGCGAACGGGCACGATCTCGCCGCTCAACGCTTCACGCCGTGCCGCCGCCGCGCGGCGCACGGACTCCGTCTCGCCAAGCGCGGACCTCCTGCGACCAGCTTCGTTTAGCCTGAACTAACCAGAAGCACTTCACAGGAGTCACTCATGGGTAATCCCATCGCATGCGCGCGCGCAGCGTGCGCCGGTTTTGCACTCGTTGTCGCGCTCGTCGCGGCCTCACTTGGTCCTGCGCTTGCGCAGAGCAACGTGCTCGACGTGACGGGAACCGTCACGGCCAACGACGGAACGCCGATCGCCGGCGCCTCGGTCGTCCTTTCGGCGCAAGGCGTCACGCGCAGCGCTTCGAGCGACGCGCACGGCACCTTTACCATCAAGAACGTACCCGCCGGCACCTATGCGCTGCACGCGTCCGCGCCCGGTTACGAGGCGATCTCGCAGCGAACGGTAACGATCGACGCTGCGAATACCGGACTCGCGGTTTCACTCTCGGCGGCCACCACAAACTCGCTGACGGTCATCGGCACGGTACGCGCGTCCGCCGGAGAAACGGTTTCAACGGCTTCGGCGCCAAGCGTGACGCTCAACGCTCAAAGCGCGGCGGCCGCAGGCGTGACTTCGGTAGGAGCGATGGTGTGGCCGCAGCTCTCGGTTACTCCGGTCATTCCCTTGGGCGGCGGAAGCAACGCAACCGAAGACTTTGCGGTGCGCGGTCCGGACCCAACGGAGACGCTCGTCGACCTCGACGGACATCAAATGAACAACGGCAACACCGGCGACTTCGATCTTTCCTTACTCGATCCGGCCGCGCTGCAAGAAGTTCAAGTCCTTTACGGTATCGCGCCATCGTCGCTGATCGGACCAAACACCATCGGCGGCGGCATCAACATCGTCACGCTGGAACCGACGATCGCGCCGCACTTCCTGATGCGGATCTTCGGCGGCTCCTTCGGTACCGCCGGCGCGACGATTCAAACGACCGGAACGGATGACCGCATCGGATATGCCCTCTCCCTGCACACCACGTCATCGAACGGATTTGTAAACCAGACGGTTCTCGCGCCGCCGCCGGGGGGCGCGCCGCCGGGAGACGACGCACGAGCGTTCGACAAGGAGCCTGCCGAGACGGAGCAGAGCGTCGGAAGCGGCTCCTACGGCGACTCGATCCTGACGAAGCTGCGCTATCAGCTCGGCGGTCCCAACGGCTACGGTTATCTGCAGTTCAACTTCCGCAACGAAACCCTCACCCGAGACCAGTCAGCGCTGCTGACGAACTATACGCCACCGGGATTCACCGGTGGCGGCGACGACGCCATTCACCTCGGCAGTGCGCTCGCGCCGCTCGACGACGACGAAACTTCCAGTGGGTTCCAGAGCTTTGCCGGCACGTTGTCCGGCGAGCACCAAAGCAACGTGGGATTCGATGCTCAGATTCCGCTGGGAAGCCAGCTCGTCGATGGGGCGCCTGCGACGATCTTTCAGTACAGCCATTTGACATCAGTCTGGTCGCAGTCCGTTTCCGGGCCGGGAGCCCAGACTGGGCAGTATCTCTACAATCAGCGCGATCTGTTGGGCGACGACTGGGTCGAAGTCGACCATCATTTCACCAGCGGCATGCTCTCGTTCAAGTATGATTTGCAAACCGAGAGCTTGACCACCAACTACGTTCAAGGGCAGGTCGTCGCCGAAGCGCAACCGATCGGCAACCCATTCGGCCCAACCGGCACGACGATGTTGCCTAACGCGCTGACGCCGCTGGCCAAGACGCCGCCGGTGCAAACCATCCCGATCGCGCAGACGCAGCGAAGTGCGGTGCTGCGTTACAACGGCGACCCGACGAGTCACATCCATTATTCGGTCGAGGCCTATCAGAGCGACTTTAGCACCTTTGGAAACAGTTTTGACCCTCGCGCAGGCTTCGTCT
>JBARKF010000156.1:0-3203 GCA_049800655.1 Candidatus Cybelea sp.
GAGTGCGGCTCCGCCCTCGGCCAAGGCCAACAACACCAAACCGCCGGTCCGCAAACGCCGCCGTCGCAGGAAGTCGCAAAAGGCGGCCCCCGCGCCCGCAACGTAGGAGTACGGGAACCTCAATGGCGGTTCTCGCGGTTCAGAGCGGCACGAAGCGCTTTTTCCGAAACGTGAACTGGCTGCCCGCCGCGGCGGCCATTCTGATTTCGCTGATCGGCGTCGTCTGCATCCGCTCCGCCGGGATGCATACGCCCGACGCGTACGGCGAGTACGAGAAGCAGATCGTCTACCTCGTTCTCGGCGTCGCAGCCATGACGAGTGCCGCGTTTCTCGACTACCGGAACTGGCAACGCTGGGCGCCGGCACTTTACGTCGTCAACCTCCTGCTGCTGCTCTTCATTTTGCGCGGCGGCCACAGCGCAATGGGCGCGCAACGCTGGGTCTCGCTCGGGCCGTTGGGAACGTTCCAGCCATCTGAGCCGGCAAAACTCGTCGTCGCGATTTCGCTCGCGACGGTGCTCTGTCGCGAAACCTACGAAGAGATCAAAGACCTCTGGAAGCCGTTGCTGTTGGTCGCGATTCCCGCGCTGCTCGTGCTCAAGCAGCCCGATCTCGGCACGTCGCTGGTGTTGGTCGCGATTTTAACCGTCGAGCTCTTCTTCGGTTTACCGAAACTGAGCGACTTCGGCATCTACGCGCTCGGCGTGCTCGTGGCTGCGGCTGCCGCGCTCGGCACGAACGCGGTGCTCAAGCCGTTCCAGCGCGCGCGACTCTTCGTGTTCCTGAACCCCAGGGCGGATCCCCAAGGCTCCGGTTATAACCTCAACCAGTCAAAGATCGCCGTCGGCAACGGCGAGTGGTTCGGACGCGGTCTCTATCGTGGCACGCAGACGCAGCTCAACTTCGTTCCCGAGCATTCGCGCGATTTCATCTTCACGGTGCTGGCGGAAGAGTGGGGCTTCGCCGGAGTCCTCACCCTGCTCGCGCTCTATGCCGCGCTGCTCTATGGCGGCATCCGCACGATGCTCGCCGCGCGGGACCGCTTCGGCTTCCTTTTGGCGGCCGGTCTGGTCGGCATGCTCTTCTTCCACGTCCTGGTCAACCTCGGCATGACCATTGGCATCATGCCGATCACCGGTATTCCACTCCCGTTTATGTCGTACGGCGGCTCGGCGATGCTGACGGACTTCATCGCGGTCGGAATTCTGCTGAATATCTACTCGCAGAAGGATCGCGGCATGCTGGGCAACGCCTAGCGACCTGGCGGCCCGCTAATCCGCTTGGGAGGTCCCGCGCCCAAGCGCCGGGAAGCGGTAGCAAAAGTTTTTTTGAGAGCTCGTCGTAGCGGTGCGAAGGCGCCGCCCGCCAGCGCCCCAGCAGGGAAAGCGCGGCGAGCGACAGGCTCCTAGTAATTCGAGGAAAAATTTGTCGAGCGAGATTTTGATCTCGAGCGATCCGTGGGAAAATCGGGTCGCCATACTTGAGAACGGCGAGTTAGCCGAACTCTACATCGAGCGCGAAGAGAAAGTCATCGGCTCGATCTACAAAGGAAAAGTGCAAAACGTGCTCCCGGGAATGGGAGCTGCGTTCGTCGACATCGGTTTGGGCCGCAACGCCTTCCTTTACGTCGACGACATCAACAAACAGCCGCTCAACATCGGCGACGTCGAGATCACGCAGGGGCATACCGGCTTCACGATCAGCGAGAAGGTAAAGCGCGGCGACGACGTGCTCGTGCAAATCGTGAAGGAGCCGCGCGGGCTCAAGGGCGCGCGCATCTCGACGAACATCTCGCTGCCGGGCCGATACTTGATCCTGATGCCGACGGGCAAGTACTCGGGGGTTTCACGCAAGATCGACTCCGCCGACGAGCGCAACCGGCTCAAGGGCGTGATGAAGCGCATCCGGCCGGAAGGGATGGCGACCGTCGTCCGCACGGCTGCTGCAGGAGCGAGCGAGGCCGAGTTGATCGCCGACCTCGGCGTCCTGATCCGGATGTGGCACGGCATTTTGGAGACGTACAAACGCGCCTCCTCGCCCTCGCTGCTACACAAGGACATGAACCTCGTCTATAAGGCGGCGCGCGACTTTATCACGGCCGACGTCGACCGCGTCTTGATCGACGACGAAGAGGAATACCGCAAGATTCGCGATTTCCTGCAGCTGCTGGGACCGCAGTACATCGGCCGGCTCGAGTATTACAACTCGGGCCGCTCGCTCTTCGACGACTTCAAAATCGACGACGAGCTGCAAAAACTCATGCGGCCGAAGATCAATCTGCCGTCCGGCGCCTCGATCGTCATCGAGTCGACCGAGGCGCTCACCGTGATCGACGTCAACTCCGGGAAGTTTACCGGAGGGCGCAATCTCGAGGATACGATTCTCAAGACGAACATTGAGGCCTCCGAAGAGATCGCGCGTCAGGTCCGGCTGCGCGATATCGGTGGAATCATCGTCGTCGATTTCATCGACATGGCGTCGGAAGCGTCGCGCGACAAGGTCGTCAAGACGATGGAGGAGAGTCTGCGGCGGGATCGGACGCGCGCGACGATCCAGTCGTTCTCGAATCTCGGATTGCTCGAGTTCACGCGCAAGCGCGTCGGCAAAGATCTCGGAGCGCAGCTGCGCGGCGCGTGCCCGACGTGCGGCGGCACGGGTAGCGTGATGTCGTCCCAGTCGGTAGCAATCGAAACGTTCCGTCAGGTTCGAGACGAGGCGAGCAACGGCGCCGCCGGCGACGTCGTCGTACACGTCGCCCCTACCGTCGCGGTGCAAATGGATTACTGGTACGAAGGCGAGTGTAAAGAGCTCGCGCGTTCGATCGAACGTCCCATCCACGTGCGAGTCGATCCGATGATCCATCCAGAGAAGGCGCGCATCGAGCTGCTCCCGGCATTCAAGGATCACAAGGGGCACCTCGTTCGCGTCGGCGACGAACACGAAGTCGAGCTCCTTGCCGGGCGTCTACCGAATCCCACCTCGGCCGCCGCGGTCGTTGAAGGACGGCTGGTGGAGGTGGAAAACGCGGCCACCAACGCGGGAAGCTTCGTGCGCATCCGCATTCTGGACGTCGACGACCAGGACGATTACGTCTTAGGCGAGCTCGTGACCGCCGGCGCGAAACCGCGGCGCAAGCGCCGCGGACGGCGGGCGGAAATCTCCGCCGCCGAACAGACGCGCCAACTGCGCGGGCTCGCCGAGGA
>JBARKF010000157.1:0-20524 GCA_049800655.1 Candidatus Cybelea sp.
GTCCTGAGCGAGCGCAGCGAGTCGAAGGGCTCAGGATGACAAAAGCTAGCGCAGCGAGTCGAAGGGCGCGAAGTCTTATCATCCTGAGTACAACATGGCCCGGACGGCCCACCCAATACTCCATGGAAATGGCCGCTCCGCGCCTTCGCCGGAGCTATTTCCACATCAGCGGAGCGCCCGCAGGGCGCGTAGTCGAAGGACCGTTCTGCTCATTCCTCCTTCGACCAGGGCGCTACGCGCCTAAGTTTATCCGGAGCGAGTCGAAGGGCTGACGTGACAAAAGCTAGCGCAGCGAGTTGAAGGGGCCGTAGTCGAAGGGGCGCACCTTGTCATCTGAGCGGAGCGAGCGCACCTTGTCATCCTGAGCGGAGCGCCCGCAGGGCGCGTAGTCGAAGGACCGTTCTGCTCATCCGTCCTTCGACGGAGCCTGTCCTGAGCGAAGTCGAAGGGCTCAGGATGACAAAAAAAGGGCGCTGAAAATGGTGGAGCTGTCGGGGTACTGCCCCCCGAGTCCAAGAAGTCTAACCGACGCGTTCTCCAGGCTCAGCTTCGAATTTTTCTTAATCGAACGGACGCCCCGAAGCGCGGCTTACCGTTCGCTGCAGATTCTTGATCTCGCACGAGCGTCGAATCACGCGCGCGTGCCAGCCCGAGTTTTTGACCGGAGGGCAGAGTGGTTCGGGCCGACTCTCTGCGTCCGGTGACTAGCCTAGATTAGGCAGCCAGTGCGTATTCGTTATTGGCAGATATTGCCGTTGCGATCGTTTTAGGAGTGCTCGCAACTCCGCCTGCTGACGCCGACCACGACGTTCCTGTCGAACCTATTTCAGCCCCGTGCCCAACTATAACACAAGCGCCGGCCCAACGGATTCGCGGGAGCCGGCGCTTTAGTTTTCTCGGCCGCTACCTATACGGTAGAGGGCTTAGGCTCCCACGCCATCGCGATCAGGGTGCCGACGATCGCGAGTACCACGGCGCCGATGAGGGTTGCCAACCAGTTGCCGTGGACGTCCGGCGTGATCCATACGGCTAGAGCAAGCAAAGCCCAGTCGATGACCACCGTAAACAGCCCATGCGTGATCCATGTGAGCGGCAATGAGACCAGCCGAAGAATCGGTCCGATGAGCGCGTTCACGAGCCCGAAGATGATTGCCAGTAGTACGATGGTCCAAAGGCTATAGGCGCCAAAGCCCACAGCCCCTGCGGTGTTATGGAAGCCGGGGACGAGGCAAATTATTAGCCATAAGACGATGGCGTTGACGATGAAGCGGAGTAGCAGATGCATTTCATTCTCCTAGCGCAGCCTTGACGCGCGACGCCAGCTCCGGCGTCATTCCTTTTACTGCAACGATCTCGTCAAGGCTTGCCCTCTTGACCGCTGCAACCGACCCGAAGGCCGCTAGTATCCGCTTCTTGCGAACCGGCCCTATCCCTTCGAGCGTGTCGAGCGCCGATCGCGTCATCGCCTTGGCTCGCCGCTGCCGATGGTAGGTCACGGCGAAGCGGTGCGCCTCATCACGGATTCGTTGAATCAGGTGGAGGGCCGGAGAGTTCGGCGGCAAGACGATCGGATCGGATTGTTGCGGAAGGTAGAGCCATTCGTGCTCTTTGGCCAACCCGGCCGCGACTAACCCGGTCATATCGAGCTCTTCCAGCACCTCAACCACCGCACTGAGCTGGCCTTTGCCGCCGTCGATCAGCAACAGGTCCGGCTTCTTGTTGAACTTCTCTCTTTTGGCCAGTTCTCGTTCCATCGGCGTCTCGGTGCGGTCCGTCTCGCGGCGCAAGTAGCGCAGGCGGCGCCGAAGCGTCTCCTGCATCATCGCGAAGTCGTTCGGGCCGCGATCGTACTGGATCTTGAACTTCCGGTACTCGCTCTTCTTCGGCCGTCCCTCGACGAAGACGACCATCGAAGCGGTTGGATTGGTCCCTTGAATGTTGGAGACGTCGTAGCATTCGATGCGGTGCGGCGGCTCGGGCAGTTCGAGCGCGTCGGCGAGGTCGGTGAGCGAGCGCGCCTGGGCCGTCTCTTGCACCTCTTGATGGGCGAGAAACGCCTTGAGGTTCTGCTCAGCGTTCTTCGCGACAAGCCGCAGATATTCGGCCCGCGCGCCGCGCTGCGGCCGGAGAATGCGGACCCGCTGTCCTTTGATCTCCGAAAGCCACGACTCGATCGTCGCTCGTTCTTCGGGTAGCGCGGAAACGAGCAGCTCTTTCGGAACTGCCGCCGCGCTGCTCGCGCGGGACCGCCGCTTCTCCGGAACCGGAGCCTGATTATCCCGCGCGATGCGTGCCGTGGAGAGAGCCTTGTCTTCGGGAGCGCCGGCAGTGCGCGCGGTGTAGAACTGCTTGAGAAACTCACCCGTGAGCACCGCGTCGGATTGCTCGTAGACGCCCTCGAGAATGAAGTGCTCTTGACCGATAAGCTTGCCGCCTCGAACGAGGAAGACTTGCATGCAAGCCTGCCCCTGCGCGCGCGCGATCGCGACGAGATCCATGTCGAGGCGAGACTTCCAAACGACTTTTTGCCCTTCGGTAACGCGTCGCACCTGGACGATACGATCGCGAAGCCGCGCGGCGGATTCGAAGTTGAAGCGCTCCGCGGCTTGCGTCATCTCGTGCTGCAGACGCGCGAGCAGCGACTCTTGTTTACCTTCCAGGAAGAGCACGACCTCATCGATCGTCCGGTCGTACTCCTCTTCGGTTTGATATCCGACGCAGGGCGCGAGACAGCGCTTGATATGGTATTGCAGGCAGGGGCGCTTGCGCCGTCCGTCGATCGGTTCGCGGCAGGTGCGCAGGGGGAAGACCAACCGCACTAAGTCGATCAACTCGCGCAGACCGTGAGCGTTGGTGTAGGGCCCGAAGTAACGCGCCCCATCGTTGCGCACGAAGCGCGTGAAGACCACTCGTGGGAATGGCTCGTTGGTGACCTTCAGGTACGGATAGCGTTTGTCGTCGCGCAGCCGAACGTTAAACGGCGGCTGGTGACGCTTGATCAGGTTCGCTTCGAGGATCAGCGCTTCGACTTCGTTGGTGACGACGATCGTGCGGACGTCGGCGACCTTCTCGACCATTGCCGCCGTGCGCGGATGATGCACCGCGCCTTCCTGAAAGTACGACCGAACGCGGGAGCGCAGCAAGATCGCCTTTCCGATGTAGAGAATCTCGCCGTCGCTGCTGACCATCATATAGACGCCCGGCGCATTCGGGATCTGCGCCAGCGCCGAAGCCAGCGTCACCCCGAAATTGCGGAAGCGCGCTTACGCATCACGAAGATCGTCGCGACGACCGCGAGGATGGCGACGCCGAGCACGATGTAACCACCGCGGCGCAGCAACGGGAGCACCGTATCGATGTGCGCTCCGAGCGCGCCGCCCAGCAGGATCAAGAACGTGCAGAAGATCAGCGAGCCGAGGAACGTCCAGAGGTAGAATAGCGCGAGGTTCATCTCGGCAACGCCGGCCGGAATCGCGACGATTCCACGCAAAACCGGCAGAAAGCGGCAGACGAAAATCGCAAACGTTCCCCAGCGGTCGAAAAATGCATGGACCTGCAGCAGCCGCCCGTGGGTGAAGTGAACGTACTTTCCGTAACGCTCGATGAGCGGAACGCCGCCAAATCGTCCGATTGCGTAACCCACCGAGCCGCCAGCGAGCTCTGCCACGAGCGCCACGACGATGGTTAGCAAGAGGCTGCTCAGATGGCCCGTAACGGTCAGCGCGCCGGCCAGCGGGAGGAGAATCTCCGTGCCGACCGGCAGACCGATGTTGCCCAACGCCAAGCCAACGAAAAGGCCGAGATACCCGTAGTGATCGATAAGCCCGACGATCGCCTGCTGCAGATGTTCCACCAAGCTGGTGCTACTCTAGCGGCGAAACGGTGTTTCGGCCGGCCGCACGACGCAGGATCTCGGCGGCCGAACTGCCCCCTTCCGAGCGCAGCGCCTCAAAAAGGTCGATCGGGCCAATTTCGCGGTCGCCCGCGCGCTCCTCGGCGAGTGCGACGATCCTACGAAGCCGCGGCGTAATCAGGATGCCCTCCCATAACCGCTCGTCGCCGGTGCCGAGCGCTCGGCGAACTTCGGCATGTACTTCGGGGACGTCAATGCCGTCGGCGTCGAGCGCGCACAACGTTGCCGGGTCGCGCTCTTCGAGCAGAGCAACCAGCAAGTGTTCGGCGCCGACGTAATAGTGGCTGTGATTTCGGCATTCTTGCTCGGCTACGCGAAGCACGCGCCGCGCCGCCGGATCAAATTTGGAGAACAATCGCCCCTTCGACTCCCGAGGGCGGGTGGAGAGATATCGGGGCGACACGATTTGAACGTGCGACCTCTTCGTCCCGAACGAAGCGCTCTACCAAGCTGAGCCACGCCCCGAAGCGACCCCGTACTTTTCACGGAGGCCTGCCGCCCTCCTTGTACTGCCGCGCCGGACTCTGGGCCGAAACCAGGTTAAAGCTGGGAAGTTTCTAAGAGTTAGGCTCCGTTGCCATGAGATATGTGATCGTAGGGTGTGGACGCGTCGGGTCGGCACTCGCAAAACTGCTCGACTCCGACGGTCACGAGGTAATCGTCGTCGACGAAAAT
This sequence comes from Candidatus Cybelea sp., assembly GCA_049800655.1. GTDB lineage: Bacteria > Vulcanimicrobiota > Vulcanimicrobiia > Vulcanimicrobiales > Vulcanimicrobiaceae > Cybelea. The sequence continues at coordinate 4,589 of JBARKF010000157.1, forward strand.
GCCGCGGCATTTAAACGTCTCGGACCGAAATTCAAAGGACACGAAGTCGTAGGGACCGGCATCGACTACGACGTCCTTAAGCGCGCGGGTGCGGCGACCGCCGATGGCTTTGTTGCCGTCACCAACGGCGACAATCGCAATATCATGGCTGCGCTCATTGCGCAGCGCATGTTCAAGATAAAGCGGATCGTTGCCCGCATCTACGATCCACCCCGAGGACAGATGTACCGCGAACTCGGCGTTCAAACCGTCTGCCCAACGACGGTTGGGGCAAAGATGATTCGCGACGTCTTGATCAAGGCGCCCTGGGATTCGCAGTCATTCGACCTCGGCAAGCTGACGTCGCTCTCGGCATTCGTCGGGCCGGGAGATGCCGGCAAGCGAGTTGGAGAGATCGAGGAAAGCGGACGCGTGCGTATCGCGGCGGTACGTCGCGGCACGCTCGAAGTGATGGTTGCATCGAGCGATCTCCGATTGGAAGAGGGCGACGAGCTCAGCGCCGTCGTCGCTCCCGAAGCGATCAGCAACTTCGCCCAGCGCTTTCCGCAGGCTGCTCCACGTGCCAAAGTACCGGCCTAAGACATGTTCATTCTGATCGTCGGAGGTGGAAAAGTCGGGACGTACCTGACGCGCGCGTTGCTCAATCAAGGCCATGAGGTCGTCGTCATCGAGAAGGACGAGCGCAAGGCGAAGATGCTGGAACGGCTTATCGATCGTCAGGCAGCCGTCGTCGGCGATGGATGCGATCCGGTCGTTCTCGAGGCCGCGGGGGTGAGCCGCGCCGACGTCGTGGTTGCCGACACCGGCGACGACGAAGACAATCTCGTCGTCGTTCTCCTCTCAAAACGAAAGTCGAAAGCCCGCTGCATCGCGCGCGTGAACAATCCCGCCAACAAGCTAATCTTCAACTCGCTCGACGCCGAGGATCCGGTGATCGTAATTTCGTCCACCGAGCTCATTCTGGACGTGCTCAACGAACACGTCAACGCCTCGAAGTACCGCTCGATGCTCGAAACCATGCACCTCTTCGGGAAGGGCGACATGCAGCTCGTGAAGGTCGCCATTCCCGAGCGATCGCCCGTCGACGGAAAGCGCTTGGCGGAGATCGACTTCCCACATAACTCGGTGGTCGTGGCGGTAGACCGTCCCAATCAGGATCTGGAGATTCCGACCGGCGACACCACGCTTCGCGCCGGCGACGCCATGATCGTTATCGTCAAGAACGGCGCGGCCGAACGGATCCGCACGGTCATCGGCGGCTAGTGGGCGTTACAGGCTACTAAATATAGCCTTTCTTCAGGGCGACCACCGCGGCTTGCGTTCGATCGGCTGCCGAAAGCTTGTCGAGAATGTCGCGAATGTGCCCCTTCACCGTGCCCAAGCCGATGTGTAGGCTTTCTGCGATTTCAGCGTTGGCGTTGCCGTCGGAAATCAGGCGCAGAATCTCGGTTTCACGTCCCGTCAACGGGGAGAAGCGCGCGTCGTTACTCTTCGACGCCGAGAACCGCGCCAGCACCACGTGGGCGATTCGCGGATCGAAGTATGCCCCACCCTCGGCCGCGATCCGAACTGCCTCCACGATGCGCTCGGGTTCGGAGCTCTTTAAGCAGTACGCGTCGGCACCCGCAGCCAGCGCCGCGAGTACCTCTTCCTCGAGATCGACCATCGTCACGATCACGACCCGCGTCGCGGGCAACTCCGCGCGCACTCGTTTCGTAAGGGTCACTCCGTCAACACCCGGGAGGCCGATGTCGATCACCGCGACGTCGGGGCGTTCGCGCGCGATCGCCTCCCAGCCGGTGACGCCGTCCGCGGCCTCGGCGACCACCGCAAACGACGCTTCAAGGGCCGTGCGCAGTCCGGCGCGCGTCAGGGCGTGATCTTCGACGATGACGACCCGGGGGCGCGTCCCGCTCTCGGCGCTCAACTCTGCAAGGCCGGCAGCGTCATCGTAAAGGTGCTTCCGCGCGGCTCGCGTGGTTCATACGCCACCGTTCCACCGTGCTTCTCGGCAATCCGCCGCACGATGTATAAACCGAGCCCTGTTCCCGCGCCGCGGTAGCCGCCGCCGAAGCGCTGAAAGAGCGTTTCGCGTTGTTCCGGCGCTACCCCATAACCGTCGTCCTCGATGGTCATCGCGATGAAGTCGCCCTCGCGGGCGGCGCGAGCGGTGACGTGTCCGCCGCGCGGGGTCGCGTCGATGGCGTTGGCGAGCAGGTTCACGAGCGCGCGGCGGATCTCGTGGGGATCGGCAAGCGTCCAGAGCGGCGTCTCCAGCACATCGACACGCAACTCGATTCCCTTCATTTCCGTAACCGGTCGAAGCTCGGCCGTGATGCCGGTCAAGAGTTCGTTGCAGTCGACCGGTTCGCGCGCGGTCGACGCCTCACCCGATTCGTATCGCGCCACGAGTAAAAGCGTCTCGACCATGCGCCGCTGGTCGTCGTTCGCCGCAAGCGTCGTTCGCAAAATCTCGCGATACGCTTCGGGCAGCTCGCCGTACGCGCCCGAGAGCGCTTGATTCATCGTGACGTGGGCCGCCGCCAGGGGCGTACGCAGGTCGTGCGCCAAGGCATAAACGATGTCGCGAATCACGTCGCTGCGATCGGCCAGCTCGTCCTTCTGCCGGGCGATTTCCTCGTTTCGCTGGCCAAGCTGCGTAAAGAGGCGCGCCTGCTCCAATGCCATTGCTGCTTGCTCGCCAAAAGCGCGCAGCGTCGTGATCGCATCGCCGACAAAGATCTTCCCACCGCTTACCTCTTCAATCAAGACGTACTCGGGCGGCCCGTTGGTAGCAACCGGCGTGACGAGTGCTTCGCTAGCGCTAAGGGCTTCGAGTGTCGCTCGTCCCAGTAGATCGCTCTGCGTAACCGCAAAGACGTCTTCTGCTTCAACGGCGCGTGCCACCAGCGACGCGAGCTCCGTTGTAAGCACGCGGCGTTCGACGGTGATATCGCCGTCTCCGGCGGCATACGAAAGGAGCAACTGCGGTCCGAACGGCGTTTCACGCACGACCAGCGTTGCTTTCGAAGCGCCGAGCAGACCGACCGATTCGCGCGTAACCGCGCGTTGCACGAGCTCGACGTTTAACGTGCCACGCACGCGGCCGGTCGCTTCGCGAAGCGCCTGTTCGATCTCGACCTGCCGCATCCGCCCGGCCGAGACGCCGGCTTCACGCGCATACTCCTGGGTCTTAATGCTCAAATAGCCGACCAGTACGAACGACGCAGCCAAGAGCAGGCGATCGCCGATCGCGATGCCGTCCCAGTGATAGCCGGCCGACACGCCGTTCACGTACCCGGCGATAATGTTTGCGATTTGGGCCGCAATGACCAGATTCGTCGTCAGCCTGCTCCGCAAAGTAAGGCTGCTGAGCGCAATCGGACCGTTAAGCAAAATCGCGGCGATAAAAAGCTGCGGCGTTACGAGGTCGACGATGAAAGCGGCGACGAGCAATCCGTAGCAGAGCCAGGCCACGTTCTGCGTTTCGGGCTATGCGCCGGGGGCGCCTTGCCTCAAGCGGAGAAAGGCTGCGGCGAATGGATCGCGCGGCGAAAGCGGAGGAACTCTTGCGCGAGCTGGGCGGACGTGCGCGGCTCGTGGTCTATATTGCAAGCGCTCCCGGTTCCGGCAAAACGCGACGTTTGCTGGAAGATGCGCGTCGACTTGCCGCCGACGGCAAGCGTGTCGTCATCGGCTGGATCGAGACCAAGGGGCGCCCCGATCTCGAGCGCCTCGCCGATGGGTTGCCGCGCGTCCCACCTCGGCGCGTAAAGATCGGCGATCGCGTTTTCGAGGATTTCGATTACGAAGCAGCGTTGCGCGAGAAGCCGGACGTCGTCGTCCTCGACGAGCTCGCCCACGATAATCTTGGCGATGCAGCTCACGCCAAACGCTGGCAAGACGCGCTCGCCTTAAAAGAACGCGGAATCAGCGTCATCGGCGCCTTCAACATCCAGCACCTCGAGACAGTCGCTCCCACCGCCGAAGCACTCATCGGCTATCCGGTTCGCGAAATCGTTCCGCTCTCGTTTCTCCAAGCCGCCGACGAAGTGGTCGCGCTCGACGTCTCTCCGCGTCTGCTCCAGAGCCGGGTGAAAGCGGGCAAGATCGTCAACGAACAGGACGTCGATCGCGCGCTCAACGGCGTCTTCAAAGAACAGACGCTCTACATGTTGCGCGAGCTGCTCTTACGCACCGTCGACAACTTAACGCTTCCGGTCGTCCAGGCCGGCCGAGCCTCGACGGCAGCTGCGGTCGTATATCCGAATATCGATGTAGCGCCCTATCTCAAGCGCACCGCGGCAATCGCGGAGGCGCTTGATTTGGGCCTCGAGTCCGTGCCGACGCCGGGCGTGAACACAAGCACTCTCGAGCGCATCACGCGCGAGCTCGGCGGAGAGATGTTGCACGAGACGGTCGATCCGGCGAAGGCGCCCGACGACGGGCTGCGCGCATCGCTGGTTGCGCTGCCGAACGGGAAGATCGCTGCGAACCTTGCAAACGCGCCGCTGCCCTTCGATCTTTTCATCGTCGGCGCGGGTCAAACTTACCTCGGAGAGAATCCGGCGCGCTCACCGTACTCGCAGACCGCGGGCGATCGGCTGCGTGTCGGCTACGGTAAGCTTACCCTCTATCTCGGCGCGGCCGCCGGCGCCGGAAAGACGTACGCAATGCTGGATCGGGCCCATCAACTCCAGGCGGAGGGCGTTGACGTCGTGGTCGGCTTCGTCGAAACCCATGGACGCCGGGAGACGGCGGCGCTGCTCGACGGTCTACAACTAATTCCCCCGAAAATCGTCAGCGTCAACGGCATTACCTACAAGGAGTTCGATCGCGACGCACTGATCGCGCGTAAACCACAAGTCGCACTCATCGACGAACTGGCACACACCAACGCGCCGGGCTCCATCGCTCCCAAACGCTTCTACGACGTTCTCGCCGTCCTTCGCGCCGGAATCGACGTCATCACAACCCTGAACGTGCAGCATCTCGAAGCCCTGGGCGATACGGTCTTTCGGCTCACGGGTACGATCGTGCGTGAAACACTGCCCGACGGAATCTTATCGCTCGCCGATGAGGTCATCTTGATCGACGTGACGCCGGAGACGCTGCGCCAGCGCTTGCGTGAAGGTAAGATCTATCCTCCTGAGCGTTGCGACGTCGCACTCGCCAACTTCTTTCGCACCGAGAACCTCTACGCACTTCGCGAGCTTGCGCTGCGCGAAGCGCTGCGCGCCCGCCACCGCGAGCGCATCGCGTCCCCCTTCGAGCGCATCTTACTCGCGATCGGTTCGCGTGCAATCGATCTGCCGATGATTGCGCGCGCTAATCGCGTCGCTGCGCGCCTAGCAATCGAGTTCGCGATCGCACACGTGGTCACGCCTCGCCAGCGCATCGATCCCGCCGTCGTCGAAACGCTGCGCGCGGAAGCGCGCAAGACCAATGCCGAATGGATCGACGAGATCGCGGAGGACGCTCCGAAACGTCTGCTTGAAATCGCACGCTCGCGTCCGGAGACGACGGTCGCACTTGCGGGAACGATGCGACCTCATCGCTGGCTTCGCCGGCCTTCGTTTGCGCGTCGCCTACTCGACGCCGGCGCCCGCGAGCTGCTCGTGCTGCTGCCCCCAAGCGGCCCCCCCGTAACGGCACCTCTCGAAGAGTAGAGCGGGAGTCGTCGCCGGCTACTGCGGCTTTGGCGTGGGAGGCGACTTTCTCACTTGCAAAATGACCCAGACGACTCCCGCAGCGGCGGCGAGAAGAACAACCACGACGATAAGCTGCGTGAGCAGGTGCGGCGTTGCGGGACCGGCACCCGGGTTCATCCCATGACGCAGGTGAGCCAAGTGTAAGTGCGGGTGCTGGTGAATCATCTTTTGTCAGCCGCTTAAGCGCAACGGCCGATCAATCCCTGCCCAGCTGCCCTTACGCCGAGAGTGGGGGCTACTGAGATTTTAGGCCGTCGAGCGCGAGGTTGATCTCGAGGACGTTGACGCGCGGTTCTCCCAGAAACCCGAAGGTTCTGCCTTGCACGTGGCCGGCGATTAACGCCCGAACCGTTGTGAGGCTTTCGCCGCGTGCTTTCGCGACGCGTGGCGCCTGCCAATATGCTGCTTCAGGGCTGATGTCCGGATCGATGCCGCTGCCGCTCGAGGTCACCAGATCGATCGGCGGCGGTCCCGCGGCGTCGGGGTTCTGTTTTTCCAACTGCGCGATCGTCGCTTTGGTCGAATCGATCAGCTTCTTCGAGGTCGGGCCAAGGTTGGTACCGCCCGTCGAGGTGGGGTCGTAGCCTTTGCCGGCGGCGGAGGGCCGTCCCGCAAAGTACTGCGGCTTGGTCCAAAGCTGGCCGATGATCGACGATCCGACGACCTTGCCGTTGACGGTAACCAGCGATCCGTCGGCCTGACGCGGGAAGAGCACCGCAGCGATCGCCGTCATCGCCAGCGGATAGATGAATCCCAGCAGCACGATCGAGACGACCGTTACGCGCAGTGCCGTTCCTAAATGCCTAATCATAGCTCGATATCCTACGTAAGATGCAGCGCCGCTAAGGTCATGTCGATCAGCTTGATACCAATGAAGGGTACGATGATGCCGCCCACGCCGTAGAGCATCACGTTCTCAAAGAGCACGCGGTTGGCGCCCTTCGGCTCGTAGCGAACGCCGCGCAGCGCCAGTGGAATCAGCGCGACGATAATCAGCGCGTTGAAGATCACCGCCGATAGAATCGCGCTCTGCGGCGTCGTCAAGCGCATGATGTTGAGCACGGCCATCGCCGGATACGCGATCGCGAACATCGCCGGCAGAATCGCGAAGTATTTCGCGACGTCGTTGGCGATCGAAAAGGTCGTCAGCGCACCTCGCGTCATGAGCAGCTGCTTGCCGATCTCGACGACCTCGATGAGCTTGGTCGGGTCCGAATCGAGGTCGACCATGTTCGCGGCTTCTTTGGCCGCCTGCGTGCCGGAATTCATCGCGACGCCCACGTCGGATTGCGCGAGCGCGGGCGCGTCGTTCGTGCCGTCGCCGGTCATCGCCACCAGCCGCCCCGAGGTCTGCTCGCGCTTGATCAGCTCCATCTTCGTCTCGGGCGTCGCCTCGGCGAGAAAGTCGTCGACGCCGGCCTCTTTTGCGATCGTCGCCGCGGTCAGCGGGTTGTCGCCGGTGATCATGACGGTGCGAATGCCCATCGCGCGCAGCCGATCGAAGCGCTCGGTCATGTGCGGCTTTAAAATGTCTTTGAGGTAGATAACGCCGACGATCAGTGTGTTTCTCGCGAGCAGCAAAGGCGTGCCGCCGCTGCGCGCGATGCGCTCGATGACGGGAGCCAGGTCGGTCGTCTCGGGCCCGCCGGCCTCGTGGACCCACGCCAGCACGGAATCGGGTGCGCCTTTTCGAATTCGCACGCCGTCGGCGAGGTCGAGTCCGCTCATGCGCGTGTACGCGCTGAACGGCACGAAAACGGATCCCTCGGGTGCCTGGCCGTTGCGCGAACCGAGTTGCTGTGCGAGCGTGACGATCGAGCGTCCTTCCGGCGTCTCGTCCGCCAGTGAAGAGAGATACGCGATTCGCGCCGCATCTTTTTGTTCAATGCCGGGAGCGGTAACGATCTCGACGGCCTGCCGGTTGCCGAGCGTGATCGTGCCGGTCTTGTCGAGCAGCAGCGTATCGACGTCGCCGGCTGCCTCGACGGCCCGCCCGCTCATGGCTAAGACGTTGCGCTGCATTACCCGATCCATCCCGGCGATGCCGATCGCCGAGAGCAGGCCACCGATCGTCGTCGGAATCAGGCAGACCAGCAGGGCAATGAGAATCGTAACGCTTTGGTGCGTGCCGGCATAGATCGAGAACGGCGCGAGCGTCGCCACGGCGATGAGAAAGATGATCGTCAGACCCGCCAATAAAATCGAGAGCGCGATCTCGTTGGGCGTCTTCTGCCGCTGCGCACCTTCAACGAGTCGAATCATGCGATCGAGGAAACTCTCCCCAGGGTTCGCCGTCACGCGCACGACGATCCGGTCGGAGAGGACGCGCGTGCCGCCGGTGACCGCGTTTCGATCGCCGCCGGATTCGCGAATCACCGGCGCGGACTCGCCCGTGATCGCCGATTCGTCGATGGTCGCTGCGCCCTCGAGGACATCGCCGTCCGCCGGAATGATCTCATTCGCGTCGACGACGAAGCGATCACCTTTTCGGAGCGTCGTGCTGGCTACTCGTTCTTCGGCGCCGTCTTCGCGCAGCAACCGCGCGTAGGTATCGGACTTCGTGCGGCGCAACGTCTCGGCTTGCGCCTTTCCGCGCCCCTCCGCCACGGCTTCCGCGAAGTTGGCAAAGACGACCGTAAACCAAAGCCAAGCGGCGATGGCGAAGTCGAACCCCGCCGTGCCGTTATGCCGCACGAGATCGCGTACGAAAAAGATCGTCGTCGCGGCGGCGCCGACTTCGACGACGAACATCACCGGGTTGCGCGCCTGCCAGCGCGGATCGAGCTTCTTGAATGAGTCGCCCAGCGCGCGCGAGAGAATCGCGCGGTCGAAGAGCGAGCGCGCTTTCGGACGGCGCTCCAATCGCCGTTGACTCAGCATTAGAACGTCTTTCCTTGCAGCATGAGCAGATGTTCCACGATCGGACCGAGCGAGTCGGCCGGCAGGAAGGTGAGCGCGCCGACGATCACGATCACGCCGATCAATAGCGCGACGAAGATTCCGGAGTGCGTCGTAAACGTACCCGCGCCCTCGGGGACCGATTTCTTTCCGGCAAGCGCACCGGCAAGCGCGAGCGCCGGCACGGCAACGGCGAAGCGTCCGAACATCATGTTGACGCCGGTCACGAGGTTGTAGAACAGATTCGAACCGAGACCGGCAAACGCCGAGCCGTTGTTGGCGTTCGTCGACGTGAACGCGTACAGGATTTCCGAAAAGCCGTGTGGTCCGGCATTATTGAGCGTCGCCAAACCGGCGGGAAGCACCGCTGCTATCGAGGTGGGCACGAGGCAAAGCACGGGTGTTACCAAGGCAGCTAAGATCGCGAACTGCACCTCTCGCCGTTCGATTTTCTTGCCGAGATACTCCGGGGTTCGTCCGACCATCAAACCGGCAATGAACACCGTGAGCACGACGAAGACGATCATGCCGTAGAGTCCGCTGCCGACGCCGCCGAAGACGATCTCGCCCAGCTGCATGTCGACCAACGGAATCAATCCGCCAAGAGGCGTGAAGGAGTCGTGCATCGAGTTGACCGCCCCGCAGGACGTGTCGGTGGTGACCGTTGCAAAGAGCGCCGACGCCGAGACGCCAAAACGGCACTCCTTGCCCTCCATGTTCCCGCCCGCGACGCCTAACCCGTGCACGACCGGATTTCCGGCTGCTTCCGCCCAGTACGCGACGGCAAAGCACGAGAAGAACAAGATTGCCATTGCGGTAAAGATCGCCCAGCCCTGGCGCGTATCTTTGACCATCTTGCCATACATGTACGTCAATCCGGCGCCGAGAGAGAAAATCAATAGCAGTTCGATCAGATTGGTTAGTGCGTTTGGATTCTCGTTCGGCGATGCCGAGTTCGCGTTCACGAAGCCGCCGCCGTTGGTGCCGAGCTCCTTGATGACTTCCTGCGACGCCATCGGGCCGCCGGTGATCGTCTGGGCGAAGCCTTCGATCGATTTTACGCTCTCGTAAGCGTGGAAGTTCTGCGGCATGCCTTGCGAAACGAGGAAGAGCCCCACGACGATCGAGATGGGGAGCAGCACGTAGAGCGAACAACGGGTCAGGTCGACCCAAAAGTTTCCGAGCGTCTTGGTGGTCGTGCGGACGAGGCCGCGGACGACGGCAACGGCGATGGCGATACCGACAGCGGCCGAGACGAAATTATGCCACGCCAGCCCGGCCATCTGGGAGAGATAGCTCATCGCCGTCTCGCCGGAGTAGAATTGCCAGTTGGTGTTCGTCGTGAAGCTGACGGCGGTATTCCAAGCGAGATCGGGCGCCATGTTGTCGATGTGCTGCGGGTTGAACGGCAGCCACTTCTGCGTGCGCAGGAGAATATATAGATAGGCCAGACCGATCAGTGAGAAGGCCAGCATCGAAAGCGCGTAGGCGTACCAGGGCATCTCTTCGTCTTCGCGCACGCCGCAAACGCGATAGATCAGCTTCTCCAACGGAACGAGCACCGGGCTGAGCCACGTGCGCCGGCCCGCGAAGACGCGCGCCATGTACGAGCCCAGCGGCTTCGTGAGCGCGAGTACGATCAGGAAGAAGACGATAGCCTGAAGCCAACCGATCGCGGTCATTAAAATCTCTCAGGGCGCAGCATCGCGTAGACGAGATATCCCAGCCCACCTAAAGTAAGAACGAGTCCGAGCGCATCGTCGAATCCCACTTCGCTATACCTTCTCGCAACCGATTACGTAGAGATCCAAGAGCACGAAACAGACGATCGACAGGAGGACGATTCCTATCTCGAGCAGCATGGCTCCAGCATAGCCGAGTGGGAAGGCAGACACCATCCGCCAAACGGATGATCCGAAGGGATGTCCGAACGGATGATCCGAGTGGCGGCTGCTCCACTGACTGCTGCGGCTCTATAATACAAACTATTATGCTTTATCAGCGCCTTGGCCTGACGGTAGCCTTCGTCTGCGGCGTCGCAGCGATGAGCGGCATCGCTCGTGGACAGACCTCGCCGGCGCCCACCGCCCCTTCCGCTTCGCCATCGCCGACGCCGAGCGCGCCGAGCGATCCGTGCGGTTCGATTCTCTCGATCGTTAATCGGCCGACGGTCAGCACGGGCGTATGCACCGTGCGGCCCGGACACGTCTTGCTGGAAAACGGTTACACGAACACGACCACGACCGGCGCCGGCGGCGGCAGCAGCGCGCTCTATCCGCAGTCGGTGCTGCGCGTCGGCACGTTCGACCCACACCTCGATTTCGAGTTCGGCTTTCCGAGCGCCGAGACGTCCTCGGTCGGTCAACCAAAGATCTCGGGCTCGACCGACATCAGCTTGGCGACGAAGTATGAGCTGGGATACAGTTCGAGCGCCGATTGGGGCATCTACGGAGCGGTCACCATGCCGACCGGCAGCAAGGCCTTCACCGCCGGAAACGCGCAGTTCACCGGCGACCTCGACGGAGCGTACACGATCAACTCGGAGTTCAGCCTTGCCGGCACGCTCGGCTTCAACGCACTGAGCGCGGCCAACGCCGCGGGTCTACCGCAATCCTATTTTGCGTTCATCCCAAGTCTTGAGCTGAGCGCGGCGCTTCCGGGTGGTCCCTCGCAAATCTCGGCAGAATACGCCTACTTCTCCGCTTCAGGGCCGGCTTTGCCCTCGAAGAGTCTTATCGACTTCGTCTATCAGCGGGATTTCGGCGGCCACGTGCAGTTCGACGTGGAGTACGGCTTCTCGCCTACGTTGATCAACGGTCAGAAGCAACACTACCTCGGCGCGGGCCTCTCCTTTATGAATTAACCGCCAAGCGGGAAATTGCGCGAGCGCGCGTTAATGGGTGTGCTCGAGGAGGTTGCCGATGGCTACATCACTGCCCGTTAATGTCGGGAACACCGGCTTTATGCTGCTCTGCGCGAGCCTGGTCATGCTGATGACTCCCGGTCTCGCCTTCTTCTACGGCGGCCTGGTACAGCGCACGAACGTGCTGACCATCATGATGCAGAGTTTTATGTCACTCGGATGGACCACTGTGTTGTGGTTCGCCTTCGGGTATTCCGAGAGCTTTGGTCCAACCTGGCATGGCATCATCGGCAATCCTGGGACCTACGCCTTCTTGCGGGGCGTCACGCTCCACACGATGTTCACCGGCAACGACGCCGGCATCCCGTTGGTCGTGCATATCGCCTATCAGATGATGTTTGCGATCATCACGCCGGCGCTGATCACCGGCGCGTTCGTCAATCGCGTAACTTTCAAAGCGTATTTCTTGTTCCTCACCGCCTGGCTCATTTTCGTCTACTTCCCCTTCGTTCACATGTTGTGGAGTCCAAACGGCATCTTAGCGAAGTGGGGCTGTCTCGATTTTGCCGGCGGCATAGTCGTCCACGCTTCCGCCGGTTTTGCCGCGTTGGCATCGGTCCTCTACGTCGGGAGGCGCCACGTCATCGACAACCGGCCGCACAACGTTCCGCTCATCGCGCTTGGAACCGGGTTGCTTTGGTTTGGATGGTACGGCTTCAACGCCGGCTCGGAGTTGCGCGTCGACGCCGTGACGGCCTCGGCGTTTCTCAACACCGATATCGCGGCGTCGTTTGCCGCAATCACCTGGCTGCTGGTTGAATGGGCTCGCGGGCGACAGCCCAAGTTCGTCGGCCTGCTTACCGGCGCCGTTGCCGGTCTCGCAACCATTACGCCCTGTGCCGGCTACGTCTCACCAACGACCGCGGTGATCGTCGGGATTGCGGCCGGCGCCGTCTGTTACCTTGCCGTCACGCTCAAGAACCAGCTCGGGTGGGACGATGCCCTCGACGTTTGGGGCATCCACGGCGTCGGAGGATTCTTGGGAATCGTTCTGCTCGGCGTCTTCGCATCGACGCTTTGGAATCCCAACGGCGCCGACGGTCTCCTCCGCGGGAACCCCGCGTTTCTCGGCAAGCAGTTCGTCGCCGCCGTCGTCTGCAGCGCCTGGGCGTTCTCATTTACCTACGCGATGCTGTGGCTGATCAACCTCGTAACGCCGGTAAAGGTCGACGAAGTCGCCGCAGAGCACGGACTCGACGCCCACCTTCACGGCGAGGAGGCCTATCCGCTAGGCGTCTAACCCCCGCCGAACTTCAATATGGCGCGCCAACTGACGTTTTAGCGGCGCTCGCGCGCGAGCGCGGCGCGTCGCACGACCGGGACAAGCGTGAGACTGCTTACCGCGAGCGTCGCGAAGGAAACGGCGAAGGTCGCCTCGATAATCGCTTCGCGGTACGGAACCGAGGCCGGGATCGCCAGCGCTAGCGCAAGCGAGAGAGCACCGCGCATTCCGGCAACACGCACGACGTCGACCCATTCGCGCGGGTAGGGCCCCAGCAGCAGCAGCCCCGCGACGACAATTCGTGCGACGGCGACTCCGACGAGACAAGCGACGGTAAAAGCCGGTTCCTGCGCCAGCCTGACGACTTGCAGCGCGGCGCCGACCATGAAAAAGACCAGCACGTTGGCGAGCAAGGCCGTCACGTCCCAGAACCGGCGAACGTCCTCGGCGACGTTAAGCGTAATCCAAGATCGCTCGTAATAGCGCAAAGCGATCCCGCACCCGATCGTGGCAAAGATACCGGAGAGCTGCAGCGCGTCGGCGGCAAAATAGGCGCCGTAGGCGCAGAAGGCCGTCGCCGCTATTTGCAACGTTACGCCGCGACGCCCACGCAACATGCGGGCGACGATGAAGGCTACGCCGACGCCGAGCATGACGCCACCCGCCGCTCGAATCAGCGTCGAAATGGTGACGAGCGCGATCGAGGCGGGATGCACCGTCCCGAGCGCCAGCACCACCAGCACGCTCCGGTAGAGTGCGACGGCAACCGCGTCGTTGAACAGCGACTCGCATTCGACGATCGTTGCAAGCGTCACCGGAACTTTCAGACGGCGAAAGACCGCGACCACGGCGATCGGATCGGTCGCGCTGAGAATCGCACCGGCGAGCAACGCGGGCACTAACGGCACGCGCACGATCGCCAGTGCCCCCGCGACGATCGCCGCCGTCAGCAGCACGCCGGGTCCGGCAAGCGTCGCAATCGCAAGCCATTGGCGCAGAATCGCGCGATAGTTGAGATTCCAGGCGGCCTCGAAGAGCAGCGGCGGCAGGAAAACGTAGAGCGTTGCATGTCCGAGCGCGTACGTAAATCGACCCGGCGCGATGAAGCCGTAACCAACTCCGAGCGCCACGACCAGGACGATCTGCCACAGCTTCACGCGCCGGAATCCTTCGGGGCTTGCTCAGTGGGTATGGGTAAAGTTTCCTACCGGTGTCAGGCGGCCCATGCGTTCGATCGCGCGACGTATTCCCATCGACGCGGACGGCCGGCCGACCGCGGCGAAATACACCGCTGGATCGATATTGAGCGTCCGCGTCTGCACCATCGCCACGGGCGATTCACGTAAGAACGCCTCTGCCGCCGCCACTTCGTCTTCGTCGTCGGTAACGCCGGGGTGCGTGAGCAGGTTCAAGCTGACGCGCAAACCGCGGGAGATCGCCAGCCGGACCGATTCGAAGACATCCTCGAGTCCATAGCCGAGCGGACGATAGTATGTGGCATAGATGCGCGGCCGAAACGAGTTCAGGCTAATCCGCACCGCGTCCAAGCCCGCGTCGATGCAGCGCTGGAGCGCTGCCGGCAGGCTGCCGTTGGTGTTGAGATTGATCGTTCCGTTGGCCCGTCGCTCGCGAATGGCGGCGGTCGCGCGCGCGATAGCGATCGAACGAAGGAGCGGCTCCCCTTCGCAGCCTTGACCGAACGAAACGATGCCGTCTTCGACCCGCTCCAGATGGAAGATCCCGACGCGCGCGAGCTCTTGGGCGGCCATTTCGTCGGCGATGCGCGCTTGAGGCGACGGCACGCCGCTCTCCGGTTCCTGCTCGGAGATGCACCCGATGCAGCGAGCGTTGCATTTCGGTGAAACCGGTAGCGCGGCTTCTCCGCGCTCGAGGAAGACGTTCTGCGCGGTGAAGCAACCATATTCACGAGCGCAGAGCGCAACTTGGTCGAGCACGCCGTTTCTCGGATCGCGTGCCTGACGCGCGGCGATGCGCTCTTCGAGCTCGCCCTCGGCAAACGCGCGCGGCTGCCAGTCTTCGCTTTCGTCGGTGCGCATCGCGGCGACGTGCAGCCGATCGTCGACTGCACACGCAAACGTGTAGCCGAAGAGCGGCAGCGCCGGCGCGTTGCGCTCGGGCGCATAGGCCGGGAGGAGCAGGCGCGTATATCCGGCAGGCAACGCCACGGCGATCGCGTTGCGGCCGGCGATCGGTCCGATTGTCGTCAACGGGCGGCGCTGCGGCAATAGCATCTCGACCGTACCGGGCGGCGCTGGAATTAGCTCGTCGCGCTGCGCCTCGCGAACGAGTCCACCGTCGGCGAACGGAACGAGCTCCGGATCGTAGCTGATTCCCCCGCGCGCGTCACACGACGCCAGGCCGATCACGGCCGCGGGTTGACGTCGGTGTCGAAGACCCGAACCGCGGGACCGATGAGATAGGCCTCGCCGCTGCCATTCCATTCGACAACGAGCCGGCCGCCGGGAACAAAGACCTCGACCGGTGACCCAACAATCCCGCGCTCGACACCGACGGCGGCGCAAGCAACGGCACCCGTCCCGCATGCCATCGTCAAGCCGACACCCCGCTCCCAGTGACGTACGTGCATGGAACGCGCGCCGTTCCTAACCGCAACGTGCACGTTCGTCCCAGCCGGAAAGCGCGGATCATTGTTCAGCTCGTCGGCCGCGGCTTCGAGATCGACGTCCTCAAGACGATTGCGAAAGAGCACGACGTGCGGATTTCCCAAATCGACGAATGCGTCCGGCTCCTGCAGCAACACACGCCCAACGCTCGGCCTTCCAATGCCCACACGCACGAGATACTCGGGATCTTTGGCCACGACCTCGGTGTGAATGATGCCGGCATCGGTATCGAAGGCCAGCCGCTCGCCTTCGCCGGCTTCCGCGAGCCAGCGCGCCGCGCAACGAACGCCGTTGCCACACATCTCGGCCTCGCTGCCATCCGCGTTGATCGTGCGCATGCGGACGTCGGCGATCGACGAAGCCTCTAAGACGATGCAGCCGTCGGCACCGATGCCTGCGCGGCGATCGCACGCCCAGCGGGCAAAGGAAGCGATGTCGTTGCGCGGCACAGCGCGTGCGTCAATGACG
Source organism: Candidatus Cybelea sp. (assembly GCA_049800655.1). Lineage (GTDB taxonomy): Bacteria > Vulcanimicrobiota > Vulcanimicrobiia > Vulcanimicrobiales > Vulcanimicrobiaceae > Cybelea. The sequence continues at coordinate 20,456 of JBARKF010000157.1, forward strand.
ACGAAATCGTTGCGCGCGCCGTGCATCTTGGTGACGTGCATCACTCGCGCTTCGCAGACCAGCCGAGCT
>JBARKF010000158.1:0-10313 GCA_049800655.1 Candidatus Cybelea sp.
AACCCGTCGCCCTTTCCTAAGTATCCCGCGATCGCGACGCCGTCGCCGCCCTTCGCGTGCGCTCGAGCCAAGACCCAGCCGCAGATCGCCCCGTAATCAACGAGCGTGCGAGGATGAAACTTCTCGATGTCGACCGAGATCTTCATATCGCGAAGCTGTCGCACGTAGTAGTTCTGGTGCGATCCCGGAAACTCGGCCCAGCCGAGGAAGATGTCGCTGGCCGCTTGCATCAGGCGCTGACCGTCGACGACGCGCTCGCCTTCGTTCGCGACCGGACTCTTTGCATCGAGCGCCTCCAGAACCGAGCGACGCGCCTCCTTCGCCTGTAGGAAGAGCGGGTCGGTTTCGTCGGCGATGAAGAGCGCAATCGTGCAGCGGGTGCCGACGCTCCCGATTCCGACGACTTTGATGGCGAGATCCTCGAAACGATAGCGATCGAAGAGCAGACGCCGGTCGGCAGAGAGCGACTCTCGGTACCGTTCGAAAAATTTACCGATTTGAGCGTCCCAGTCGGCCACGTGTTCCTGAAAGTGATAGACCAGCGGTGGCCGGTCGACGATCGTTGCGTGTCCGTTTTGAACGGTCGCGAGCTTGGGGAAGGCCGTCTCGGACGTGCGTGCGCGCGCGAACGTTTCCGCTTCTTCTAAGCCGCCGAAGACGTCGGCATTTCGCTGGAAAAAGACGTTCAGCGCGGCGAGCTCAAGCTGCGTGTACCAGATGTCGAGGGGCGTGTAGCCGGCGTACTCCGCGAGACGCTCACGGTAGGAGGCAACCGTGGCGAGCACTGCGTCGCGGGCCACGCTCTTTGCGAAGCCGCGATCGCGCGCGGCGAGCACGAGGCTAACGGCGAGGCGTTTGACGTCCCACTCCCACGGCCCGGGAAAGGTTTCGTCGAAGTCGTTGATATCGAAGACGAGGTTGCGCTCCGGGGTTGCGAAGCCGCCAAAGTTCATGATGTGGCAGTCGCCGCAGAGCTGGACGATTATTCCCGACGACGGCGTTTCGCGAAGGTCCAGCGCTTCGAGCATCGCGGAACCTCGGAAAAAAGTGAACGGCGAGGGCGCCATCCGCGCGTACCGCACGGGCACGAGACCGGGCACGCGCCCGACGTTCGACGCTTCGATCAGGGCGATCGGGTCCACGTTCGGATCGCGAAGCTCCCATTTCGCGTGGCTCGAACGCGGGCACGCGCTTCGGCGCGCGCGGCCCTGCTCGTACCGTTGGGCTCGCGTTGCCACCCGTTGGGCTTCTGCGGTGCGAGCGCTCAGCCCCGCACTGCAGAGTCGCCCTACGAGTTGGGCGGGGCAGGCGTCAGGGTTATATCGTACTCTTGGGTTTGGTCGGCGTAGACGGAGTAACCGGAAACGGTCCGCGCGTAGTACCCGTCCTTCTCCAGCGTCAGCTGATAGTGGTCGTCAGGCGGAAGGGAGAGTACCGCAAAGTGCCCGTGCGAATCGCTCGTCACCTTCACGAGTTCCGAAGGAGACGTGATTTGCAAGTGGACGCCGGCAATCGGCGCGCCCGTTTTTGCGTCGGTAATGGTGCCGGCGATGCCGCCCATATCTCCCGCGCTTGCCCAGCCGGGTTGAGCAGCGAATGCAAAAAACAGCGCAAGCGTCATAACATGCTTCAACATTAGCTGTATAACGTTGCATCGAGTTCAATGGTTCCTGCTCTACAATTGTCGCAACGCTTGGCTCCCTATGTGGTCAGCGTGACGAACCTGCTCTCCTTGTGTACCAGATAGCCAAGCACGGCAAGCACGAAGACCGACGCGATGACGATCGCGATGACGATCGCCATCGCGCCGCCAAAGTTGGCGACTCCGGATGGTAGCGGCGGCAGCCGTTGCGCGATCGAGGCCTCGATTTGAACGATTCCGGCCGCCAGCAAGTTGCCGAGCTGATAGGTAAAACCCGGGAACGTGCCCCGCACGTCGCCCGGTGAAAGCTCGTTGAGGTGGGCAGGTATCACGCCCCAGATGCCTTGCACGAAGAACTGCATGATGAAGGCGCCGGCGGCCAAGAGCACCGCTGCCGTGCTGAACGCCCAGAGGGGAAGCGTGCAAAAGGCAAGCACCGCGCAAAGCATCACGCTAAGCCGGCGCCCGAATCGTTGAGAAAACGTGCCGAAGATAATGCTTCCCGCAATCGCGCCGACGGCCGCGACGATGGAGATCAGCGAGGTCGTGCCGGGCGAAAACCCGTGTTGCTTCTGCAAGAACGTCGCGTAGAGATCTTGCGTGCCGTGCGACAGCGCGTTGAGGGCCGCCATGAACACGATCGCGTAAATGAAAAGCGGCCAATGCGCGACGAACGACTTGAGTAAGAAGTTGCCCGGAACGGAGATGCGCTGCGCGCGGCCGGCGAGCCAGGCGGGCGATTCGGGCACGCTCGTACGGATGTAAAGAATAAGCAGCGCCGGCAACGCGCCGATCGCAAAGAGCCCGCGCCAATCCCAGTGCGTGAAGGTAAAGACCGCGAAAAATGCGAGCGCGGCGAGCAGATAGCCGACCATGTAGCCCGACTGAAGAAGACCGCTGAAAAGACCGCGGCGCTCGGGCGGCAACATCTCCATCGTCAGTGCCGCACCAAGCCCCCACTCCCCGCCCATCGCGACGCCGAAGAGCGCGCGAAGCACGAGAAACACGGTGAAGTTCGGCGCGAACGCGGTGAGCAGTGCGACGATCGAATAGAACGCGACGTCGATCATGAGCGGAATGCGACGCCCGTAACGATCGCCGAGCCACCCAAAGAGTAATGCGCCGATCGGCCGGCACGCGAGCGTTAGCGTTATCGCAAACGCCACTTCGGCGATGCTGCGGTTGAACGTGGTTGCGATTCGGGAAATGACGAACGTTAGAATGAGAAAGTCAAACGCGTCGAGCGTCCACCCGAGGAAGCTCGCAATGAACGTGCGCCACGCCGAAGGAGACACCCAGCGTCCTTCGACAAGCTCAGGATGACAACTTTGGGCTCAGTACGACAACTTTGGGGTCAGGATGACAACGCGCGTCCTTCGACTGCGCTGCGCACTGCGTGCTCCGCTCCGCTCAGGATGACAGGGGTCCTTCGACTGCGCTGCGCACTGCGTGCTCCGCTCCGCTCAGGATGACAGGGCGCGTCCTTCGACTACGCGCCTACGGCGCTCCGCTGAGGATGACAGGGCCTGCGCTACGCACTGCGTGCTTCGCTCCGCTCAGGATGGCAGGGCCTGCGCTGCGCACTGCGTGCTTCGCTCCGCTCAGGATGGCAGGGCCTGCGCTACGCACTGCGTGCTCCGCTCCGCTGAGGATGGCAGGGCCTGCGCTACGCACTGCGTGCTCCGCTCCGCTGAGGATGACAGGGCGCGTCCTTCGACTACGCGCCTACGGCGCTCCGCTCAGGATGACAGGGGCGCGTCCTTCGACTGCGCGCCTACGGCGCTCCGCTTAGGATGACAGGGCGCGTCCTTCGACTACGCGCCTACGGCGCTCCGCTCAGGATGACAGGGGGGGCTAGGGTGAGCTGCTGGGCGACGGGGATGCGGACGACGCCGGCGTGGGTGATGGCGTCGGGGTTGAACCCGGAGGAAGCTGGGCGCCGTACATGGCGAGCAGCCAGATTTGCGTGTGTCGAACCGTAACCCGCGGCGTCGTGAACTGGAACTGTACCTGGTTGCTCGACGGCGTCGTAAACTTGCTGTACGTGGCGATCAGCTGATCGTTGCGCTTTCCGCGCATTGACGTCTCGTTGTAGAGCTGAAGCGTGAACACGCGGCCGGTGTACTGGACCTGCGGAAGCGTGTACTGCACGAGCGCCGCGCCGTTGAGCACGAAGTCGAGATTGCTCTGCAGGCGAATTCCAACCAGCGGCGTGACGTGCATCAACATCGGGTTGGGGTTCGTCATCGAGGGCACATCCTTCGGCAGCGGCTCCACCTCCATCGTCATCGTCCCGCCCGGCGATGAACTCGGCGCCGGCGTGTCGTCGCTGTCGTCGCTATCGTCGTCGGACGACGCACTTGGCTGCGGCGTCGGCGTCGGACTCGCGGTCGGCGCCGGCGTACTCTTTGCGGCTCCGCTCGGCGCGGGCGAGGGCGTGGGAATGTTAAAAGCGACGTTGCAGTTGTAGGGCTGCGTGTACTGCAACACTTGGGGGCACTTCATGCCCGTTGGTCCCTGCGCGATCGCGTACTGCGCCTGATTGGGTGCGAGCGTGGCGCCGGGATTCGTGAGCTCTTCTTGCCCGTTGCTGCCGACGTTCGGACCGGCCAGCTGGCCGGACGACCCGTTGCCATTGTTCAGCCCGCCGACGCCGCCGCCGTTCATGGAGCCGGGTTGCGAGACCGGCGGCTCCATGCCGCCGCCCATGCCGCCCATGCCGCTATCTAAGCCGCCGCCCTGGCACGAAGCCAGTATCAGCGCGAGCGCCGCAAGAACGACGCGCATATCACACTTCATTTTGTTACTGCTTCGCCTCAACGACCTGACGCAACTCTTTCATGAAAGTCCCAATCGAAATCGTGCGTTTCGCGTCGACGCCGCGTTGATTTACGTTCACGGTGCCGTCCGCAGCCTCTTGTTTACCTGCCACCAAAATGTAGGGTACTTTTTGCATCTTCCAGTGGCGAATCTTATACCCGAGTTTTTCATTCGTTTCGTCCACTTGGGCCCGGAAGCCCGCCTCCCGCAGTTTCGACGCTACTTCGCGAGAGTATCTCAGCTGATCCTCAGAAATTGGTGTGAGAACGGCCTGAACGGGTGCTAGCCAGGCGGGGAAGGCACCGCCGTAATGTTCGATCAGCACACCAAAGAAACGTTCGAGTGAGCCTGCAAGTGCCCGGTGGATCATAACCGGCTGGTGATCGTGACCGTCGGCGCCGCGGTACCTCAAGGCAAAGCGAGCAGGCAGGATGAAGTCGACCTGCACCGTGCCGAGCTGCCACGGCCGGCCGATCGCGTCGCGGACGTTAATGTCCAGCTTCGGACCGTAGAACGCGCCGCCGCCTTCGTCGATTTCATACGGAATTTCGTAGCGCTCCAGCGCTTTTTGGATCGCATCTTCGGCGATCGCGTCGGTATCGCCGCGTTCGGCCGCACTGCGGGACGAGAGCACGTAGGTGACGTCATCGAACGCAAAGGCTTGCATCAAACGCCGCGCTTCGTCGAGGGTTTGCTCGAACTCGCTTTGCAGTTGATCCGGCATGCAAAAGAGATGCGCGTCGTCTTGCGTGAAGCCGCGTACGCGCGTGAGGCCGTGCAGCACGCCCGAACGTTCGAAGCGGTAGACCGTGCCGAACTCGGAGAAACGCAACGGCAGCTCGCGATAGCTGCGCAGGCGGCTCTTGTAAATGAGAATGTGACCCGGACAGTTCATCGGCTTGAGACGGAAGCGCTGCCCTTCGGCTTCGATCGGTCCGAACATATTCTCCGCGAAGTTTTCCAAGTGTCCGGAAATCTCGAAGAGGCGTTCGTTATCAACGTGCGGCGTGAACACCGGCTGGTAGCCGCGCTCGCGCAGTCCCTCTTGAATAAACGCTTCGATGATGCCGCGCACGATGGCGCCTTTGGGGTGCCAGAAGACCAGACCACCGCCGGCGTCCTCTTCGATTGAAAAGAGCTCGAGTTCGGCGCCGAGCTTACGATGGTCGCGGCGCTGGGCCTCTTCGATGCGCGCTAAATAGTCGTCGAGCTGGGCACGATCGTACCAGGCGGTGCCGTAGATGCGCTGCAGCATCGGGTTATGCTCGTCGCCGCGCCAGTACGCCCCGGCAACGCTGGTGAGCTTGAAGGCGCCGATCTTGCCGGTCGAGTCCGCGTGGCCACCACGGCAGAGATCCGTGAAATCGCCGATCGTGTAGAGTGTGATCGGTTCACCCTCGGGGATCTCCGCAGCGATCTCGACTTTGTAGTGGTTCCCTTCGAAAACCCCGATCGCTTCGCTCCGCGCGACCTCGCGCCCGGTCATGGGATAATCTGCCGCCACGATCTCGTTCATCCGCGCCTCCAGGCGCGCCAGATCGTCGGGCGTGAACGCTTCGGTGCGGTCGAAATCGTAGTAGAACCCGTTCTCGATCGCGGGGCCGATGGTCGGCTTCGCTTCGGGAAAGAGGTCCTGCACGGCATAAGCAAGCACGTGAGCGGCGGTATGGCGCAGCTCGGCCAGCGAAGGCTCGTGATTGCTGGCGTTGGCGTCGGCAATCATGGGGTGGCGCGCTTCGACTCAGCTGCTCGTTTTGCCCTTCGTGTGAGGCCTTAACATCAAGTTAATCGGGCTAGATTACAAATAAATCTGGCCCTCGTGCGAACGTCAGGCGACGTTTTCTTCATTATAAGGAGTGTTCTCAGTGATACGATCGCTCAGCCGCTGGTTCTCAACCCTGGGTGTTGTGGCCGCGATGACCCTTCCGGCCGTAGCGGCGACGCAGCTGACGGGAGCAGGATCCACCTTCGATTATCCCTTCTTTTCTAAGGCCTTCTACATTTACAGCCAGCAAAACCCCGATGTCACGGTCAACTATCAGTCGATCGGCAGCGGCGGCGGCATCCAGCAGTTCACCGCCAAAACCATTGACTTCGGCGCCACCGACGTGCCGATGAACGCGTCGGAGCTGGCGCGCGCCGGGCAGCCGGTCCTACAGATACCGGTCACGCTGGGCGGCGCGGCGATTGCTTACAACCTGCCGGGCGTGACGCGGCCGCTTCGGCTGACGCGCCAGACCATCGTGGACATCTACCTTGGTAAAATCACCAAGTGGAACGATCCGCAGATCGCCAAGAGCAACCCGGGCGTCAACCTTCCCGACATGCCGATCGTGGTGGTCCACCGTTCCGACGGATCCGGCACAACCTACATCTTCACGGATTTCTTGAGCCACGTTTCACCCGAGTGGAAGAGCAAGGTCGGAACCGGCAAGAGCGTCTCGTGGCCGGCGCCGAGCGCCGTCGGGGCGAAAGGCAACGAAGGCGTCGCGGGCCAGGTGCGGAGCACGCCGGGCGCGATCGGCTATGTGGAACTCGCGTACGTTATTGAGAACCACATCCCGGCCGCGATCCTCCAGAATCGAGCCGGCCGTTGGGTGTCGGTCTCGCCCGAGACGGTGGCAGCGGCTGCGGCCGGCAGACCCGACGTCAACGCGAGCAACTTCTCGATCGTCGATGAGCCTGGCGCAAACGCGTGGCCGATTTCCGGTTATTCGTGGGTCGTGGTTTACCGGAAGCCGGCCGATGCGAGCCGGGCAAAACTCCTCTACAGCGTGCTTACGTGGCTGGTTGGACCGCAGGGACAATCCAATGCGAAGTCGGTCGACTACGTTCCGCTGCCCGGCAACGTGCAATCCACGGCCCTCACAACGCTCAAGCAAATGCAGCACTGACCGTTCGCTATCGCGAAACGGTCGAACCGAGAAATCGTACGGGTCGAGGGTCTCCGGCTTCGACCCGTACGATTTGATGACAGATAGTAATGGATAACCTTGAGCCGCGCTTTCGCCGCGTCGCACGCTTCGTAAGCCCCGTCGATCGCGGCTTTGCTGCGATCGTTTACGCGGGCAGCATTCTCTTCGCGCTGCTCATCATCGGTTTGTTTGTCGAGCTCGTCCTTGGTTCGTGGCCCTCGATCGCGGCGTTTAAGTTCTCGTTCATTTGGAAGAGCGAGTGGGATCCGATCAGCAACAAGTTCGGCGCCCTGCCAATGATCTTCGGGACCGTCGTGAGCTCGTTCATCGCGATCGCGCTCGCCGCGTTCGTCGGCATCATGGCGGCGGTATACCTCTCGGACTTCGCGCCAAGATGGCTCGCCAATCCGCTTTCGTTTTTGATCGAGCTGCTGGCGGCCGTGCCGAGCGTCGTTTACGGGCTCTGGGGTCTCTTCGTACTGGCCCCGTTCGTGCGTACAGGGCTGGGCCCGGTGCTGCAGCACGTGCTGGGCTGGATGCCGCTCTTTGCCGGCCCAATCTACGGCGTGGGCTTGCTGACGGGCGGCATCATTCTGGCGCTGATGATCGTCCCAACGGTTACGGCGATCTCTCGCGACGTTTTGGTGGCCATCCCGCGCGATCTGCGCGAAGCCTCGATGGCGGTGGGGACGACCAAATGGGAGATGGCGATGCGCGTGGTGCTGCCGGCGGCGCGCGTCGGAATTTTTGGTGCGTGCGTACTCGCACTCGGCCGCGCGCTCGGCGAGACGATTGCGGTTACGATGGTGATCGGAAATCGCCCGCAGATCTCGGCATCGCTCTTTGCGCCCTCGTACACGCTGGCAAGCGTGATCGCCAACGAGTTCACGGAGGCGACGACGAGCCTCTACATCAGCGCGCTGATCGAACTTGGACTCATTCTGTTCTTCGTGAGCATCATCGTCAACGGACTCGCACGCCTGATGATTTGGAGCGTGCGCGGTTCGGAGCGGACCTCCTAACGCATGGCCTCATCGAGCGAAGGGCTCGCTTCAGGCCAGCTGGCGCTGCGATACCGCGGGCTGCGGCGGCGCCAGGTCTACTCGCTGTTGGGAACCGGCTTGGCGCTGTGCTGCGCGCTCCTAGCCGCCGCGCTGCTGTTGGTGGTTCTCGGTTACGTCGTCTACCAAGGCATCGGCTCGATCAACTGGGAGTTTTTGACGCAGCTGCCGCATCCGATCGGGGTTCCGGGGGGCGGCGTCGGTAACGGCATCGTGGGCAGCTTCATCATGATCGGACTCGCCACCGCGATGGCGATTCCGATCGGGTTGCTGACGGGAATTTACCTCGCGTTATTTGGGCGCGGACCAATTCCCGAAGGATTGCGCTTTCTCTCCGACGTGCTTTCGGGAATTCCCAGCATCGCCATCGGCCTCTTTGCGTATGCCGTTTTAGTCGCCCCGTTAAAGCACTTCTCCGCGTTTTCTGCGTCGTTTGCGTTCATGATGCTGATGCTGCCGCTGCTGGTGCGCACGTCGGAGCAGGCGATTCGGACGGTGCCGCAGGTCGTGCGCGAGGGCGCGCTGGCGCTCGGAATGTCGAACTTCCGCGCGACGGTGCGGATCGTGATACCGACCGCAATGCCCGCGATCATCACCGCACTGCTGCTGGCGATCGCGCGCGTCACCGGCGAGACCGCGCCGCTGCTCTTCACCGCTTTTGGCAGCCAGTTTTGGGAGTTCAATCCGACCAACCCAATGGCGGAACTCTCGCTCCAAGTCTTCACGTACGCGATTTCGCCATATCCCACGTGGCAGGCGCAGGCGTGGGGCGGTGCACTCCTTTTGATCGCGGCGGTCTGCATTTTGAGCGTCGGCGCGCGGCTGATGCTGCGCCGTTCGCAGGGGTTGCAACTGTGACGAGTGATACCCAGACCGAGCAGCTGCTCGCAGTCGAAGACCTGAGCGCCTACTACGGCGATCGTAAGGCGATCGGAAACATCTCGCTGGCCTTTCGGCGCCGAGCCGTCACCGCGTTGATCGGCCCGTCAGGCTGCGGGAAGACGACGCTGCTTCGTTGTCTCAACCGGATCCACGAAGTGGCCTTCGACGCGCACGTCGAGGGACGCGTGCTGCTTGAAGGGCGAGACATCTACGACAACGACGCCGACCCGATGCAGATCCGGCGGCGGATCGGCATGGTCTTTCAGCGGCCCAATCCCTTTCCAACGCTCTCGATTCTGGAGAACGCCACCGTCTGCTCGCCGCGCGGACTGAATCGGCAGCGGCGCTTGGAGGCCGCCGAACGCGCGTTGCGCTCGGCCGCGCTATGGGACGAAGTGAAGGACAAGCTCAATACCAGCGCGGTGCGGCTCTCCGGCGGTCAGCAACAGCGCCTCTGCATCGCGCGGGCCGTTGCCGCCGCGCCGGAAGTCTTGCTGATGGACGAGCCCACGGCATCGCTCGACCCGATCGCCACCGCCGTGATCGAAGAGCTCATGATGGCGCTGACCAACGAGTACACCATCGTCGCCGTGACCCACAATATGCAACAGGCGGCGCGCGTCTCCGACGTGACCGCCTTCATGCTCGCCGATGAAACCGGGGTCGGCGGGGTCGTCGAAGTGGATCAAACCGCTAAACTTTTTACGCACCCCAGCGACTCCCGCACGGAAGATTACATCAGCGGCCGCTTCGGCTAGCGCCGAGTGTCATCCTGAGCGGAGCGGAGCACGAAGTGCGGAGCGTAGTCGAAGGACCCGCAAGAGATAGCCTTGTCATCCTGAGCGTAGCGGAGCACGAAGTGCGGAGCGTAGTCGAAGGACCCGCGCGCTGTCCACCCTTCGCCCTTCGCCCTTCGTCCTGACTACGCTCGCTGCGCTCGCTCCGCTGATGTGAAAATCCCGCGTCAAGCTGCTTTGGGGGCAAGGTTCACCT
>JBARKF010000159.1:0-2185 GCA_049800655.1 Candidatus Cybelea sp.
GTGCGGTCTTGCGATCGGCGGTCTCAAGGCGACGCAGCTCCAACTGCAGTTCGGAATCGGCTCGCCAAACGTTTTCCCGTTGTAATTCAGAGGTAGAGAGTATGCGCTTTTCACGCGTCACCAAATCGCTCGCCGTTCTCGGGCTCGCCGCGCTTGCCGCATGCGGCGGCGGAGGCGGCGGAACCGCGGCGTTCGTTCCGGGAAACGGAGGCCAACGGCCTGACGGCTCGCCGATCCTGGCGCGTATCGTCGGCGTCGGCGACAGTTTGACCGCCGGGTATCAAGCCGATGGATTTTTAGGCGCCGTCGGGGTTAAGAATCCCCTCGCGCCGGGTCTGCCCGTGCCACCCACTCAGCAGAGCGGCTGGTGGACGCTTCTATACGAACAGGCGTCGGGCTTACCGCTGGATACCATAATCGCCGATATGTACGATCCGGCGAAGAGTCCACTGCCGCTGATAACCGGGCCGGGTCTTGACAATCAGATTGTTGCTTCCGACACCCCAGTCCCGTTCGGGCAGTTCAAAGGCGCGGATCCCTGCACGTTCGATAACAGCTTCAATCTCGCCGGCTTTCGGTTGCGTCCCTCGGCACGGGTCCGAATCAACCCTACCGCAACGACGGTCCGCAACGTCGGCGTTCCCGGTCTCACGCTACACGAAGCCATCACGATCCATCTGCCTCCGACCGATACCTGCAAGCCGCTGCCCGGGATTCCCGGGCTGCTCAGCGACGTGGTCCAAGAGGAGAGCGGAACGTACTGGCCGGTGCTGCGCAATTTTGTGAATCTCGGCGGACACCTCACCGAAGTCAACGCCGCCGCCTCGCTGCATCCGACGCTTGCCACGTACTGGCTAGGCGCGAACGACGTACTGAAATATATGGGAAGCGGCGGACGCTTTGTCGGTGGCAATAGAACACCGGGACAGACCGAAAGCGACGTTCGGGCGGCGATTTCTACCTTGGAGGGCGCCGGTGCGCACGTGGTCGTAGCGAACTTGCCGAATATCGTCGAAACCGGCTATTTCCAAATGGTCGAAATGCCCAAGACGAGCCATGATTGCCGCATTCGCTCCTACGCGTTCTGTTTCTTAATAGATGTAGGCGGTTTGCCGTCTAATGCGGTCCAGCAAATAGCCGAGAAGTACCATCTGAACACGCCGGGTGGATGCGTCGCCGCTTCGACCACCAAGCCCTGCGGCTATTTGACGCTGCCGGGAGCGCTTCTAATCCTCAACTATTTTAGCCAATACCCAAGCGCGCCGGGATATGCGGATCTCGATTGCGCCGTTCCGAAGCCGAACTGCAAATCGACCCCAGGAAGTGGGCTTGGAGCGAACTACATCACGCCGGAGTTCGCCGGTAAGGTTCAAGCGATCAATAACGCGGTCAACCAGGGAATCGACGAGGCCGCGACGGCGTCGCGCGTTCCGATGGTCAACGTTGCGCAGATCTTCCACGGCCTTGCCAGCGGAAGCCCCGCAAATCCCTACTTTCACTTAGCGTCGTCAATCAGACCCGGCTTTTGCTGCACGCTGGGCTACATCTACGAGCCCCCGGGAACGTTCACGCCTGCCAACGGCGGAATCTTGAGCTTCGATGGCATCCATCCGTCAAATTCCGGCTACGGGTTGATCGCCTACGCTTTCATCGCGACGATCAACAAGGCGTACGGAACGCACATTCCCCAGGTCGACCTCAAAGCCGTTTACGCCGGTACGCGTTGCGGCAATCCGAAGTTCTGTTTCCCGGATCCGTACGCGCCGCACTGACGGCGCAAGTCTAGGCTGGCGGAGGTCCGTCCTCGATTTCGTCGGCGTACACTTCGTCGCGAAATCGATCTAGCCGTTCGGTGATCTCGGCCTTGACGTCGTCGGGAACGTCAGGTTTACCGAGCAGATCGCGATCTTCGTCGTCGACGAGTTCTTCGAGCTCTTGGTCGTCGGGTTCGTTCAGAGGAGGTCGCACGGTGTACCTTTCTGCGGGGCGTCGCCGTTGTTGAGGTGGTTGCGCGAGCTCGCGGCGACGGTCGGCACCTTCGACCGTTCGGCGCTCGAGCCCGGCTACGCGCTGCGCTGCACGGTCGGCGTCGCGATCCCACTGGTCGTTGCCGCGTTGCTGGGGAAGCCGGCGTTGGGCGTTGCCGCCGCGATCGGCGCGTTCATTACCGGATTCACCTCGTTAC
>JBARKF010000160.1:0-30688 GCA_049800655.1 Candidatus Cybelea sp.
ACCGTCAGCCAGAGCGGAGCGACCGCAGGGGGCGCAGTCGAAGGACGGGAAAGGCGCGAACGCTTCAGGATAGCGCAAGCAGCACACGGGGATGTAGCTCAGCTGGTAGAGCACCTGCTTTGCAAGCAGGGGGTCAGGAGTTCGAGCCTCCTCATCTCCAATTTGCGCTCGGAGCGTTTGTCAGGAAGACCGCCACGCCGGACGGAGTACGTCCGTCGTGGCCGCCACCTCGAGTTTAAAAAAGCGCTCTTATTCCGTTGCGCCGGTCCCATCCCGGTCTGAGCATTCCACACGCTGATTGTAAGCGAATCACCTTTGGTCAGGAACCAATAGCTGTCGCCATACGCGCCGGTAAAGCCGGCAATAACGATCTTGTGATTACTCCAAGACGTTACGTTAAGAAACACAGCGTCGTATTCCGAACTGCTTGAGTAACCGGCATCCCATCCCGCGGTGTTATCTCTTATTTTGATGTATCCTGAGTCACCGTCATAGGGTTGCATCGTGCCGAAGCCGCTGCCGGAAATGACGATCGTCTGGGTCTGCTTGGCGCGAATGCGGCTTACCCTTGTGATTTTCGGTGAACCAGCGGCCTGCGCAACAACGTGTTGCGTACTTGGAAGTCCAGTTGATCCAATCATGCTGCCAGTTCCGCTGGTGCCTCCGCAGGCGGCGAGCACGGCGGCTGCGGCGCACATGGTAACAGCCCACTGGATCCGAGTCAACGTATTCATCCTGTGCTACCTCTCTGAAATCGAACGGCGCACGCGATCATTATCTTCGTAACGCCGAAGCAATAGGGCTTAGCCGAATCCGATAATGGGCCGCAAAAGCCCCTTAAAGCTATGATGCGCCTGCATGCTTCCTTTTGTCAACCAGCGATGCCGCCGAGCGCCTTTTCGACGACGGCCGTAAAGCTGCGCGCTTCCTGATGAGTTTAGCTCCGACGCAAATGGCTATCGCGCTCTTCGCCGTTCCGGCATTACTACACTCAGCGCTTGCATCGGCGCGGCGCCGTCGCGCACCTTGATGGACGCCTCACCGTCGTGGATCTCGCGCGCGCCGAATGTATTGACGACCTCTCTCGCCACCACGCAGTGCGGCGGTTCCATGTTGCAGCCGTTTGTCGTCGGAACGGCAAATACTGTTACCCGTCGCAGCTCTTATTTTGGAAATATCCGGCCGGCGGAGACGCCACCGAAGTTTTTTGGCCTGGTTCCGGAGGGTGGACGCGCAAACGGTCAGCTTTCCGCCCTGAACGCACGACTTTCGGCAACGCAAATTGCAAAATTAGCTGCCGAGGGCGCGCTTCTTAGCGAAGAAGACGTAACCATCAAAGCGCTCCGAATTCAAAGAGGCTCACAGCGTTCTGGGATTCGACTAAGGTGAGACTAATGTCACATCACAGTTTTAACGCTCGCTACTTAGTCAAACCTACCGATGCCGTCTCAAGCGGAATCGTGCTACGATGGGCGCGCTATGTATCGGAATATGTGTTCTTTTGCACTCGTTGCCGTTGCTGGGGTCTTGGCTCTCGCTGCTTGCAATGCGCCGGCCGGGATGCTAACGCCAACGTCCTCTTCCGGTAGCGCGTCGAGTGCGAGACGCAATTTGCAGCCGCCAAACCCATTCCCGATCAAGCACGTCGTCCTCATGATCCAGGAAAACCGGTCGTTCAACGACCTTTTTGCGACTTTTCCCGGCGCCGTCGGTACGACTACGGGGTATATGCGCACCGGCAGCGGGAAGAAAGCGCACAGCGTTCCGGTCGCGCTTACAAAGGTACCGCTGCTATACAAACTGGATCTCAATCACGTCTATCCCGCGTGGCTGCAAGCCTATCGTGACGGCAATATGGACGGTTTCAACTTGATCGTCAGCGGAGCGTCGGGGCAACCGGAAGGCATGAAACCGTATCAATACGTCAATCCGATGCAAATCCAATCGTATTGGGCGCTGGCGCGGCAGTACGTCCTCGCCGACCACATGTTCCAGACGCAAGGCAGTGGCAGCTTCACTGCCCATCAAGACCTGATCCGTGGCGGCACGGATATCAATAGCAACCAGAGCCTGATCGACTATCCCACCGCTTCGCCCTGGGGTTGCAATGCGCCGCCGAACACGCAGACGTCGCTGATCACGACCTCGCTCCAATATCTCAAGAACAAGGGACCTTACCCGTGCCTGACCTACGACACCCTGCAGAATCTCCTGGACGCCAAAGGCGTCTCGTGGAAGTACTATACGCCGAGTCTCGGCGCGACTGGTTCCCTTTGGAACGCATTCCTGGCGATCAATTCGGTCTACGGTAACAAGAGCGAATGGAACGCGCACATCGCTTCGCCGGAAACTTCCATCTTTACCGACATCTCGAACGGAACGCTGCCGCAGATGTCGTGGGTTGTTCCCGACGCGCTCAACTCCGATCACCCGGACTCGCCGTCGGATAATGGTCCTTCGTGGATCGCGAGCGTCGTGAACGCTGTCGGCCAAAGCACATATTGGGACTCGACGGCCATCGTGGTCGTCTGGGACGATTGGGGCGGCTTTTACGATCCGGTAAGGCCGCCGAAGCGCGACGATCAGGGCGGCCCCGGCTTTCGAGTACCCGCCATCATCATCTCGCCGTACGTGCCGTCACATAAAGTTGCGCACACGGTCTTTGCGTTTGGCAGCATCTTGCGCTTCGTCGAAGACGCCTTTAACTTGGGGCGGCTCGGGACGACCGACTCGACTTCTACGAGCATCGCGACCGTCTTCGACTTTGGCCAAAAGCCGCGCTCCTTCAAGATGATCCCGTCGGCTCGCTCGCGCGAGTATTTTCTGCGTAGCAAACCGTCGAATTTACCGGTAGATACGCAATAGTCGCGGCTTCGCTCTCGCTCGACGTCTTCGTTAAGCCCGGATCGAAACAGCCGGGATTGTCGGAAGAAAACGGCGTGCTCGTCTTGCGGGTTCGGGAACGCGCGATCGAGGGCGCGGCAAATACCGCTTGCATACGTGCACTCGCCGATGCTTATGGGGTTGCGCCCAGTGCGGTTAAGCTCGTCGCGGGCACTCGGAACCGGTACAAGCGATTTACGATCCAATTCGCGAAGGACGGAGCCCGAAGGGGCGAATAGGGCGTCGAGATGAGCAGGGTACGAGTGCTGGTCGGCACGCGCAAAGGCGCGTTCGTGCTGGAATCGGATGGTAAACGTCAAGAGTGGAAGATCGACGGACCCCACTTTGGCGGCTGGGAGATCTATCATCTCAAGGGATCGCCGGTCGATCCGAATCGCATCTACGCGTCGCAGACGTCGAGCTGGTTCGGCCAGATCGTGCAGCGTTCTGATGACGGCGGCCAAAGCTGGGAGACCGTCGGCAACGGCTTCGTCTACGACGGGACGCCGCGCACGCATCAATGGTACGACGGAACGCCCCACCCATGGGAGTTTGCGCGCGTTTGGCATTTCGAGCCGTCGCTCTCCGATCCCGACACCGTCTATGCGGGCGTCGAAGATGCCGCGCTTTTCCGCTCGACCGACGGCGGTCGCACGTGGGAAGAGCTCGCCGGCCTGCGCGAGCATCCGTCGGCAAGTTCTTGGCAACCCGGCGCGGGCGGCATGTGCCTGCACACCATCGTCATCGATCCAAGCGATCACAACCGCATCTTTGCAGCGATCTCGGCAGCCGGCGCGTTTCGCAGCGACGACGCTGGAAAGACGTGGCGCCCGATCAATCGCGGCTTAAAATCGAATAGTATTCCGCAGCAAGAGGCCGAGGTCGGTCACTGCGTGCATCGCATTGCGATGCACCCGAAGCATTCGAACGTGCTCTACATGCAGAAGCATTGGGACGTCATGCGCAGCGTCGACGCCGGCGAGTCGTGGCGAGAAATCTCGGGCAATCTGCCCACCGACTTTGGTTTCGCGATCGACGTGCACGCACACGAGCCGCAGACGATTTACGTCGTTCCAATCAAGAGCGATTCCGAACACTTTCCGCTCGACGGCCGTTTGCGCGTCTACCGAAGCCGTACGGGCGGTGACGAATGGGAAGAGCTGGCGAACGGCTTGCCCGAGCGAAACTGCTACGTGAACGTGCTGCGCGACGCCATGGCCGTCGACCGGCTCGACTCGTGCGGCATCTACTTTGGGACGACCGGCGGTCAGGTCTACGTTTCGCCCGACTCGGGCGAGAGTTGGAGCGCGATCGTGCGAGATCTGCCCGCGGTGCTCTCAGTGGAAGTGCAGACGCTGCCGTGATTCGCGTCGTGCTGCCCGCGCACTTGCGCACGCTCGCACGCGTGGATGGCGAGGTGCGCGTCGAGGTCTCGGGCGCGGCGACGCAGCGCTCGTTGCTCGACGCCCTCGAGATGCGGTATCCAATGCTGATCGGGACGATGCGCGATCGAGTGACGCAGCAGCGGCGCGCCTACGTGCGTTTCTTCGCCTGCGAGCAGGACTTGTCGCACGAGCGTCCCGACGCGCCGTTGCCGAGCGCCGTCACCAATGGCGGCGAGCCGTTTCTCGTCGTCGGCGCAATGGCCGGCGGCTGAGCGAGGACCGTATTAGTCCGTCTCGCGGGCGTTGAGATCGACGAGCTCGCCGTTGATTCCGTCGGAAGCTGGGGAGGCGAGAAAGGCAAGGACGCGCGCTACTTCTTCGGGCGACGCCGCTGCGGCATACTCTGACTCATCAAGGTATTCTCGGGCAGCTTCGGTCGCAACGGTCCCAAGAACGACCGCGTTGGCGACGATACCGTCGATCTTATGTTCGCGAGCAACCGCGCGCATGAGGGTGTTGACCGCAGCCTTGGCCGCGCCGAAGAGCCCGAAACGCGGCTGAGGATCGCGCGAGCTCCCAGCGGTGACCGTCACGATATGGCCTCGAGAACGCCGGCCGGGGAGATACGCTTGCGCCAGCATGCGCCGCAACGCCGCAACCGTGAGATTGTAAGCGGGCACGACGAAACCGTCGAGATTGATGCGCAGGTCGTCGAGCGTCGAATCGACGAGCGCGACGAACTTTCCCCGCCCCGCGAGATTGACGACGGCGTCGACTCGTCCAAAGCGCGCCGCGACGTCGTCGAGCGCAGTCGCGACGCCGTCGGGGTCCGCGAGATCGGCCACTACGCCGAACGCTCGTTCCAAGCCATCGACCGCGGCGTTGGCCGTCGCCTGCGAACGCGAAATGACCGCGATGCGCGCACCTTCATCGTGGAGTACTCGCAGCGTTGCTCCACCCACTCGGCCGGTCGCGCCGGCGAGGACGATCGCGTCACCGTCAAAGAGCATGGAAACCTCCTCTCGCATGGTCCGACGTTCGCCAGACCGAAGTTCAAACGATGATTCGTTCGACCTGCCTCGTGAAGCTGGCGGTAATCGCAATCTTAGCGACGCCCGCACCATCTGCAGCGGCGGTCGCCCCATCCATGCGCGACGTCTTGGCAGCCACGTACGCCGTCCGCGATCTGAGTGCCGTCGACCTCGCACCCGACGGTCGCACCGTCGTTTGGGAGGAGACGTTCCACGATCCGAACCGCCTGCTGGGATCGACGCGAAGTAGCGCGCTCTACGCGCAGCCGCTCGAGGGCGGTGCTCGGATGCGCATTACCGCAGGTAACGGTGGCACTACATACGATGAGGAGACCCCGCTGTGGTCGCCCAACGGGCGCGAGATTGCGTTTCTCTCCGACGCGCACTCGAAGGGGCAGCTGCAGATTTACGTCGCTGCCGCCGATGGTGTGCATATCCGCCAACTGGGGAATCTGCGGGGTGACGTGCAGCGGTTGAGCTGGAGTCCAAGCGGTAGAACGCTCGCATTCCTTTATATCGCGGCGGCGCACCGGCAGGCCGGCGCGCTCGCGCCGGGTGCCCGCGACGTCGGCGTCATCGGGAACGCGGTCGAGGAGCAGCGGCTCACGACGATCGATGCGGCGACCGGTACGACGCGCGCAGTGACGCCGAGCGATACCTACGTCTATGAGTACGGCTGGTCCCCGGACGATCGTGAAATTGCGGTGACCTATGCGAAAGGAAATGGGGATAACAACTGGTGGATCGCGCGGCTCGCGCGGGTGGAGGTGGCGACGGGCACGATGCACGACCTGCTCGCGCCGCCCTACCAGATCGACAATCCACGGTGGTCGCCCGATGGCAAGAGCATCGCCATCATCGGCGGAATTATGAGCGACTTCGGCTCGACCGGAGGCGATGTGTACCTCGTCGACGCGCAGAGCGGAGCTTCGCGCAACTTGACCGCGGAAGCGCCGGTCTCGGTGCAGTCACTGCGCTGGAACGACGCGACGAGCCTCAGCGTCGTGGCCCACGTTTCGGGCGCGATGCAGCTTCAGCACTTGGACGCCTCGACCGGGGCGCTGACCGCACTCACAAATCGGCCCGAATCGCTCTGGAGCTGGTCGACGGCGCGTGACGGGCGCGTCGTCGCGCTCGTGCGTGCTTCGTTCACCGATCCTCCCGAAGTCTGGGCGGGGCCGCCGGCGCCCCTGCGGCAGATCTCGCAAAGCAACGCGGGTGCAAAGCGTCTCTACGGTGATGCGGTTTCGCTCCAGTGGGAGAGCGACGGCATTACCGACCAGGGATGGCTCATCTATCCGCTCGATTTCGACCCGCAGCGCCGCTATCCGATGATCACGATGGTTCACGGCGGCCCGTCGGCCGCATCGGTGCCGTCCTTCGGCAGCCGCAACGTCAACGCGCTGGCCTCGCAAGGCTACTTCGTGTTCATGCCCAATCCGCGCGGGAGCTTCGGGCGCGGCGAGGCATTCACGAAGGCCAACATCAAGGACTTCGGTTACGGCGACTGGCGGGACGACCTCGCGGGTATCGGGGCGGCCCTCAAGGCCGCGCCGATCGACAGTAGCCGCCTCGGGCTAATGGGCTGGAGCTACGGCGGTTACATGGCGATGTGGGCCGAGACGCAGACCTCACGCTTCAAAGCGATCGTCGCGGGTGCCGGGGTCGTCAACTGGCAATCGTATTACGGTCAGAACAAGATCGATCAGTGGATGCTGCCGTTCTTCGGCGCGTCGGTCTATCAGGACCCGGCCGTTTATGCCAAGAGTTCCCCGATTACGTTTATCGAGCAATCGAAGACGCCGGTGCTGATTCTGCAAGGGGAGCGCGACGAGGAAGTGCCCGCGCCGCAGGCGTTCGAGTTCTGGCACGCGATGGAGACGCTCGGAGTGCCGACGAAGCTCGTCGTGTACGCCGACGAGGGACATGCCCCACAAAAAGTCCCGGATCAGATCGACATCTTGACGCAAACGGTGAACTGGTTTAATCGATATCTGCGCTAAGTAAATGCGCCCTCTCAGGATCATTTCAGGATCACGGCCCTCGCCAAGGAGTACGCTTTCGTTCGGGGCCGGAGGCAGCTGTACCTCAAGCATCGACTGAGCTTCCGGCCTCGCCACAACTGCAGCAAACGTCCGGTTTATTACAGTCCCGAAGCGGTGCAAAACTCAATGGTGGGCCGTCCTGGGATCGAACCAGGGACCTCATGCTTATCAAGCATGCGCTCTAACCAGCTGAGCTAACGGCCCGACGCGAGCGAAGAAGAGTATCGCGCGGGCACCAGGTCTCCCTTCAAATTGTGTGCGATGCTCAGCGTGATTCCAAATGGATTCGTAAATCCGCCAAGCGTTTTGAGCGGCGCTCCTCCCGCGGGGTAGTGGTAGAGGCGAACCGAGCCGCTCGGCGCGCCAACCTTGCCTCCTTGAGCCCAAAACTGCTGGAGTCCGGCCGTGCCGAAGAGCTCGGTCGTGCCGACTTTCGTGGCTCTCGTTCCGTCGACGTCGTACTGGTAGATCATCGCGGGGTAGCCCTCGTTCAGACCTTGATCGCCCATCGCCAGATGGTTACCGGTCCACTGAACGCTGCTCAGGTGACCGATGTGGTTGGGCAGCGAAATATCGACGAGCTCGTTGCCCCCCTTAGGCAGCTCCGCCAACCCGACGACAATCGATGCGTCTCCGTATAAGCCGTCGACGAAAAGATTGCCTCGGTTATCGTACGTGCACGAGTTGAGATCGTTCGCGATCTTCGAGCCGTCATAAACTTTCGGAACGCCCTTTTCATGGGCGTAAACCGCAACCTCGCTGTAGCGGCTTGCCTCGTTGAGAAAATAATAGACGACGGCTAAGTCGTTGCTCTGTGAGTCGACCGAACAGCTGATCGGATGGCCCTGTCGACCGTTGATGGTCTTGATCGGCTTCATGCCGCCGTGAGCGTACTCGACGATTCGATAGTGCCAGACGTCTGCGACGAAGACGTGGCCGGTGCGATCGGAACAGAGTCCCCACGGTTCGTTAAATCCGGCGAGCACGCCGAGCGGCTTTCCGTTGGGATACGAGTACACATCGACGTCGTCGGTGCCGGGGTCGGAGATATACAGGAGCTTCGAGGTTTTCGCCTCCGGCGACATCCACGAGGGCGCGCTTCCGAGACGATCGGCCGGCACGTTTGGGACGAAGCCGGAGGGGCCAACGGTGCCCTGAACTCCCCCGCAACCGCTCAGTACTGCGGCAAACGCGAACGTGCACAAAATGCGGCCTTCAAATGACGAATACATCGCTTGCTCCTAAAGCCGACCTACCGTAATTGCCTCAAGCTTATCGTGCCTGAGCACGGCAGAAGATGCGCGCGCAGGCTCATTTCTTCCTCGGCAAACGGCTCAGCGTGGGGGGCCAAAAGGCCCACTGACGAGGACCTATGACCGATGAATCAGATCAGCGCGTGCCGGCCCGTACAGGGTCCGGAGCATTTCGGCGATAAGATTTGTGACGACCGGGCCCTTTTGGAGGTGTATTACCATGGACGCTTTCGCGCATCGCGCGCCCCTCGCGTGCGGGCTCGCATATCTCGCGTCGCTTCTCGCCGGCTGCAACGTCAGCACGGCATCACCAGCAATACCGGCGAGCTCCTCCCATTTCACGATACCCCAGGCCAAAGCGGGCGGCATTAAGATCTGGGCGGCGGCAGAGCAGAGCAGCAAGCTATTCGGTCTATCGTCAGGCGCAAAACGCGTTCTCGACGTTATTTCGACGAAGAGTCAGCCGGTCAAAGGCGGTAATCCGTTGACGCTCAAAGTCGATCATGCGCAAAATTTGTTTGTGACCGATGTCAGCGGAGGTGCGGCCGGCGTAATACAAGAGTACAAGGACGGGAACTTTGCACGCGCCTATCTACCCGGTTGCGCGGTCTCCAATTGTTCCAATTTTACCGGCATGCTCACCGACAATGGCGTGGACAAAAACCACGTCTTCGCGATCATGAAAACAATTCAGTACAAGGTCGGAACTTATACGGTAGGTGGCAGCGGCTACGAATACTGGCCTAACGGAAATCCGTCGGCGACCCCCGTTCAAGTGCTTCTCAGCAGTGATTGTTCGGAAGTCTGTTTCTATGACGCGGGCGATGTGGATAGTTCCGGTAATCTCTGGCTCCGGGACTTTGGGGGCGGCGGTTATGGAGTCGCGGAAATAACTAATCCGACCACCAGACCGAGCATGAACCAAATCCTGCCGTTCACCTTCACGATAGACTCTGGCGACATCGCCGGCTTCTACATCAGCAACGCTGGAACGGTGCTCAACGTGGGGGATTCGAGCCATAAGATCTATCAATACGCGCTGCCGCTGTCGTACGGCGGCTCACCGTTCAATACGCTGACACCGTGCTCGCAAGGATGCGATCCGCACGGGTTTGGTTTCAATAGTAAAGACAAGCTCATCGTTGTCGGCGACGGTACGACGGCCGCCCACGGATGGGTCGATATCGGCCAAGTCGCCAAAAACCACTGGAAGAAGGTCACCAATCCGAAGTTTACCGCCCCTTTTAGCTCCGCGGTGTACACGCCGTCCGATAAATAAGGGTGACACGCGCGACTAGATCAGCGCGATCCACTTTTTCGTGATCTCGTCTTCATTTTTAAGATGCGCCATGAGGAGCGTTTCGAGGACCTCATGCTCGCGGAGAATCTCGGCGCGTTCGGCAGCTTCATAGTCGAAGGCTTGCCGCTGCGCCGCGATCTGCGCCTGTTGCTCGGCGCTGAGGTCGGAGTCGGACGCTGTCGTGGAGCTCGCGCGGGGCGCGGTAAGGGCGCCGCGCCCCGCGGGCATGCGTTCGTTGCGTAGAAGTGGTAGCGGCCCGCCCATCATTCCGTAATCGACTGGATGAACTTCTTGGTGATCGAATCATCCATCTTGCGTTGGGCCATATCGACGTTCCGCAGCGTATCGACCTCGCGCATGTTCTCGCTGCGCTCGTCCATCATTTGATCGAAGACTTCAGACTGCATCTGCAGCTGTTCTTGATTTTGAATTTCTGAGGCATACATGCCGAGCTGAAACGTTTCGTCTTGCGTGTTGAGCGCGTTCATGGCGGCGTTCTCGGCATTCCCGGCCGTACCGTTGCCGAGAGTACCTCCGAGCGCGTTGCCGAGAAGTCCCGAGCCAAGCCCTTCGAGAACCGGAAGGAGGAATGCCATAGCGTTACTCCTTGCGACTCAGTTCGCGTCGTTGCTCAACTGCGTGTAATCGGTCGGCTGCGGCCGGTAGCCCTGGCTCTGTGGCAGCCCCGGCAGGATCGGCGCGCTCAGCGGAAGGCTTTGCGCCTGCGCGGAGAGGGAGCCGAGGTTTGAGATAAGGCCGCTCAGTTCGGCAATCGCCGAGCTCGTGGGCGATTCGGCGGACTTCCCGGCGATCGTTCCGCGAGACTCGCGCGCGCCGTGAAGCGTACCGCTCTGACGCGATTCGTGGCCGCCGTGAAGCGAGCCCGTCTTCGGCGCTTTGTGGTCGCCGTGTAGGCGTCCGGAGACTTCGGCCCCAAACGGCTTGGCTGAGAGCGTTCCTTCGATTGAATGGATGGATGACACGATGGTTCTCCTGTTCTACGAGTTGGTCTCGTCGGTATCGTCGTTAAGAAGTGCGAGATAATCGGTGGCTTGCCGGTGGTACGAGTGTGGCGCCCGAGTGGCGCTCGCGAAGACCTGCGGTGCGGCGAGCGGAACCTGTGGCGCCGTAGATAAGGGAAGTTGCTGCGCCTGCGCGCGCAGCGCGCCGGTGGATGCAATCGTCTCGCTCGACTCGGCGATCGCCGTCGAATGAGGCGACTCGCCGGTGAGGCGCTGATAGTGACGCAGCACCGAATCGGCGTAGGAAAGATCGGCGCCGTCCGACCAGCGGGTCTTCGTGCCTTCGGCATTCGGAGAGCCCGCATTGTAGGCCGAAAGCGTGGCGCGGACGTTCCCTCCATAGCGTTTGAGCAAACCGGAGAGCATGCCCGCCGCGTAGTCGGCGTTCTGTGCGGGGTCCATCGCTGCCGGCGTCGTCGCAAACGAATGCCAGCGGTCGTCGATTTGAAAGACTCCGTGACCGTGACCGCCGTCGCCGACGATATTGTGCCCGGAGTTGCTTTCCGGGCCGCCCGTCTCCTGAGCGGCGACCGCGGCCAGCAGGTCAGCATCCAGCCCGTGACGCCGCGCGGCGTTCGCAATCGCGGGGGCGAAGGCGACGCCGTCGGCGCTTAACCGGGAGGCGATCGGATCAAGGCTCATGCGGGGCTTCTATCCCGACGCCGTTGGCGTTTGACAAGGATGGGTGCGGGTTCTAGAATGGCAAAGTCCGTGGCAGGCCCCGCATGGTTGGCGGGGCCTCGTGCTGCGGAAGGCTCACTTGCAATGGATCGTTCACACAAGGTCGACATCAGCGGGCTCCTGGCCGGCAGTCGCCAGCTGATGGTGCTTGCCGACGAGGTGCGGCTCGAGCCATTCGAGGGAATCGTCTTCCCGGAGCCCGTCCGGGTCGAGCTTGAGTTGCGCCAAGCGGACCGCATGCTGGTCGTTGAGGGAATGGTAGACGCAAAGCTTCACGGGCAATGTGACGCTTGCTTGGAAGATGTGGACCTCGAGCTCCACGTTGATATCGACGAGCGGCTCGATCCCTCGCACGGGCGCGAGGTCGCGCCCTTTGGGGAGAGCAACGTGCTGACGGGAGAACGGCTCGACATCGCCGATTTGGCCCAGCAGAGCCTCCTCAGCGCCATGCCGATGGGGCTGCGATGCGGCCCGGAGTGTCAAGGTCTTTGCCCGGTCTGCGGGGCGAACTTAAATGCAGGCGAATGCTCGCACGAGCAAACGTAATTATTTTTCGAGACGGAGAGAATGTGGCTAACTTAAAATGGAAGACGCCTCGCAGCAAGACTCGCAGCCGGCGTGCGGCCAACTGGAAACTGGGAGACGTCACCACGGTGCAATGCTCGCAGTGTCACCAGCCCAAGCGGCCGCATTTCGCTTGCCCGAGTTGCGGTACGTATAAGGGGCGACAAGTCATCAAGATGCAAGACGAGCCGGCTGGTTAGCGTAGGTGCTCTCCGCTGGCGTCAAGATCGTGGGCGTCGGCCACTATGCGCCGCCACGCATCGTAACGAATCACAATCTCGAGGCCTGGCTGGATACCTCCGATGAGTGGATCACCACTCGCACCGGCATGAAGCGCCGTCACTGGGCGTCGGATGAAGAGGGGACGAGTGATTTGGCATCGGCCGCCGCGAGCGCGGCTTTGATGCACGCCGGACTTACCGCCCAGGATATCGATTGCTTCATCGTCGCCACGGTGACTCCCGATTACTATTTTCCTGCCACCGCCTGTCTGGTAGCTTCGCGATTAGGTGTCGCCGAGAGGGCCGCCTTCGACATCGCCATCGCATGCAGCGGATTCATCTACGGCCTCACGGTCGCGTCGGGATTGATACGCTCCGGCGTCTATCGGCGAATCATGCTGATCGGCGCCGAAACGCTTTCAAAGATTCTCGATAAAGAGGACCGCTCGACCGCCATTCTCTTTGGCGACGGTGCCGGTGCGGTGATTCTGGAGCGGAGCGACGAAGATAGCTTCCTCGCAGCAACGCTGGGCGCGGACGGCAGCCGGCCCGAGCTGCTCTACGCGCACGGCAGTGGCTTTCGCAAACCGATCGATCATGCCGCGCTCGACGCGAAGGTGCAGCTCATTCACATGCAGGGGCCCGAAACGTTCAAACTCGCGGTCACGAAGATGGTCGAGTCGACCGACTCGGTGCTCGCCAAAGCGAATCTGCGCAAATCCGACGTTACGTTCTTGATCCCCCACCAGGCGAATCGGCGCATCATCGATGCGATGGCGCGCTATTTAGATCTTCCCGAGGAAAAGGTCATCGTCAACATTGCCGAGTACGGCAACACTTCGGCTGCTTCGATACCGCTGGCACTCTCCGAGACCGTGCGTGCCGGCCTGCTCAAGGCCGGCGACTTGATCGTTTTCGTCGCCTTCGGCGGCGGTCTTTCGTGGGGCGCGGTGGCGTGGAGATGGGCGGCCTGATGCGCTTCGCCGTCGTTTTTCCGGGGCAAGGATCGCAAGGCGTCGGCATGGGCTGCGACGTCGCGTCGCATTCGCCGGCAGCGCGCGCGACCTTCGATCGCGCGGCGGCGGTGCTGGGGTACGATCTGTTGGCGCTACAGCGCGACGGCCCCGAAGAGACGCTACGCGAAACGGAGTTTAGCCAGCCGGCGATATTCACCACGAATCTCGCGCTGTATGCGGCCGTTGGGCCGTCGTTCGCGCCGGTTGTCACGGCGGGACACTCGTTCGCGGAGCTCTGCAGCCTCGTCATTGCGCGCTCGCTGCCATTCGAAGACGCGCTGCGAATCGTCAGCGAACGGGGGAAGGCGATGCAGGCCGCGGCAGAGTGCGCACGCGGCGGCATGTCCGCGATCCTCGGACTGCAGTCCGCTCAAATTCGCGAAGTGCTCGAGCGCGTCCGCGCCGATCACGGCGGTCGCGTCACGCTAGCGAACTTCAACTCGCCCACGCAGATCGTGATCAGCGGCGACTACGGCGCCGTGCAAACCGCGAGCCAAGCGTTACTCGACGCTGGGGCGAAGCGCGTCGTGCCGCTCAACGTCTCCGGCGCGTGGCATAGCGAACTGATGGAGCCGGCATTGGAGCGGCTTGCCGACGCCGTGGAGGCGAGCGATTTCGCTCAACCCGAGATCGACGTGATCTCAAACGTCGACGGCCGCCCGTACCGCGACGTCGAGACGATCAAACGTAATCTTATTCGTTCCGTCGTGGATGAGGTCAGGTGGCACGACACCGCCGAACGCATTCTCACCTACCAACCGGACATCGTCGTTGAGTTCGGTGCCAGCGGTGTGCTCAGCGCGTTGATGAAGCGTATCACTGGCGCGCCGCCCGCGATGGTCGTTAGCGATTATGCCGGCGTCGAACGATTGCGCCGAACGATCGAGTCGCCGGCTGGAGCGAATGCATGATCCTTGCCGGCAAGAGTGCGGTGATCACCGGGGCGAGCCGCGGCATCGGCCGCGCCATTGCTGTTGAGCTGGCGCGTCTAGGCGCCGACGTTGCGCTGATCGGCCGCGATGTGCCGGCCCTGGAAGAGACCGGCGGCGCTTGTGCGAACGCGCGTCCCGGCGCGGTTGCCGAAATCTTCGCAGCTGACGTCACCGATCGTGCGGCGATGGAGCGCATCGTGGATGCGGTGATGACGCGCTTCGGCCGGCTCGATTGCGCCGTGGCGAACGCCGGACAGTCGGTAGACGCGCTGCTGCTGCGACTAAAGCCGGAGACGATTGATCATCTGCTCGACGTGAACTTGAAGTCGGCCTTTCATCTCTGCGCGGCCGTTGCGAAGCCGATGATGAAGCAACGCTCGGGCTCGATCGTACTGATGACGAGTATCGTGGGGATTACGGGGAACGCCGGCCAAGCCGCGTATGCGGCCTCGAAAGCCGGGCTGATCGCCCTCAGCAAATCGCTGGCAAAGGAGTTGGGTTCGAGGAATATAAGAGTCAACGCCGTCGCGCCGGGGCTTATCGAGACCGCAATGACTGAGAAGATGCCCGACGCCGCTAGGGAGTTTTTGATCAAGCAAGCCGCTCTCGGCCGGGCCGGGAAGCCGGAGGACGTCAGCGGGGTCGTCGCATTCCTCTGCTCTGATGCCGCCGGCTACATGACCGGACAGACCCTCGTCGTGGACGGCGGCATCCTGATGTGACGCTTGGGTTTTTTGAAAGGAGACGATATGTCCACCACCACCTTCGATAAAGTAAAGAAAATCATCGTCGAGCAGCTCGGCGTCGACGAATCCGAGGTGACGCCCGAAGCGTCGATTACGGACGACCTGGGTGCCGATTCGCTCGATCAAGTCGAGCTGGTGATGGCGTTCGAGACCGAGTTCAACATCGACATTCCCGATGAGGAAGCGGAGAAGATCAAGACGGTCGGCGACGCGGTGAAGCGCATCGACGAGACGACGTCGGGATCGCCGGCGTCGTAAGGGCACGTTGTTCGACCAACTAAGTGAACGCTTAAACGCGATCTTCGACCGCCTCAGCGGGCGAGGCCGGATCAGCGAAAGCGAGGTCAACGAGGCGCTGCGCGAGGTTCGCGTTGCGCTGATTGAGGCCGACGTTTCGCTGGGCGCCGCCAAAGCATTCGTCGCGCGAATCAAAGAACGCGCGGTCGGCGCAAACGTTCTGGAGTCGCTGACGCCGGCGCAAACGATTCTCAAGATCGTCCACGAGGAGCTCGCCGAGCTGCTGGGGCCGCCGACCGGCTCGGGGAAGGCGCGCCTGCAATTCGCCGATGCGCCGCCATCGGTGGTGATGCTCGTCGGGCTGCAAGGCTCGGGCAAGACGACGCAGTCCGCCAAGCTCGCGTTGCGGCTCAAAGAGCAGGGGCGGCGTTCGCTGCTGATCGCCGCCGACGTCTATCGTCCGGCTGCGATCGAGCAGCTCAAGACGCTCGGAAAGCAAGTCGGCCTTCCCGTATTCGAAAGCGCTTCGAACGATCCGGTGCGAATCGTGCGCGACGGCGTCGCCGAAGCGAAGCGACTCGGCCTTTCGACGGCGATCGTCGATACCGCCGGCCGGCTGCAGATCGACGAGCCGCTTATGCGCGAACTCGCCGAAATCAAGCGCGTCGCTAATCCCTGCGAGATCCTCCTCGTCGCCGACGCAATGACCGGTCAAGAGGCGACCAACGTTGCGAAAGGTTTTCACGAACGGCTCGGCATCACCGGCGTCATCCTCACGAAATTGGACGGCGATACGCGGGGCGGTGCGGCACTGTCGATTCATAGCGTTACGGGTGCGCCAATCAAATTCGTCGGCGTCGGAGAGAAACTCTCGGCGCTCGAGCCGTTCTATCCCGAGCGGCTCGCCTCGCGTATCCTCGGCATGGGCGATGCGCTGACGCTCATCGAAAAGACCCAGAGCCTCTATTCGGAAGAGCAGACGAAGCGGCTTCAAGAAAAACTGCTCAAACAAAGCTTCACGCTCGACGATTTTCTGGAGCAGATGCGGCAAGTCCGCAAGCTCGGATCGTTCAACGATTTGCTCAAGATGGTGCCGGGACTTTCGCGCGCGCTGCCCAAGAATTTCGAAATTCCGGAGCGGGAGTTCACGAAAGTCGAGGCGATCATCTGTTCGATGACGCGGGGCGAGCGCCGCAATCCCGATCTCTTGAACGGCTCGCGCCGCCAACGAATCGCGCGCGGGTCGGGAACGCAAGTCTCCGACGTGAACCGTCTCGTGAAGCAGTTCGATCAAGCACGCCAAATGACCAAACAACTCAGCCGAACCAGGCGGGGTAGATAAAGAACGAGAGTATGGTACGAATCCGACTGCGCCGCATCGGCGCGAAAAAACAGCCGACCTATCGTTTCGTTGTTTCCGATGCGCGCGCGCCGCGCGACGGCCGATTCATCGAAATCCTAGGCCATTACAATCCGCGCACCGAGCCGCGAACGGTCGTCGTCGATGAAGCCAAAGCGCGCCAATGGTTGGAAAAAGGGGCACAACCCTCAGAGACCGTGCGCCGGCTTTTTGCGGAAAAAGGGATCATGGAACGCGGACCGATTCCGACGACGAAACGCAAACCCAAGAGTAGCCAGGAAGCTGCTTCGTGAGTGCCTTCGACGACGAGTTCGGCCTGTTCAGCGAAACGGTTGTCGAAGAACCCGAACGCACGGCTCTACCTCGGAAGGAACCGGCGCCGCGAAAGGAACCGGCGCCGCGCACCGAAGCTCCGCCTCGCCCGCCGCGGCGGCCCGCCCGTCCCGAACGGCGCCCGAAGGCGCCAAGCAACGATCCTTGGGCCGGTCATCGCCGCGCGACCGAGCTTTTAGGTTTTCTTGCGCGCAAACTCGTACAGAAGCCCGAGAGCGTTAGTGTCGAGCTCTTCGTCGACGAGCACGCGCAGCCGGTGATCGAGCTCGTTGTCGATCCCGAGGATCTCGGCAAAGTTATCGGGCGCAGCGGGCGGGTCGCGCAAGCGCTTCGGACCGTTGTCCGGGCTACCGCCGAAGGGCGCGTCGCCGTCGATATCCTCGACAGCGAAGAAGCCGCGCAAGGCGTGGAGGATGACCCTTCGACCGGCTCAGGACACTAGCCGTCGGGCGGATCGCGGGCGTTTTCGGCGTCCGCGGTGAGTTGAAGTGCGACCCGACGGCTCTGGGGCGCGCGGTCTTTTCGCCCGGCGTGGAACTGAGCAGCGCGCGCGGCGACGAGGTCTCGGTCGTGCGCATCGGCGGCGTGCGCCCGCACAAGGGACGGCTGCTCATTCGCATCGAGGGCGTCGAGGACGCCGATGCGGCGCAAACCTACGTCGGTGCGCTGCTCTATGGGGCGCGCGATCAGGTCGCGTTAGCCGAGGGCGAGTATCTCGATGACGATCTCGTCGGCTGCGCCGTTTACGGCGCGGACGGCAGGCACTACGGCAGCGTGGAGCGCGTCGAACACTACCCGGCGAGCGACATGCTGGTGGTCGACGGACGAATGGTGCCGATGGTCGGTGCGATCGTCACAGGCATCAACCTGGCAGAGCGCCGGATCGAGATCGATCCTCCCGCGGGACTCCTCGACTAGCTGTTGTCGGGATGCGCTTTGGCATAAGCGGCGACGGCGGCGTCGACCGCACTCTTGATTGACGAACCCTTGCCGATCTGGGTGGCGAGCGTCGCCCCAAAGCACGTGTAGACATTCAAGTTAAACGTGTAGGCCGTGCCGTGGTGCGCGGACGACTCCTGCAAGGCTCCTGCCGCAACCGTATTATCGCGATCGGCGCCGCAGATCTCATCGGTTGACTGCGCGGCGCTGGAGGTAATGCCGGTCACTTGTGCGTTGAAATGATTGTTGAGCGCGAAGTAAAGTTCGTGCGTTGCGTTGGTGAGATCGGCCGCGCCGGCCGCGCCGGCGGCCGTAACCGGCGCGATGATGACGCCACGGGTCGGTTTCAAAACGGGGGCGGGCGTCGGCGTGCGACCCCCTTTGTGTTTGAAGACTGAGTTGACGATGTTCCCGAGGCCCGAAATGGGCATGTTCGCGCCGTTGGTTGACGATGGAGCCGGCGTGTTCGCGGGCTGCGTTGCGACGTTTTCCGTTCCGCGTCCGACGAAGGCGAGAATCTGCGAACGAGCGAGAAGCGACTGTGATGCAA
The DNA here is from genome assembly GCA_049800655.1 of Candidatus Cybelea sp. GTDB lineage: Bacteria > Vulcanimicrobiota > Vulcanimicrobiia > Vulcanimicrobiales > Vulcanimicrobiaceae > Cybelea. The sequence goes on from JBARKF010000160.1 coordinate 18,499, forward strand.
CGTCGGCAACGCTGGTCACCTGTGCCGTTTGGGAGAAGAGAATCACGCCGCTTTCGACGCTAACGACCTGCTCGACAACGGCGGCACTCTGGCCAACCGGCGTCACGTAACCGCTGATGTAAAAGTCCGCCCGCGCGGCGCGCGCGTTCTCGAGAAAATTCGCGCGCTTAACGCCTTGCGGTACCGGCGGCACGGAGATTTCTCCGGCAGCGACCATCTCCTGAGCGAGAATCTGAGCGATCGCCTGGCCGAGCCTTGGATCGGCGCCCGTCTGAACGTCAAACGGATAGACCATCACGACCGGAATCTGCCCGATGCCGGCTGGAGCGGAGGTCGGGACGGGCGGCGGCGTGGAGGGCGGCGGGGTGGCGGCCGTGGCAAACGCGAGAGACGAGCAAACCAAAGCCAAGCAAACCAAAGCCAAGCCGAGAAAGCGGCGTGGCGAGAACCTTTCAAACATCGACTGCGGCTTCTTCGCGAGCCGGTATCGAATGTCCGGTTGACCAGACGCTGCTGTATTCGGCACCGAAGAGAAAGATCGAGCCGATGAGGTAGAACCAGAGGAGCAAGACGAGCGGCGCCGAGAGCGCGCCGAAGATATACGTGAAGTCGACGTGCGTGAGATAGACGGCAAAGCCGTATTGTACGGCCGGCCATGCGACCGCTACGATGACGGCACCCCGCACCGCGAATGCCCACGAAACGGTGCGATTGGGCAGAAACCGGTAGAGCACGACCGCCACGATGAAGACGAGCGCGATCGAGGTTAGATAGGCGAGGATATGCGATAGCCGCGCGGGATCTTGAATTCCGGCGAGATGGAATGCCAGCGACAGCCCGATTGGAAGCGCGATTGCAACCAAGAGCACGATGCCGACGACCGGCAGCATTACCAACGAGAGTACGTAATTGTGAACGAGCGGGCGTGCCTTCGGCACGTTGAGTGCGCGGTCGAGCGCGTAGGCCAACGCCATGAAGAGATTTTTACCGGCCCAGAGGAGCACCGCTAACGCGATGAGGCTGGAGATGCCGCGCCCGTAGATGTACGTCGTCAGGTTCGCGACGAGGTAGTCATGCAGTGTCGGCGTCAGCGTCGAGAAAAAAGCCATTCCACGGCGTTCCGCCTCAGGGAGGACGAGCGTGATGGCGCTCAGCGCGAGGACGCTCAGCGGAAAGAGCGCGAAAAGTGCGCTGAACGCGATCGATTGGGCGAGGAAGGCGCAGCCGTCGCGACTGTAATGCAGAGCCGCCTCGCGTAACGCGGAGATGAGTCGCTGCATCAAGGCGGTAATATCGTGGCAACGTGCCGCTTTTCCCACCGGGAACTCCGGTAACCGTACTGGTCGACGGACGCCCTCTCGCCGCCTACACGCGAACCTATCTCGTCGGTAACCGCGTCTACGCGGCGGTCAGCCCGCTATTGACCCGCCTAGCCGACCGCCTCTGGGTCGATGGCGACGTGCTCGTCGTGGAGCGCGACGGACGCCGGGTCCGCACGCTGCTGCGCGGCGGCTACGTGATGGCGGGGGCGGTCCTCCGGGGGCTGGGCGTGCCGGCTCGCTACGAACCCGCGGGGCACCGTTTGATCGTGACGACGCCGTTGCCGGCTCCGGTCACCTCGCCGACTCCGTTCAATCCCGCCGTTCCCAGGGTCGCGCCCAGCGCGGTTTTTACCCCGCCGGAACCGGCCACGCCGCGCCCGATTTGGACCGGGTCGCCCTTGCCGCGACGCACGGCTGTGCCCGTTCCTCCACCACAGCGTCAAGGTTTCGGAAGCCACCTTGCCCGGGATGCTCCTTGCGACGGGTTGCGGCAACACCTCACTCCGGAACTCGCGCGCTGACCACGGGCACCATCCAGACGGCATATCCGCTGGGGCTGCGGACGTTAGCGATCATGTGATCGAAATAGGCCGTTGCCGACGCGGCGTCGATTGCGGTGTTCTCGCCGATTGCCGTGGCATAGCCGTCGCGCCACGCTTCGAGAATCGATGCGAACGTTTCGCGCGCGACGCGAACCGTATCGACGATAACGTAATCGACCGCGATCGCATCGAGTCCCAGCGTGCTCAGCGCTCCGTACGCGTTGCGGCCGGCAAAGAGATCGATCCCCGTGGCGCGCCCCATGCTCGCAGGAACTTCGTGCCAGAAATCGCTCGGATCCAGCACGCCGCGTTGAAAGTGAAGCATTCCGTAATCTTCCGGTATGAGATGGAGATAACCACCGGGTCGCGTGACTCGGATGAGCTCGGTGAGCACGCGTTCCGCTTGCGGAATCGAATGAAGGACGTGACGGCAGAGCGTGAGATCGAAGCTGGCGTCGGCGGCATCGAGCGCGTAAACGCTTGCACGTTCGAAACGCAAACGTGGCGCGAGCTCGGCATAGCGACGTCGCGCGAACTCCAAGTGCTGGTCTAGGATGTCGACCCCGAGTACACGGGCCCGCGGGAAGAGTTCCGCGATGCGCGAGGCGATCTCGCCGGTACCGCAGCCGGCATCGAGAATCGACGGCTCGTCGGGCAGCGCGTAACGACGAAAGAGCGGGGCCTCCTGCGGCCAGATCGCGCGCGCCTGCGCCTCGAGATTGCGCACCATCGACTCGTCGGCCATCTGCCGAGCCTGCGGATTGAGATCCATGCCGGCCCCTAAGGAGCGTCTCTTAGCGTGCGGCAACCGCCGCGAGATCGAGGTCGCCTAAGCCGCGATCGGAGACGTTTCGCATCAGCGCCTCCATCGCGTCAATGACCGGCAGCTTCTCGTGATGCGCCGCGGTCTGCATCAGCACCGCGTCTTTGTGCGCCATGTCGAGCGTCCACACCGGCTCGTACTCCTCGCTCATCATACGCTTGCCGCGCCCGCATACCTGGCCGCACGGATCGTAGTAGTCGAAAAGCGTATATGCCTCTTCGCGCGTTAGCTGTTGCATTTCGGCGATCCGCAGCACGTCGCGGATGCCGCCGACGACCGCGAGGATCATTGCGTTGCCGAGCAGTTTAAAGATCGCCGCAGCGTCGGGGCGCCCTCCCACGTAGCGGAGATCGCTGCACATGCTCTCGAGTGCACTGCGAACGCGCGCGAAGAGCGTGCCGTCGCCCGAGGCCAGCATGACGCCTTTGGCCTCCAGCGCCATGGGCGGTCCCATGAAAACGGGAGCGTGCAAGAACGCGTACCCCGCTTCACCGAGTCGTGACGCTCGTTCGACAACCCGTTGCGGCAGTACCGTCGTATGGTCGACGATTGGTGCTTCTGCGGGGATTCCCGGAAGCGCGGCATCGATAACGGCGTCAACGCTCGCGTCGTCGCTCAAACAGAGATGAACGCGCTCCGCGCCGCGAGCGGCCTCAACGGGATCGGAGACAGCGATCGCGCCGTACTGAACGAGCGCTTCGGCTCGCTCGGGTGAGCGATTCCACACTCGAACGGTGACGCCGCGCACGAGCATCGCCCGGATCATTCCGGAGCCGAGCCTTCCGGCACCGTAGAACGCTACGCTTGCCACGTTACTTGGCCGGAACCGGCCGCCGCGCAAGCAGATTCAGGCCCGCCACGATCACCGCGGCGGCAAGCGCGTACGCGATCTGCACGGGATCGGTGAGAAACTTCAAATTAAGCGCGTTATCCAACGAGTAGACTCCATTGCCGCCGTACGCGACGGCAAGCGACGCCGCGATATTTGCAGCATTGAGCTCCCAACCACCCTTCGTCGCAAAGTATCCGTGACTCCAATGCACCGAGCCCATCGCTACGAGCATCACGATGACGATGAGCACGGGGCCGAGCGCGCCGCCAAGGCCGAGAACGGTCAGCAGGCCGCCAATCGTTTCGCCGAGCCCTGCCATCAGCGCGAAGGCCGTGCCGGGACGAAACCCAAGGCCTTCGAAGGCCCCGCCGGTTCCAGCGATCCCCGGGCCGCCGAACCACCCGAAGAGTTTCTGGGTGCCGTGGGCTGCGATACCCAGGCCGAGAATCAATCGAACGATCAAAAAAGCGATACTCACCACGTTCCTGCCTTTCGCTCAGTTCTTACCCGCGATTAACGCGGGTCGGTTGCGACGAGGTCTTGGACGAGCACGAACTGGATGCCGTCGGCCTCTAAGCGCGGGATCATGGCGCGCACCGCGGCGAGCGTCGTGGGCCGAGGATGACCGATCGCGATCGCGCTTCCCTGCCGCTTAGCGATCGCCGCCGCCTCAAGCAACTGCGCTTCGCTATACGCGACGTCGGCGCGATTATCGAGGAAAACGTTGCGGCGCGCGGTCGGCACGCCCAGCTCCTGCGCGGTCTGCTCGCCGACCGTTGCGACATTGGTGCGCGAGTCGATGAAGAAGAGGTCGCCGTGCTTCGCGAGAACGCCGATCACGTCGCGCATGACGCGGGGGTCCGCGGAGGCTTTGCTGCCCTCGTGATTGTTGACGCCGCGTGCGAGCGGAACCTGTGCCAGGTCGGCTTGCACTTGCGCGACGATCGCAGCGTCGCTCATCGCCGTCGTGACGTCGCCCCGGCCCGGATTCTGGCCGGAGAGCGCCTCCATCGGGAGATGAAGCATGACGCCTTTGCCGGCATCCGATGCTTCACGGGCTATTTCCCCCGTGTACGCTACGCTCGGCAAGACCGAAAGCGTTACCGGGACGTCCAGCGCGATGAACGCGCGCTCGGTGTCGATCCATTGGCCGCAGTCGTCCACGATGAGCGCGAGCTTCACGCCGTTGGGATTGACGGTCGGCGTTGCAGTTGGTGAGAGGGATGGCGACGCAACCGGCGTTGCAAGCGCCGATGGCAACGGCGTTGGCGATGCTACCGGCGCAACGGTTGCGACAAGATACGGAGTCGGCGAAGGCATGCTCGCAACGATGCGATGGAAAGGCCGTGGCCGCAGATGCCGCGTTGGCCGCAGAAGCTGCCAGCCCGCAAAGGCCGCAAAAATAATGAGTACACTAAGTGCAAGCCCCGTGCCGGTTCGGGAGCCGGATCGCCGTGAAGACCGCCTGGGCACCGGTCAATCGTTTCGTCAATCCAGGATATCGCCCTCGTGAAGATGTAGCATTGGCGCGTATGCAATTAGCAGGGCGAACGTTTTTGGTTAGCGGCGGCAGCTCTGGTCTGGGAGCAGCTTGCGTCAGGGAGTTCGTGCGGGGCGGTGCGAACGCCGTCATTTGCGACGTCAGCGAACACGGCGCGGAGCTCGCTCGCGAGCTTGGCGATGCGGTGCATTTCGCACGGACCGACGTCACCGACTCGGCGCAGGTCCAAGCCGCCGTGGATGGCGCGGCCGAGCGCTTCGGCGGACTTCACGGCGCGATCAATTGCGCCGGCATCGCGACCGCCGAGCGCGTGATCGGACGCGACGGTCCCCTCCCGTTAGAACGCTTTTCAAAGGTGATCGCCGTCAACTTGATCGGTACGTTCAACGTCATCCGCCTCGCCGCGGCGAAGATGCTCGAACGGTCGGTCGAACCGGGCGAAGACCGCGGCGTCATCGTCTGCACCGCATCGGTCGCGGCTTACGACGGACAGATCGGTCAGGCCGCCTATGCCGCCTCAAAGGGCGGCATCGTCGGGCTGACGCTCCCGATTGCGCGCGAGTTTGCGCAGCATCAAATTCGCGTCGCGAGCATCGCACCTGGCATTTTTGACACACCGATGCTCGCCGGATTGCCTGAGGCCGCGCGCGAATCGCTCGGCAAGCAGGTGCCCTTTCCGTCCCGTCTCGGCAAGCCCGCCGAGTATGCCGCGCTCGCGCGTCACATCGTCGAAAATCAGATGCTCAACGGCGAGGTAATTCGGCTCGACGGCGCGATTCGGATGGCGCCACGCTGAGAGCGGTCCTCGTCGCCGCGCTGGCGCTGCTTGCCGTCTTTGTGGCAACCGAGCCATCGCACGCCGGCAACAACCCGCCCTGGCGAACCCCCGCGCCAAAGCATCCCGTCGCGACGGCCACGCCGATCCCGCTACCGTCACCCGACCGGCTGCTCTATCTCATTCGCCGCCAATTTCGCTCGCATCGGCCGCCGCCGCCGTACATCACCTACACGTTAGTCCGAAAGCAAACGCTTGACGACGGATATCCCGATCTGCTCAACAGCTACACCTACCATATTTGGGTCCGCGACTCCGACCGCGCCGCACTCGGTCGGCGCGTCTATCGCGGCTCGTCGCGCGGGACGTTAGAGTTTTTGCGGCCGTCTTTCAACGAGCCGTGGGACCCCGGCCCGCCCGCTGCCGATCTCTTCGAGCCGGCGCCGCTTCACCCGCACACCAACCCGCGCGAGTTCGTTCCGACGCCCGAGCCGAGCGGAACGCTTCCGCCCACGATCGCGAGCGTTACCGTGCTTGGCGAGTTCGATTACCACGTTACGCGCATCACCAACGAAGGCGGGCAGATTCACGTCAGCCTGCTCCCACGCCGCGACCCGGACCGCAATCGCCTGCGCGAACTCTACGTCGATAGTAAGACCCTCGAGCTGCAGAAGGTTGTCGCGACCGACAAGCTCTACGAAACGGGTGACGGCGGCAATCACGTCTATCCGATGCTCTTCACGGTGACGCTCTCGTGGATGCATAACATGCCCATCGTTACGCAGATCCACGGCACCCCAACGTATCAAGCCGATTCCGAGTATTTAGGCCGCGATGCGACCGTCGACTACGACTTCACCGACATCACCTTTCCGGATTCGCTGCCGCAATGGTACTTCGACCCGCGATCCTACGCCGATCACGCCGCCGACGCCCCGCAGTAGAAACACGAGCGTTTGCGGTGGTGCGAGCTTGTCATCCTGTTAACTTTTGTCATCCTGAGCGGAGCGAGCCGCAGCGAGCGCAGTCGAAGGACGCACAGTGCAAAAACTACCGTTGCGCCCTTCGACTACGGCGCTGCGCGCCTCCGCTCGGGATGACAAAAGTTAACAGGATGACAAAGGGACTCACAGGTTCGCGGTGGATGCGCTGGCGTTGACGAGACCGGGGTACTGATGCCGCAGGTGTTGCAGCTTGGGTAAATCGTTGACGACGATGTAGGGATTCTGCGGATTGTGCACCGCGAAGTCTTGATGGTAGGCTTCGGCCTTGTAGAAACCATGCAGCGGCGCGACGATGGTTACGATCTTTGAGGAGTAGACACGTTCGCGCTCGAGCTTCGCGATATATGCCAGGGCTGCGGTGCGTTGCTCGGGCGTCGTGTAAAAAATTTCGGAGCGGTACTGCGAGCCATCGTCGGGCCCCTGTCGGTTGAGCTCGGTCGGGTCATGCGCCACTAAAAAGTAAACGTCGAGCAGCTCTTTAAACGAAATCTTTGCGGGATCGTAGGTAATCTGGACCGATTCGGCATGGCCCGTCGAGCCGGTGCTGACGGTCTCGTACTGCGCGGTATCCGCGTTGCCGCCCGCATATCCGGCCACGGCCGCATCCACGCCTTTGAGCGATTCGAAGACCAGCTGCATTCCCCAGAAGCAGCCACCGGCGAGAACGACGCGCTCCGCCGGCGCGTGCGGGGCGGCTTGGGTCGCGCCAAGGGCGAGAAAGAGAGCGAGCGCGGTGATAAGTCTCATATGTCTAAGAACGCATGAAGGCGGCCTTTGGATGAGCTTACCGCAGGTGCTGGTCGAGCCAGTCGAGCCAGAGCCGGGTCAACACGGCAGTCTGGTGCGGATCGGCGGGACCATGCGTCGCCGCCGGAAAGACGGCGAAGCGGACCGGAACGTGATTGTCGGTCAGCGCGTGGTAGAGTTCGTACGATTGCACGATCGGAACGACCGGGTCTTGCGTCGTTCCCCAGATTAGCGTCGGCGTGCTGATCTGTGCGTAGTACGTGATCGGCGAGTTGTCGTGGTAGACCCGCCAGCCGTCGCCGATGTACGGCGACGTTCCGAGCGGGTAGCGGTCTTGCACGTTCGACGTTGAGAGATTGTACTCGTCGAACTCGCTGTTGACCGCGGCGCCGGAGACAGCCGCGCGCCAACGATGATCGTGACCGATCAACCACGACGTTAGCTCGCCGCCGTACGACCAGCCGGATACCGCGACCCGCGAAGCGTCGACGCCGGGCAGCCGTTCGAGCGCGGCGAGACCGGCGAGAATGTCGGAGCTCGGGCCGGCGACGGTATCGTGAACGATTCCCGTCATGTAGGCGTTGCCAAGGTTGTCGCTGCCGCGGTAGTTCGGTTGTAAGACGACGTAGCCGTGCGACGCGATCATCTGCGCCAACGGCCACTCTTCGTAAACGAAGTCGCGCGTGCTCGAGAGTCCGGGGCCGCCGTGAATCAAGAGCACGACGGGGTGCCGTTGTTTTTCATCGAAGCCCGGCGGATAGGTCACGACGCCGTCCTCGGCAAAGCCGCCGGCGCCGGTCCAGTCGAGCTCGGTCATGCGGCCGATCGAAACGTTACGCAGAAAGTCATTGAGGTGCGTCAGCTGCCGGGGCGCGGTCGTGCCTGGCGCGAGATAGTAGAGCTCGCGCGCGCTCGTCGCCGTCGTGGCAACGAACGCGATCGCGCCGTTGTGCGCGATCGCCGCGGCCGCACCCGCGTCGAATGTGCTGCTCGAGTAGGGGTCGCAGACCATGTGAAGATCGCCGAGCGGCAGCGGGTCGAGTCGGCCGTGCAGATCGAGCGTCCAAACGGCATTTTGCGTGTGGTCGGTCGCGCAGACGAGCAAGTGTCCTCCGTCGGGATACCAAAGCGTCGCGGCAACGTTTCGATCGAAGTTTGGCGCGAGCGCGCGATCGCCACCGTCCCCGAATGCGCGCAACGACATCTCGGCGTTGTAATCCCCGCCGAGTGGATACCAATACGCCAGCTGCGAGCCTTCGGGCGAATAGGCCGGGCTCAGTTCGTATTCGGCATGATGGGTGAGCTTACGGCTAACGCCGGTCGGAACGTCGACTTGCCAGAGCGTCGAGCGCTCGTCGTCGCCGCTAAACGTGTTCTCGACTCGTGTATAAGTAATCGCTCTTCCATCGAGCGTCCAAGCGATCTGCGGCGAAAAGATGCCGCCGGGATCGGTCGGGGCGATCGTCCACGATCCGCTCGTCAGCCGGCGCGCGGGGCCGCCCGCAGCGGAAACGACCCAAAGGTGATCGGGCGGCGTTAATGCAGTCGCCGTGTAGTCGTTATCGCCGGCGTAGAAAAACGGTGCAGACGCTTGCGGGTCGGCTGCGACATAGGTGAGCTCGCGACCGTCGGGACTCCATGCGGCGTCAATGACGTCGCCTTGCGCATGCGTCAACTGCAGCGACCGGCCGCGTTCCGTGCGGACGAAGAGCTGGCGCACCGCGCCGTCCGACGGCGTGGCGAGGTAGGCCAAACTCATGCCCTGCGGCGACCAGCGTGGCACCGCCACGTCGCGTCCGCGTACGAGCGTTTGCGTTCGGCCGGATCGCGGATCGACCAAGATCAGGTTATTTACGTAGGCGGTCGGGCTTTGCGCGATCGAGATGACGGCGACCTTGGTACCGTCTGCCGAGATCGCCGGTTCCTCCAAATCGACGATCTTCGCCATGTCGGAGAGCTGCAAGACCGCGGATAAGAGCAGGCTGACCATCCCGCCCGGTTCGGGCCAAGACCTGGGCGGCCCCTCAGCAGCTAATCGCGCCCGGGGTGGGTCTCAGGGATCAGTGGAACGAGACCTGTCGATGCTCGACGAACTGCATCCGCTCGTCAGGGAGTGGTTTGCTTCGACTTTTCGCGAGACGACGGAGCCGCAGCATCGCGGCTGGCCGGCAATTCGCGCCGGTGGCGACGTTTTGATATCGGCGCCGACCGGTTCGGGAAAGACACTGGCCGCCTTCACGCTCGCACTGGACGATCTTGTGCGGCGTGCGACGACCGGGGCGTTGCCCGATGAAACGCTCGTCGTCTACATTTCACCGCTCAAGGCGTTGACGAACGACATCCGGGAAAATCTGGAGAAGCCGCTCGCGCACCTCGTTTCGCTTGCAATCGAACGCAACGTCCCGCTCGATCCGATTCGTACGGCGGTGCGTACGGGAGACACGACGCCGACACAGCGGCAACGGATGCTTCGCCAGCCGCCGCACGTGCTGGTAACCACCCCGGAATCGCTCTACATTTTGCTGACGGCGGAGAAGTCGCGCCGGCTCTTCGCGGGTGTCGTCACGGTGATCGTGGACGAAATCCACGCAATGGCGGCCGACAAGCGCGGCTCGCATCTCGCGCTGACGCTCGCGCGCCTCGACGACCTCGTGATGCGCGAGCGTGGAAGAAAGCCGCAGCGGATCGGACTCTCGGCGACAGTACGTCCGCTCGATGAAGTGGCGCACTTCTTGAGCGACGCCCCGACGATCGTCGACATCGGCCACCGTCGCGCGATGGAGCTTTCGGTCGAGGTACCCTCGGACGAGCTGGGGCCCGTCGCGAGCAAGGAGATGTGGAGCGAGATCTACGACCGCGTCGCCGAACAAATCCGTGCCAATCGGACGACGCTGATCTTCGTTCCTACCCGACGCATGAGCGAACGCGTCACGTTTGCGCTCAACGAGCGCCTCGGTGAAGGGTTCGTCATGCCGCATCACGGCAGCCTCGCCCGTGAACTTCGCTTCGACGTCGAGCGGCGGCTGCGCGCCGGCGAACTCCGCGGGGTGGTAGCGACCGCGTCGCTTGAGCTTGGCATCGACATCGGCTCGGTCGATTTGGTGGTTCAGCTCGGCTCCCCGCGCGCCATCGCGGTGGCGCTCCAACGCATCGGCCGCTCGGGGCACTGGGTCGGCGCCAAATCAAAAGGCATTCTGTACGTCACGACCCGCGACGAGCTGCTCGAGTGTGCCGCGCTCGTCCGGGCGATTCGCGGCGGCGCGCTCGATGCGCTAAAAATACCAACGGCTCCGCTCGACATTCTGGCGCAGCAGATCGTCGCCACCTGCGCGCAGCACGAATGGGAGGCCGATGCGCTCTACGACGCCGTTCGTTCGGCGTATCCGTATCGCGAGCTCGCCCGCGGCGATTTTGACGACGTCGTTGCGATGCTGGCGGACGGTGTTGCAACGTCGCGCGGGCGCAGCGGCACGTTGCTGCATTACGATCGCGTCAACGGAAAGTTACGAGCCCGTCGAGGCGCGCGTCTCGCCGCAATTACGTGCGGCGGGGCGATCCCCGATACGGCCAACTATAACGTCGTGGTCGAACCCGAGGGGCAGGTCGTCGGCACGCTCGATGAAGATTTTGCCATCGAGAGCATGGCCGGCGATATCTTTCTACTCGGAACGAACTCGTGGAAGATTCGGCGCGTGGAAGCCGGCGTCGTTCGCGTGGAAGACGCGCATGGTGCGCCGCCGTCGATTCCCTTCTGGAACGGCGAAGGACTCGGGCGAACGATCGAGCTGTCGCGCGAGGTCTGCGCCGTGCGCGCGGCGATCGACGAACGCGACGACGCGAAGGCTTACGAATGGCTCGAGCGCGAATGCAGCCTCGATCGGGCCGGCGCCGAACAAGCGGTCGCGTACGTGCGCGCCGGTAAGGCCGTCTTGGGCGTCGTACCGACGGATCGCACGATCGTAGCGGAGCGCTTCTTCGACGAGGGCGGCGGGATGCAGCTGATTTTGCACACGCCGTTCGGTGCGCGGATCAATCGTGCGTGGGGGCTCGCGCTGCGCAAGAAGTTCTGCCGCTCCTTCAATTTAGAGCTGCAAGCGGCCGCAACCGATAACGGCTTCGTGCTCTCCCTGAGCGATCAGCACGCGTTTCCGCTGGAGATCGTCTTCGAGTTCGTAAAATCGGCGAGCGTCGAGGCGACGTTGACGCAGGCGTTGCTGCCGGCGCCGATGTTCGCGGCTCGCTGGCGCTGGAACGCGGCGCGCGCCCTGGCCATTCTGCGTTTTAGCGGCGGCCGCAAGACGCCGCCGCAAATCCTGCGCATGCGCGCCGACGATCTTTTGGCGGCGGTCTTTCCCGATCAAGCGGCGTGTCCGGAGAATCTCACCGGCCCCATTCGCATTCCCGATCACGTCTTGGTGCGCGAAACGATCGGGAACTGTCTGCGCGAAGCGATGGACGTCGACGGATTGACCGAGTTGCTGCGCGCGGTTGAGTCGGGCGAGCTGCGAACCGTCGCAATCGACACGCCCGAGCCCTCGGCATTCTGTCACGAAATTCTTAACGCGAACCCCTACGCGTATCTCGACGACGCGCCGCTCGAAGAACGTCGCGCGCGCGCCGTGCAGCTTCGCCGCACGCTGCGCG
>JBARKF010000161.1:0-15706 GCA_049800655.1 Candidatus Cybelea sp.
TTAACGTCGCGTGTTAGCGCCGGAGTTCCCAAGGCAGCGCTGCACTGCCACAATATCGGCGCCGCTCGCAATCGACCATGATGCGAACGAATGGCGCAGCGAGCGCGGCGAAACCTCGCGAGGCAGCTCGGCTGCATCGGCGATCTCTCGAAAGGCCTTCGTCGGCGCGTCGAGCTTGAACAGACGCCCGTGCTTATGCGAATGGACGCGAGCTACGTGCGGCCGAACGCGTTCGTTCGCATCGTCCCCGGGCCGGGACCGTAGGACGTGGCGCGCCGCGCCAGAATCATCAACCCAGGTAGCTGTCGAATCGTTGGAGGTAAGTACAGTGCGCCTATTGATGCTCGCTCGATTCCTAGGGACTGCAGCATTCCTCTCCTCATTGCTAGCATGCTCCGCGGATCAGCAACAGCCCTCGCCAATCCCCGGGGCCTCGAATAGCAAAAACGGTGTCGGCGTGCGGCACCACCACCGGATAAAGCACGCTACGCTCTCGTACGCAACAAAGCTTAGACACATCGTCGTCGTCGTGATGGAGAACCGTAGCCTCAACGACCTGTTTCACGGCTTTCCCAACGCGCAAACATAAGACTGGGGACTCGACGTAAGCGGCGATCACGTCACTCTGACCGCTGAACCGTTGGCAACCAACTGGGACCCGGTCCACAGTCACCTTCCGCAGAATGGAGCGCAGTACGGAGGCTTCGCTACTGAGTACGACAATGGCAAAAACGACGGGTGGTCGAACGAAACCTTTACTTGCGACGCGGGATCCTGTACGGGCGAAACGGCATACGCCTATGTGCGTAAGTCGGACATTCAACAATACTGGGACCTCGCGACGAACTTCACACTCGCTGATGAGATGTACCAAACAAATGAGGGTCCTAGCTACGTTTCGCATCAGTACCTTGTCGCTGCACAGGCCTATGGCTATTCCTCTGGCACAGGCCAGGACGCCGCTGAGAATCCATATGCCGACTACCAGTGCAGTATGAATAACACCAGTGATGTGTACACCGTTAATCTAAAGACTCAGTCGTATCCGGGGACTGAGAAGAGTGGTACCCAAATTGCCCCGTGCCAGGATTACAACACAATCTTCGATCTTGTCGACATCGCAGCGGGCGGCGGTTATCCGACGATCAATTGGAAGTCGTATGTCCCCGCGACGAACGTTCACTTTTGGAACGCTCCGATGTCAGTTAAACATCTCTACAGTCTATACAAGAAAGAAGGCAGCGATAGTGGTACCGGGAACTGGCACGGACACCTCAGAATGGGCGGATATTAGCCGGGATCCCTCGGGACGGCGATCTCGCGAAGGGCCATACGCGACAATACTTTTCGACACTAGGCAGGATCAGTCGGGGTCGTCGCTATCTGATTCGATTCCCGTTGGCGTGAGCGAAAGACGATGCTGCTGAAGTGACACCCCGCTTTCTGGACGGATTGATAAGTAGGTTGGATCGGCTCGATGACCACCGCGACTGTACAGTCAAGGATTGACAGGCGTAGCTGGTACGCCAAACGAGATCAGGTCTACATAACCTGGGCGGTCGATAGACTCTCGCAGGCGCGTCGAGCGCTGGCGGCGGCGCAGTTGGGGATCTGCCAGAAAGCCGACTTGGAGATGTGACCGGGGGAGCGGTCACGGCCCAGAGGGCCCTCTGCACCGGGTCCGACGGGTCGCGGAGCGGAAAATTGTCCCGCTAAACAAAATAGTACCGTTCACTGTTGCACCTTCTACCTGTTTGGCGCTAAACTGAATAACCTGATTCAGTCGATGGGACTCGACGTGAGAGATGCAAAGTCATAGCTCTGAACCACATCGGTTCATTCATCAGAGTTAATAACGGCTCAGCCCGCTTCCCCGTAACTTTCTCGTGGCGATGTGGCCCAGCGATGACCAAAGACGCGCTCACCCACGCGAACCAACAGTCTCAGCTACCCACTCCATCATCCATCCGAACGGTCAATTCGTACTCGGAGCAGCACGCGCAAATCAGTCAAGAACCGGTCGTCACAATCCGCAAGAGAGGATCACCTATGGCAGACACACCGAAAGGGGCAAGTGGCACTGGAGCGCCACAGGAGCCTCCGGTAAACCAGATTGTTGGAACAAATAATCTTGGTCCGGCTGTAACTGGCACATCGTACGGAGGCGTGGGAGTCTCGGGATCAAGCCTCCCAACGGTTGGGCCGGCTGGCACCGAGCCGGATTTGTTGAATCCCAACGTAACTAGCGATGGCGTGTTTGGCGAGGGCAAGAACGGCGTCCACGGCGTAGGCTCCCTCTCCAACCCCAGCAACTGGGCCCTGAGCAATGGCGTTTTGGGGGCAAGTCAGGCTGGCATCGGGGTCCACGGTGTTAACGGCGCCGGAAGCGGGACAACGCCCAAATACGGGTGCGGCATTTGGGGTGAATCTGACAACGGATACGGTGTGTACGGCGCGAGCAAAACTGCCTCCGCCGTCTACGGGACGAGCGGCGCAGATAACCTCGCCGGAGAATTCGTGGGCGATGTCAGTGTCACCGGCAAACTTACTCTCACGGGGGCGTTGAACGCACCGTCGGCCACGCTCACGGGGCCGCTGAACGCACCGTCGGTCACTCTCACGGGGGCGCTGAACGCAGAGTCGGCCATTTTCTCGGGAGCAGCTACCGCGACCGACATTGTCATCACCGGCGGCGCCGATTGCGCTGAGGAGTTCGACCTAGAGGATGCGCAACTGCAGCCTGGATCGGTCGTCGTATTCACCGACGATGGCCGCCTGGCTGGCACTACTGAACCCTACGATAGGCGAGTGGCTGGCGTAATTTCTGGCGCAGGTGCCTATCGGCCTGGTGTGATTCTCGACCGCCAGTCTGTCAGCGGATTCAGGGCACCGGTCGCCCTGATAGGAAAGGTCTTTTGCAAGGTCGATGCAGATTTTGCATCTATTGATGTCGGGGATCTTTTGACCACCTCCCCGACAGCCGGTTGCGCAATGAAGGCGACAGATCGAAATAAAGCATTCGGGGCGGTTATCGGGAAGGCTCTTGCTCCCCACGCGGATGGGCGTGGCCTCATCCCGATGCTAGTGACACTTCAATGATCGACGAGCTCATGGTCGTTTTTATATCAGATGTGATCTCGGCGGCATTCTCTAAAGTCGATTTCGGGGCGCAAAGCCTTGCCTAACAATTTAACCATCGCTCAATTTGCTCAGCTTGCTCTCGGAAAGGCGGAGAAGCCTCTGCATCTCGCGGATATTCTCACTGCCTATAATGAGAAGGTCATGATGCTCAAAAGCACCATGAAGAATCTTTCCGAGACGCAGACCTTTATGTTCGTCGTCATGTTGTCTCGATCGGTTGTGATAGGTACCCTCGGATCGAGCCCTGGCGCCGTCCAGGGCACAATCTCACAATTTCAACAGAGTCTTCAGAAAGATATCGCAACTTGGTGGTCTGAATGGGCCAGCATGTGGCTATATGGTAACTCGGCTAAGGGTTATCTGGACCCGGTCGTGCAATACGAGACTCTGGCGTCGGTCTTAAAGTCGGTGGGTGCATCAATATTCTACTTAAGTCCCCAAGCCTCGCTACCGTCTATCCAAAATTCCGACGGAGTTACGCCCGGCCCGGGGACGATGGGGGCGTGGGCTGTGATAGGCATCGTCGGTACATTCGGTGGGCTGGCAAATCTTAATGCTCAGATTATTCCATTCTGGCCAGGCGATTGGACTGCTCAAGACTGGAAGACAATTACAGCGTACGCAAGCGGCGGCAACGACATGCTGCTGGCGCCTGCACAGCTGATACCAGCGATTTGGCTAGCGACCCAAGGGCAAGTTAATAATTTGCCCTTCGCAAATATGATTCTCTTGCCAGGGAGCTGAAAACTATGGGCGAGCCGAGTCCGATTGGAGTTTTGGGACTGTATCTGGGAGACTCTTCAGCGCCCCGATCTCAGACGGTCGCTTCCGGCAATTTCACGAATCGAAGCTGGGCAGAGCTCGTCCTCCTTGACATTGAGTACATTAGTATGGTCGAGGGCGTGCCAGCCCCGCTACTTACAACGAACAACATCAACAACATGACTGTATGGATGAACCAAGAGAATAACATAAACCTACCGGTCCAACCTGACGGTGCCGGATCTTGGTGGGGAAAAAATAATCCCCTAAACAACTCCTTACATTCCGCTGCGTTGGGGTACGGTTCCTACTCGGACTTGAGTGTTGCGGCCTGGTGGGCAGCATTAGAAATCGTAACCACATTTCCCGGCATTCTGGCTGCGCTTAATAGCGACGCGTCCCCGTTGACGTTTTCGAAGGCGGTGATACAGTCGGGCTGGGCATGCAGCCGCTACGGTGTCAAGGCCGCAGGCTCGGATAACTGCACCGAAGGGAGCTCTAATCCAAAGAGCCCATATTACAGGCCGTCCCCTGAGTTGGCGGAGCTGATGCACGGGTACTGGACAGCGGGTACGCCGACACCACCCGACTTGCTAGCAAGGGGGGGCGACGTGATTCCGAACCCGTGGAAGTGGTGGGGAGATGGGCTGTCCCCCAGAGGGCTGAATTTCTTGGCGCAGCTTCCACCTAAAGAGGTCTCTGCCCCCACGAGTCGTGGCGCAAATTCCAGTCCAACAAACGGCGTTGGCTGGGATAGCGCGAGTTCCGAAGCTTGGTTACCGAATACCGGGACAGGCATTCCCGATGAACCGAACATGTCGGCAGAGCCGCCCGATCTCAGCTGCGTTGGCTGGAGTTGGATAAGTCCACAGGGTTGGCAACCGAATCCGGCCCCGACCTTTCCCGGCAATCCGAGCATGTCGCCAGTCCCACCGCTCATCAAGATTGATCCGACCAATCCCGCCACTTACGATACGTCGACAGGCTTTGGCGTTTCGCCTGGCAGCGGCGGCGGCCGTGGCAGTGGTGGCGGCACAACCGGCGGTACAACCGGCGGTACTACGGGCGGAAGCACCGGCGGTACGACTGGCGGTACGACCGGCGGTACCGATTCAACTGATAGCACCGATTCGACTGATAGCACCGATTCCAGTGGCAGTGATCCTGGTGTGCAATCTTTAGGCGGTACAGGTACTGGTACTGGCCTTGCCAAGAGTTGATTCGCTATACGCGCGACGTGAGCAACCTAATGCAAAGCAGCGAAGCATCAGCACTAGAAGTTGCTAACGGCCCTCTAGAATACATTGCTCGCGGGCACGCTCATTCACAGAATGGTCAGCTTTTAGACGCCGCCTCATGTTTCGAGAACGCACTACGTCTCGACGCAAACTTGCCAATGGCACACAATAATCTTGGTTGGATCCGCGAAAGCCAAGGTGAAATAGAGGCAGCTCTTCTCTGCTATCGGCAAGCGCTGAACTTGAACGCAAAGTTCGAACTCGCACTGGAAAACTATGCCTCATTGCTCTCGAGATTAGGAAGGAACGCGGAAGCTCAGCCAGTCTGGTTATCACTGGCGACGTCTCGCCCAAACGATCGTGCTCTCCTTGATAAAGTTATTAGTATATCATTGGCGAATGGAGATATCGCCACGGCTGCTTCACTAGCGGAACAGCATGCCATGATCACACGTGGAAGTGAGTGGAGCAATATCAGCGCGAACGGTATTCCCGTTCCCGATGCCCCATTCCCCGCTCCCCTACTAAGCGCCGCTAAGCTCAAGCACGACATAGAACAACTGAGCTATTTACTTGAGAGAAAAGTCCTAGAAGCTGACCTTCTTCCGATCATCCGCGGCTACCAAGAGGTATTGGAAAGAGTTGAGCTTCTCGGCGACGATGCTCGCGCAGAACTAAGCAACGACGATCGAAATCTAATTGGAAGGGCTTATGGTCGCATCGTCTATCGTTATCCTGCTGCGAAGGTCGCGAAGGCACTCTCGCAAAGCTGGGATACAAAGGCTGCAGAGGAAGAATATCTCCGAAGCGCGCTGGGTATTGTGGTTTTGGATGACTTCCTCACGCGAGATGCTCTTCTTAGTCTACGGCACTTTTGCGCGACTTCAACGATTTGGTTCACTAACCGGTATCGGTTTGGCAGATTGGGAGCATTTTTTCGCGAAGGCTTTAACTGTCCGCTATTGACGCAAATCGCAGAAGAACTTCGTGCTGCCTTTCCCAAGGTCATTGGCGAAAAACACCGTCTCATGCAGACTTGGGGGTTTAAATACAACTACACACAACCCGCGATGGGAGCACACGCGGATTTCGCTGCAGTGAACGTTAATTTTTGGCTCACTACCGAAGATGCAAACAAAGGAGGGGGCGGTCTTGTTATTTACGATACAGAGGCGCCAGCGGAATGGGATTTCCCCTCTTACAACGGAATGCGCGGAAGTATGGTCGACGATTTTCTCACAGACCATTATGCGCGGTCTATAACGGTACCGTACAGAGCAAATCGCGCGGTAATATTCAATTCAGATCTATTTCATACAACCGAGCCGTTCCGTTTCCGAGATGGGTATGAAAACCGTCGAGTTAACGTCACCATGCTATTTGGGAAGCGCGAAGACGCTTTTCGCTGACCAGAAACGTAGCCGACGGTCGCCGTGGGTGCGCTTTGTTCCTTGGTTGTTTCTCGAGTATATTTTCGATTGTCGGATGCCTCCATAAAGGCTGGGTATGAGAGCCGCAAGGTAAACATTGGAAGACGGCGGTGCGTTAAGGTGCGTTCAAAAGAACATTACACGTTAGAGGTAAGGCTGGGAACGAGTCCGAGCATACTGAGAAGCATTGTCGTCGCTAGTCTTTTACCACTGGCGGCGGCGACTTCTAGCGACTCCAACTCGTTGAGATGGGCTATTGATATGCGCGTCCCGCTATCGGAAGGCGGCTCACTGCGAGCGGTGGCGGTTGAGCTAGCGGCAGTCTTAGCGAACTACGGGATTTCACAGATCGCTGGCGCCGGGTTTGGGGCTTTTTTCTTAGTAGCCGGAATCGTGGCTCTCAATGTTGATGTGAGTGGCGGACTAATCAGATCGTTACGCAAGGATCGTGGTTTCCATAAACGCATCGAAGGAAGGCTATCTCGACAGCGCCCAATGTTTATTATCGACGACACCTTAGCAAGCGGAGAGTCTGCGCTGCAGGCCGCTGCGGTGCTCTGGTCAGAGGGATATTCGCCTACGGGAGTCCTAACCGTGTTGCGCTACGGGTGGGAGAGAGGCGACTGCAAACTCAGAGAAGCCGGCCTGATTTCCGAAAGCCTCGCAACCCTGTATTCTCTGTATTCTTGACTATCAGCCTAGTAACACGCCGTAACTTCGTGAGCGTGGCTCCATTGTGACTTGTGTCGGGATAGACGGCCTCCAAAATGCGGCCCCACTCACCCCTGGCGCAGGGAGCGCTACCGACATGCAGAAACGTTCGGCGCCGTTCTTTGTTACCGAACTGCGTCTAGTCTTCGTAGACCGATGGCGCTGGTTACTCTGCAACGCCCGGTATCCAAAATAGAAGCCAATAACAGTTTCCAGGAGCCCGGTAACCCTCTCAGCTGACGGCTCATCAAGACGGTGTGCTAAGCAATCTCGATCCTGTCGACGGCGGACCGGCGGGCACACACTGCGAGGATGCTATCTAGGGCGGAACAGCTTAACAAGCCGTGATCATCGGATGCGCACCGACGTGTGCGTCAAGGTTGTCTCAGCACGAACGATTTTGGACCACAAACGACTTTGAACCAACTTTAAACCACTTGACGCCGCGAGTCGCGCGCGCGATAATTGGGGTGCAGCGCTGAGTTTGACTTACGCCCGCATTTAAATGCGGGCAATAATCCGAAGGTCAGGTTGCAAATCCGGGGCAGCAGGCCTCCTTTTTTTGTGTCGTTCACGTCCGTCCGTCTTCCGAGGTCTCTATGTAGCTAGGGAAAATCCGTATCGCGGATCCGTGGGATACTTCTCCTGAAGTCCTTACGGTCAACGAGGCCGCCGCTTTGCTCCGGATCTGTATTAGGTTGATCGAAGCCCGTTTTGGTGACGTTCTAAATGTGCCGCTCTGGCGCGGTTGACCTGGCCGTTGCTCTCGGGTGGCCCTTCGTGAGCTTTTCGAAGTGCACAGAGACGAGTTGAACAAAGGTCAACGCTCGGATCGCTCGACTACCGCAGCGCGGGTCCGTTATCGAGGACCCCCTCACTCAGCCCTTTTCACCGCCGAGGAGAAACCGCCGAACTTAGGCGGTTTATTGTTGCCCAGTGCCATCAGAAGAGACCAGCGAGATCGTGATCGATGGGGAGGCCATCGTCGAGGTTTTGGGGCTGGTCGAAGCCGCGATTCTAGCACGCGAGGCCGATGAGACCAAGGCATCGTGAGCGCCTTGCGTTTCCGAGATATGATGTTGTCATCGGAACCAACCCTTCCGTTGGTATGGCCATGACGGTCACACTCCGTCGGAGCCGCTTTCTGCATGCTACCCGTCGATGCGGAACTGTGCGGAGGCGCTTCGTTGACGGCGTCGTTGCGCCGCAAAGCCGGGCGGTCGTCACCAACGCCAAACGCGACGCATTGCGGATGGCGCTCGAAGCAGCGCGCAAAACCTGCTCTATATCGCCGACGATAAAGCGGGCTGATGCTACGGTGGAACTAAAAAGGGGCACTATATGCGCTCGCGCAAGAGAGGTTTCATGGCCAAGGTCACGATCGACAAGGATGTTTTGAACATCAACCTTTCGCTCTTAGACTCGCTTCTTGCATTTCAGGGTTCGTTCCATATTCCGTTAGCGCATGTAACTAATGCTTACGTGAGCGATCTTGAGGACTTGGAGCTTGAGTACGATCTGAAAGGCACCAACTGGGGGGCTCATAAAATCCGTTGGAGTTTTCGCAAATCCCCAGGGTCTCATCTTCGTCGATGTCGGGCAAGGTGATTGCCTTGTCGCCGAAACGCTCGGCGAGCGCTTTCCTCGAATTGCGGTGCAACTTTCAGAGGGCGATCCTAATGCGCTCGCGCATGAAATTATGTACGCCGTTCCGGACAGCGGACCCGTCGAGTGATTCGTACTCTTAAAGCTGAGGCACAGTAGAGGCACTCTGCGAGTCGAATCGTTATGACGCCGAACGGAGAGAACATGAAGAGCCTCAGTTGTCTGCGCTGCGCCTTCAGCGGAGGCGTGGTTGCTGCGTCGTTGGCGGGCCGCGGAGGCGCTCAGGTGATGGAAGTGGAACCTTCGATGGCCACGACGGTGACGTAGAGTCGAAACGTGTTACTCGAACTCTGCCCATGTGTCATGGCAACGCGGTAACCATTGGCGAGCCGGCGTCCCCAATGTCGAAAACGCCATCCAAACTACAGAGCGAAAAGATCCGTCGGAAGTAAGCGCTGCCCTTAACGATCCGCAAGCGCGTCGCGTCGATCTCCCGGCGACAGCGTGCGACGTAGACAAAGACGCCAAGAGTGCTAGCGTCGATAAATGTGGTGTGCTCTAGATCTATCGTAAGGGTTGGAGCATCGATGTAGGCCGTTAAGGCTGCAAAGAGTTGCCACTTGTTGGAAATATCTAATTCCCCGCGCAATGAGAAGCGAGCCTCTGATTCGTCAAGGCCGCCAACGCGTCGTATATTGGTGCTTCTTGTACTATTAAACTCACTAGGAGCGCCACCCCGGCTCCGACTGGTTAGGTGCGCAAAATCTGTCGTTTCCATGGTGGTTTGCGCCACCATGGAAGGTTTCGTTAATACCTGCAAAAGAGCCACGACCGCCTTTTCTGGTCACACTGCGTTGGAGTCTAGTGTAAGCAATGGCCTGGCAGCAAATCTGTACGGTTTCGCACGAAGCAAAGGAATTCGTCGCTACGCTCCTTTTTGCTGTCATCTACTGCTTGTCGGCCATATGCTCCAACAGCGGCCCAAACTGCGCGCGCGCGACGCTATAACACTCGCAGGACGCCTCTTCGAGACCTTGTCGATTCACAATAACGATGTGGCCATGAGCATAGCGAATGAACCCCGCTTGCTGAAGCGTCGCAGCGGCGATGGTGACGCCGGAACGTCGTGCGCCGAGCATCATCGCAAGGTATTCGTGTGTGAGAGCGATTTTTTCGGAGTTGATGCGATCGTGCGTCAACAAGAGCCACCGCGCGCATCGCTCGTGGATATTATGCATACCGTTGCATGCGGCAAGCTGCCCCAACATGTTGACATAAGCTTGGAGAAATCGGTCAAGCATTCCACGAAACCGGCCATCTCCGCTGTCGAGCAGTTGTCGGAAATGGTCGCTGCTGATGACGACCGCGCGCCCGGGAACTTGGCAGTAACTTTCGTTAGCCGAGGTCGTTGCTCCGAGTAGCAGCGGGATTGCCGAGACTCCCTCGCGCCCGACCGTCCCTACCTCGATTGATCCGCCGTCGCGCATTTGGGTTACTACTGAAAGCACGGAATTGATCGGGAAATAAACATCTCGTATTGGACGGTCGGCCTCATAAATCTGCTGGGAGGTTTCCAGCGCGATCAGTTTCGCTGTTTTGAGGACCTCTGCGATCATGGCCGGAGTTAACCCACCGAGGATCGCGTTCTGCTTAAGCACAGCCTGGCTGGGGATAAGGACTTGACCCTTCAAGCGCACGAAAGAGGATTTTTCGGGGTCGGGTTGCGGTTCTGGTGTAATTCCAGGCGCAAAGTCCTTCACTGGGGCCCGATGGCAAGCACGTGTGCGCCGTAGCTGCCCTCGCTGATCTTGTAAAGAAGCTTCGTCGCGCCGGGAGCGTAGACGTCAACGTCTTGGCCGTTTGCAACGTAGAGGTTGTCCGACGCGTCTACGGCCAGTCCGTCTGAAAAGCCGTGGCCTCGCGCTAACTTACGCAGGGGCTTCGTGGCGCCGGGCGCGTAAAGCGAGACCCACGAATGCCACGGAGGAGCTCCAGCGATCGTCGTATTCGCCACATACAGACGCCCCATTGAGTCGACCGCTAGTGAGCTTGGAAGTCTGAGGTCGCCGGTGACTCGCAGTGTCGGCGTCTTTTCGCCTGGCCGGAACACCGTAACCGATGGCGGCCCGTGATCGCAAGGTGCGTCGCAGCTCTTCGTATTGACAACGAAAAGCTCGCCCGTCGGCCCGAATGCGAGCGTGTCGGACCAGTGAACCCCCTTGCGAATCCGGCCCGAGAACTTCAAGTGTCCCGGTACGCCAGTGGGCGCATAAATGGCGACACTGAAGAGATTGTCCGCATAAAGATTCCCGGAACTGTCGAAAGCCAGCGCACCAATGGCGAACCGCCGGATATGATTGACGAGATGCGTGCCGCCGGGCGCGTAAACCCAGAGACCCTGACAACAGGTAGTGAAGTAGAAGTAACCCTGGCGATCTATCGCGACGCCTGAGAAGCATACGGGTGCGGTGATGGTGCGCAGTAGCCGAAGATCGCGCGCACTGAAAACCTGAACCTGTCCCCCGCAACTTCCGTAGTTCTCTAGGACGAAGACGTGCCCCAACCGGTCGAGCGCGATCGCGAACGCGAGATAGGCGAGCGTTACCG
Organism: Candidatus Cybelea sp.; assembly: GCA_049800655.1. GTDB lineage: Bacteria > Vulcanimicrobiota > Vulcanimicrobiia > Vulcanimicrobiales > Vulcanimicrobiaceae > Cybelea. Next base: position 11,495 of record JBARKF010000161.1, read on the forward strand.
CTCGAAGTGGGGTGGAGCTTCCAAGGCTATACTTCGAGAGTTTGCCGCCGCCCACATAAAGGAAGCTCGTCTGGCCGGGCGTTGACGGGCTCGTTTTGGACGCCGCGCCCAAAGTCGATGGGACGGTTTCAGGGGGAGGCAGCGAACAACCGCCGCAGCAAAGCGACGCGGCCAGAATGCTCACAAGCAGGTTACGCCGATTCATCATTCTTCGACCCCTCCGATAACTCGATTATACTCACAACAGAGTCGCCGCGGCGCGTTCAGACTCTCTTCACAATCGCGCGCTAGGCTGCCGGCCTAGCAACGGAATTTTCCGAAGTAGGAGAGTGAATCATGGTTTTTCTCTGGCGCACTCCCACAGCCGTCGCTGCGGCCGGTCTACTCGCGGCTTGCGCGCAATCGGGCCCGCCCTCCTTAATGCCGAGCGCGGCACAGAATCAGGCCTCGCCGGCCGGCCACGCCGCGCCCGCCTTCGGCCAAGCGCCGGCGCGGCATAACCGGGGCCGCATGCTCTACATTGCCGACATCGACGGACAACCAGGCCTTGGGCAGATCCACGTGTACACGGCGGGCATGAAGAATCCGCGACAGCTGCGTCTTATCACCCAGGGCGCGGGCAGACCGTTCGGGCTGTGGGTCAACTCCAAGAACATTCTCTACGTGGCCAACGAGTCGAACAAGGTTCCCGCGAGCGTGACGGAGTTCAAGCCGGGCGCCTCGTCGCCGTTCCTCACGATCTCGGACGTCATGGGCCAGCCAGGAAGCGTGGCGGTCGACCGCGCCGGCAACGTCTACGTCAACGAAAACGTCCAGGATGAAGGCTGGGTGCAAGTGTTCGCTCCCGGGCAGATCACGCCGGAGCGCTCGATCGACACCGGCATCGGCGGCTACGCGTTCGATCCGGGCAGCATGGCGTTCGATCCTCAAGGCGACCTTGTCGTCGCGGAGCAGGCAAAGCTGGCGCTGCAGATGGTCAAGATCGCACCGGGATATTCGCAGCCAATTCCGATGAATCTGGATCTCGCGAACATTGTCGGCCCGGGCATGGGCATCGACAGGGCCGGCAACATCTACGTCGCAAGCAGCGGTGGCGCATCGGTCTCGGTTTTCGCGCCGGGACAGACCGAGCCGTCGCGCACGATCTCGAACGTTCCGGCGTACGGCTTGACGTGGGTCACCGCGGACGGCGCCGTCTATCAGGCGAGCGGTGTAGGTACTGCGTCGGAGGTCGCGCCGGGCGCGAGCGGACCGACGACGACGATCGATTGCGAGTGCTCCGCGCAGGGGATGGCAGTCAGCAGATAATCGGAATTGGAACGCTGCGCATTTTGTCGATCGGCGGACCCATTGCCGCCGACGTAAACGAGTAACTGCTCCTGCGGCGCAACGTTGATCGTGGCAACGACGCGGCCGCCATAGCCCACCGGGCCGGTCGGGAAGCTCTCGTCGCTGCTTCCACCGTTGCCCCCCAGTGCGTCGACTTTAATTTGCTTGACGCGCTTCGGCACGGTGAACATCTGCACACTGCTGGTATGTGTGAACGTCTCATGATGCGCGAATGCAGCGGCGTCCGCAGAACCCGTGGGAACGGCGGAGTCACCGTGCTGCTCATAGAATGCTCACAAACGGAATGCCGGAACGCCGTGGCTTTACCAACTCGTTCGAGGGCGCGGCGTTACGTTTGCCGGAAAAGGATACGTTGCATGCCTGGTACATTCCGAACGCTTCCTGCATACGCCCTTGCGCTGGCGACCGTCGTTGCTGTTGGCGTATCGGCGCTACGCATCCAGGCGCAGGACATGCCTGCAGTGCCGGATGTGGCCGCATACCCCGATTTTGCCGAACCGGTGACGCTTGCCAGCAAAGACGGCGTGCTCGAGGTCACGCTGACTCCGCGTCAGAGTACTGCAAGGCTCAACACTGTCGCCAAGCCCGTGAAGAACATGCTGCTCTTCGATTACTCGGTGCAGCGCGGAACCGCGTCCAACGGCCAAATGTCGGGCGGGCACCAGTATCCCGCACCGACGCTGCAAGTTGAACCCGGCGAGAGGCTGATCGTCCACATCAACAACGAGTTGCGTGACCTGACCGTCCCCGACTTTTACGACCCAAAGTTTACGCCAAAGGCCCAGCCGGTGCCGCTGTACCCGACGATGATGACGTCGTCGCCGTTCAATCTCCACGTGCACGGCGCGCACGTGAGCCCCCGCGGTAATGCCGACAACGTGCTGTTGCACATCGATGCCGGCATGTCGAACACGTACGTGTACGACATCCCCAAGAACATGACGCCGGGCACGTACTGGTATCACAGCCACCTGCACACCCTAACGGCGTCGCAGACGTACTACGGTCTTGCCGGTATGCTGCTCGTCGGCCGTGCCGACAGTGAAATCCCACTCGTCACGCAAAACAAGATTCCGATCCGCACTATGCTGTTGCAATACAATGTGGTATTCGATCGGAGGGGCGGCCTGGCGCAAATGACTAATCCGAACTGGCCGCAATGGGTCAGCACCCTGATTCCGCCTAAGGGTGACGAACTCGCCGACGGCACCTACCGCCCATCACTCGCACCGGTGAACTTCTTGGAATCGAAGAAAGGCACGCAGTGGGGCACCGTGTGGTACGCCGGGCCGCTGTCGATCAATAATATGCGCGGGCGTTTCCAGTTCGTACCGGCCAACCTGCAGCGCTTTACGGCAGCTGCGGGCTCCGGCGGCACTCTCGAGGCTGATCCTTCGCTTCCCGACTACGAACGCGACGTGCAGTTTACGGTCAACGGGCTGTTCGAGCCGGTCCTGAAGGTGAGGCCTGGGCAAACCGAGATTTGGGTGCTCGCCAACATTAGCGACATTGCCTACATGAACGTTGAATTCACCGAAACCGCGACCGGCTACCATCCGAAGATCGCCATCGTTGGACAAGACGGCATCGCCTACGGCGAAGTGCACTATCCGTACGAACGGGACGGCACGCAGTTACTGATTCCGCCGGCCTCGCGCTTTGCGATCGCCGTGACGATGCCCGCCAAAGGATCCTTACGCCTTTCACTGCCGGGCCTCGGTTCGGGCGCCAGGACGCTTTCCGCACCCGGCGTCCTCTACACCAACAATGGCACGCCGAATCCGCCGGCTCGGTTGGGAACTCTCAGCGTGCTGCCCTCTGCGATCAGTTATGCCGATGGATTTTTCATCTTCCCGTCGCAAACACTGCTCGATGCCAATCCGGCCGCCGGGCAAGGCGTGACCACGGCGTTTAACGCGGGGCAAAAACTCGACGCGCCGACGCCCTTCCACGATTTGTCAAAGCTCAAGCCCGACGTGAGTCGCACGCTGCTCATCAACGGCGGCTTTCTCAACAAGCACGCCAGTAACGAGGATCCCAAGGCGTTCGTGTATGCGTTCGACGGAAACGCGTTTCCCAACGTTCCGTTGATTCAAGCGCGGCTCGGTTCGGTCGAGGAGTGGAACTTCGTCAACCACAATAACGACGCGCATCCGATTCACGTCCACGTCAACGACTTCCAAGTCACCAAGTACTTCGATCCGACGACCGGAACAAAACTGGGGCCGCAGATGTTCGGCCAGGACAACGCCAACGTTCCCGCGCCGTTGATGGGACCGCAAGAGGCCGTCATTGCGGCCGGTACGCTGACGATGCGCACGAGGTTCAACGACTACTTGGGGTTGTACGTGCTGCATTGCCATCGGCTCAACCACGAGGACAATGGGCTGATGATGCTCATCAACGTCATTCCTGCCATCTCCGACTATGCTGTGGCGGTTCCGGGGTCGCCGGGCCACCCCGCGAGGGTGAACGTTTTCGACGGGCACGGCGATCGCTTGATAACGACGGTCACGCCATTCCCGGATTTCTACGGAACGCCCAGCGTGGCGATCGGCGACGTTGATGCTGACGGAATCTACGATCTCATCGTGGGGGCGGGCAAGGGGCACTCGCCCGAAGTCGTGGTGTATTCAGGCGTCCCCAGCGGCGGCAAACCGTTCTCAACCGAGCTCGCGCGCTTCCAAGCATTCGACGCGGCGCAGAGGGGCGGCGTGGGCGTTGCGTCCACGCAAATCGACGGCAGATCGGCGGACAACATCATCGTCGGCTCCGGCGCCGGCACGACCGATCAAGTTCGGATCTTCAGCAGCGAACTTCCGGCTCTTGGCACCGCACCGGCGACGTTCGCAACCTTCGCAC
>JBARKF010000162.1:0-2426 GCA_049800655.1 Candidatus Cybelea sp.
CCCTGCCGCACGTCAGACGCGCCCCCGCCGATGCTGAAGCAGTCAGACGAATGACAGCCACGGGGGCCAGATCCTCCGCCATTAAAGCCGCCATACCCGCCCCATCCGCCAACGAAGATCGCCAAGCGTTCTCCGGGCCTCACCGGTATCGTCCCCTGCACCGAACCTCCGGCGCCGCCGTAGCCGGAGAAGTATTCGCTGTCGTAGCCGCCGTTTGCACCGCGCGCGCCCGTTGCCACAATCGTAACGTTCGTCACGCCGGGCGGCACCTTAAATGATTGCTTGCCGCCCGTGTACTTAAAAGTACGATGGTGCGACCGAGCTTGCGTCCGAGCGTTCGTAATATTGACACCGACCGGCGGCTGCGATCCGCCGCACCCGGCGAGTAGTGCGCCAGCCGCGCAACTTGCTGCGACGTAACGCATGGGGTCCCAACGTTTCACGTGCTCTGCTCCTTGCTTACGTAGAGCGATGGTGCACGCGATCATTCGCTGCCGTATCGCTCGGTCCCGCGAACGGCCACGCGACGCGCTTCTTACGGCGTCACCTCGAGGACCGTTCCGCCTCCGGCTCGTTGCTTACCGCCCCATTTGGAGATACCATAGAGCGACCCACCTTCATATGTTAGCGCTACGCCGGCGCGTCCTACGCCTTTAGGCGGCGGAGGCCTGAGGCGAAACCAACACACTAGCGATAGTTCGCCCGACAAAGTGAGCTTGTGAATCCCCCCATTTTTGTACGGGCCTTCATCGATGTGGAGATAAAACGCTCCGTTAACCGGCAACAAGCCACCGGGCCTGTTTTTCAGATCGCCCAAATGCACGATTACGTGGAAATTGTGCGGCGGCTGCATCTCAAAAAAGATACTTGTTTTTGAGAGCTCGCCACCGCTATTGCTTGTGGCAGTTGGTCGCGAAGTAGAGCGGTATCTTCGGCGGCAGTTCGAAGCCCGCGGGCGCGGTGTACTTCGCTTGGGCGAAAATCGCGGGAATTGGCAGAGTTGACAGAGTTGTTGGCAGAGTCGTCTTTCGCAACAACAGGTACACCTTGCTGCTTGGAGGGGAAAGCCCAGGGCTTAAGTCGTATGAACCGCAACCCCAGAACGACACGCGTTCCGGCATCTAGCCTGTTAGACGTCATGAAAAAAGGGAGCATTTCTGATGATGAGAGGCTTTGGGTTGGCTCCTTGTGCGATAGGCGTACTGGGGGCCGCGGCGATTTTCGCGAGTTGTACCGGTGGCGCGTCGCAATCGTCGATTAGCGCTACGGGCCTCGGAACCGCCGGGCTGACTCCATTCTGGATGATCCATCGAGGTCGCGGATTCTCCGCGGCGGTGCAGACAATGAAGCCGCAGCCCGACCATCACAGGTCGTGGGTCTCTCGCGACGCGACGCTGTCACCGAGACTTCTCTTCGAGTCGGACTTTGCCGCCGGGACCGTGAGCATATACACGATGCCGGACTTGCGGCTTAAAGGCGTGATCACCGGTTTCGACGGGCCGCAAGGCGAGTGCGCCGACGCGTCGGGCAATATTTGGGTCGCGGTTACCCGCGCGCAACAAATCGTCAAGCTCTCGCGGGCCGGCTCGATCCTCTCGACCCTTTCCGACTCGACCGGTTTCCCGATCGGATGCGCCGTCAACCGGTCGAACGGCGATCTCGCGGTCACGAATATCTTCAACCTCAGCATCGGCCCGGGCGACGTCTTGGTTTATCCAGGCGGGTCGGGCAGCCCGACCAGCCTGCGCAATTCGGCCCAGGATCTCTACTATTTCGCCGGCTACGACGGCGACGGCAATCTTATGGTCGACGGCTTCGATGCGAGCGGGGACTTCATTCTGTCGGAGTGCCCGGCAGGGAGCAGTGGTTGCGGCACGGTCACGCTGAGCGGCGGAACAGTTTACTACCCGGGCATGGTGCAGTGGTCGGGCGTGAACGAGTCATGGATCGTGGGCGATCAGCTCTGCGGGAATACTAGCACCTCGTGCCTCTACTGGTTTACGGTTTCGAGATCCGCAGGAACGATCACTAACTCAACGGCCCTTGACAACTACAACGGCAGTCCGGTCTGCGACGTGGTCCAGGCCGTCGTTGCGGCGAACGGACAGAGATATATCGCAGCCGGCAACATCGACTCTTGTCTCCGTCGTACTAGCAGCATCGACCGCTGGGCGAGCCCGGCCGGAGGCCTTCCGACCAACTCCAACGACCACCGTCGTCGGCGCGGCCAACCAACCGGCGCCGCGATCAGCACGAAGTAATCCCGCATCGCTGCAAAGCGCAACTCATGCCGGTGATCATGCAATTCGTTTATGGGGTCAACGCGAAGAACGTTCCGTATCCGTAGACGATGCAGCATCGGTCAAAATCGCCCCCTCGTATCGTCGTTCCATACAACGTACCGTTTACGTTCGTCAAGGGTGAAA
>JBARKF010000163.1:0-18351 GCA_049800655.1 Candidatus Cybelea sp.
GTTCCGCCGCCCGCGTAGACTTGCAGCTCCTGCTGACCGAGCGTGCCGGCCGTGCTGCCCGGATAGTTGTCGAACGAGCGGTTCACCGGAACGCCATCGAACTCGTAACCGACCTGATCGAAGTTGCCGCCGCGAATGTAAACCACTTGATTCCAGCCTTGCTGGTTTGCCGGCACGTACGCACCGGGCACGGCGGAAATCGCGGAGTAGGCATTGTTCAGGTTGCCGCCGCCGCCCATCCCTGCGGCGGCCTGTGCGACGGTTGCGTTCACCGAGTAGACGTCACTCGTCGTTCCCGGCTTTACGAGATCCATTGAGGAGCGGGCGGTGACGTGGGCGATGGTTCTCAGCGACGGCACGAGCGTGACCCGCAGCGTCTGCAACTGGTCGGCAAAAACCGATACGCCGGTGAGCGAAGCGCTTTCAAAGCCCTCCTTAGCAGCCGTAAACGTGTACGTGTCGGGCGCGAGTGAGAGCATTGAAAAACGTCCGGCTGCGTCGGTGGTCACCGTCGCCGTTTGTGACGGACTTACAGCGACGACGCGCGCTCCCGCGATCGGCGCGCCGTTCGTACTGACGACCGCACCGGTAACGGAGCCGGTCGTTCCGGCGAACGCACAAATCTGCGCCGATGCGAATCCGCCGGCGAGGGTAAAAAGGAAAAGCGAGCGCTTGAACGAGTGTTGCATGCACGTCCCCAAGTAGGCATGGGCTACATGCGACAACGGCATTCGCGAAATTCCTCGCATGTCATTCTGCGCGACCGTGTAACATTGACCAAAGCGCTCACCCGTTGTCATCCTGAGCCCTTCGGCCTTCGACTACGCTCGCTGGCGCGAGCTTCGCTCAGGACGACAAGCTCGGCGTCGCTGATGTGGAAATAGCTCCGGCGGAGGCCCGGAGCGGTCATTTCCATGGAGTATTGGGTGGGCCGTCCGGGCCATGTTGTACTCAGGTAAACTTGGCGCGCAGCGCCGTAGTCGAATTACGAAAGGGATGTCATCCTGAGCGGAGCGCCGGAGGCGCGTAGTCGAAGGACGAGAAGCCGCGATAACCTTGAAGGAGTTCTCATCCTGACCGGAGTCGAAGGACGCCGCCCATGAGCGCTGTAGCCACTGCTCGCACCGTTCGGGCGCCGCGGGGCGGCGAAATCTCGTGCCTCGGATGGCCGCAAGAAGCCGCGTTGCGAATGCTGATGAACAATCTCGATCCTGAGGTTGCCGAACGGCCGGAAGACCTGGTCGTCTACGGTGGAAACGGAAGAGCTGCGCGGTCTTGGCAGGCTTTTGACGCAATCGTTCGGACATTGCGCCGTTTGAAGGGCGACGAGACGCTAATCGTTCAGAGCGGCAAACCGGTCGCGGTCTTCAAAACGCACGCACGCGCGCCGCGCGTCTTGATTGCTAACGCGAACCTCGTGGGGAAATGGGCCGATTGGAGCGTCTTCCGCGAACTCGAGGCAAAGGGTCTGACGATGTACGGCCAGATGACCGCGGGTTCGTGGATCTACATTGGAACCCAAGGCATCGTTCAGGGCACGTACGAGACGTTTGCCGAGCTGGCTCGGCAGCACTTTGGCGGGTCGCTCGAGCGGCGGGTAACGTTGACCGCCGGAGTGGGCGGGATGGGCGGCGCGCAGCCGCTTGCGATCACGATGAACGGCGGCATCTGCTTGATCGTCGACGTTGACCGCGCGCGACTCAAACGGCGCCGCGAGCTTCGCTACCTCGACCGCGTCGCCGAATCGCGCGATGCGGCGTTGCGCGAGATCGACGGCGCCCGCGAGGCGGGCGAAGCCATTTCCATCGGCTACGAAGGAAACGCGGCAGAGGAGTTTCCAGCGCTCTACGAGCTCGGTTTTCGCCCCGACGCGGTCACCGATCAAACGTCGGCGCACGATTTGCTCGACGGCTACGTTCCGGCGGGCTTAACACTAGAGCAGGCTGCCGAGCTTCGGCGCACCGATCCGAACGAGTATCAACGCCGCGCGCTCGAGAGTTGCGGCGCTCACGTCGCCGCGATGGTGCGCTATCTCGATGCCGGTGCGATCGTCTTCGACTACGGAAACAACATTCGCGCGCAGGCCGAGCGAGCCGGCTTTGCGCGCGCCTTTGCGTTTCCCGGATTTGTTCCGGCCTTCATTCGGCCGCTTTTCTGCCGGGGCTCCGGCCCATTCCGTTTTGCGGCGCTCTCGGGCGATCCAAGCGACATCGAACGCTGCGACGAAAAACTGCTCGAGCTCTTTCCCGACGACGCCTCGCTGGCGCGCTGGATACGCCTTGCGCGCGAGCGGATTGCCTTTCAAGGTCTGCCCGCGCGCATTTGCTGGCTCGGCTATGGTGACCGCGCGAAGGCAGGAGTCGCCTTCAACGACCTCGTGCGCGACGGTGTGGTGAAAGCGCCGATCGTCATCGGACGCGATCACCTCGACACCGGAAGCGTGGCGTCCCCCTACCGCGAGACCGAAGCGATGCGCGATGGAAGCGACGCGATCGCCGATTGGCCGATCCTCAACGCGCTGTTGAACGCCGCCGCCGGCGCGCATTGGGTGAGCTACCACCACGGCGGCGGCGTCGGCATCGGCTACAGCCTGCATGCCGGCATGGTCGTCGTCGCCGACGGCAGTGATGATGCGCGCGAGCGTCTCGAATGCGTGCTAACGACCGACCCCGGCATCGGCGTCGTCCGCCACGCGGACGCCGGCTACGAAATCGCGATCGAAACCGCCGATGCGAAAGGCATCGATTGGCGCCTCTGATCCTGCGCAACCGAAAGTCTCGCGATTAGAAACCTCACTTACCGAGGCATTCACGATAACCTCAGGAGACAAGACTATAAGTGGCTCGTTCGACGGGCATGCCGCATATCAATGCCATATTGGCTCTAATTGCTCTCTACAAAAGAGCAGAGATTTTGCCTATATCGCGACGTTGATGCGGGGCGCAAAAGTACGCAAAAGACTCTCTGGAAGCGCAAGTGAGAGCGGCATCGGTTCAGGCGGAGTGAACGAGACGCTCCACTCCCTGTAACGGGCTTCTTGCGCGGGTCTAACGGCCGTCGGCCGGGAACCATGAGTCGGGTTTCGGCTGGGCGACGGTGAAGGTACTCTGCGATGAGTTTCGGCCGCCTCGGCATCACCTTGATCGCGCTGATCACTCTGGCCGCGTGTTCCCATAACGCATTTCAACAGCTGATAACGGATCGCTTCGCCGATCAGTTCCACCGGTGCGTTCCTCTCGGTTGGAACGCTTCCTCGGTTGATGGCGCCTTTGTCCCGGACTACAGCGTCGAGTTCTCTCCACACGATGTATGGCTGCCGCCACTATGGGTTGGCTTCGTGTCATCGAGGATCCAAAGCCGTCCTCAAGGCTTGCTGGCGTACCAACTTCTAAACGTGCTCGTTCAAGCCGGATTAGCAAAGAGTCAGCCGGTACGAAATGGGATCCGCTATCATCTCACCGATCGAGCGTTTCCGTATTATTTTGAAGGTAACGATTTCGGTAACAATCCGTTGCACTTATCGTACCTTTGCTATACGAAGCTGGTTCCAGACCGGATCCTTTGGACGGCGCCGGGTCGGAGGCGCCCGGGCGCCAATGTGCGGACCGCGCGTGTAGCTTTCACCTGGCATGAAACTGCTGCAGCGGCCTGGGCCGGCGATCCGCTTATTCAGTCTCACAGCGTCGTCTTAGCGCCGACGCGCAGCCCCGCCGTCGTCACCGTCTCGTACGCCCATGGTTCCTGGGACCTGATCGCGGCGAACTACCAAGCGGCGAGCACCCTGACGTCCGACTCGGTATGGCCGCCATATACTGAACAACCGGGTGTCGCTGCCGTTGCAACCGCTTCGCCGCCGGCAGACCCGAAAATTGAAGCATTGGCAAAGGAGTGGATCCTTCGCAGCCAAACCGGAAACGCTGACCGCAAAGAGTTGTCGTCAGATGTCAATGCGAAACTGACGCCGCGGATCGTGCGAGCGACTGCGAATGAACTAGCCCGTTTAGGCGAACTGCAGTCGCTACGCTATGTAGGCGCTAATCTATCGATGGGCGACAGGAACTACGAGTTCGTCGCTGCCTTTGCAAAGACGTCTCTAACATGGATTATCCAGGTCAACTCGCAAGGCAAGATCGACGGCCTATCGTTTGCGCCGTTGTGGCCCAGGGCAAACCTCCAGGAGGAGGCGCTCCAGACCACTGTCGCGTCAGAGTTACAACGTGATGCAAGAGCCGGACTGTTCAGCGGGGCACTGCTTATAGCGAAGAACGGAGAGGCTATTTTCGAGAGCGCTTACGGTCTCGCAGACCGGGCGCGCGGCGTGCCCAATGTGGTCTCGACCCGTTTCCGCATCGGATCGATGAACAAGATGTTTACAGGCGTTGCAGTCTTGCAACTCGTTCAAGGTGGCGAGATCCGGCTAGATGACCCACTTGGGAAATATCTGACGGATTACCCGAACAAGGAGGTTGCCTCCCTGGTGACCGTTCGAGAACTGCTGACGCACACCGGGGGCACAGGTGATATCTTCGGACCGCAGTTCGATGCACATCGGCTCGACCTGCAAACGATTGACGACTACGTGAGACTGTACGGAGTTCGGGGACCGAGGTTCCGGCCTGGAAGTCGCTTCGACTATAGTAATTTTGGCTACATATTGCTCGGAGAAATCGTCGAGAAGGTCAGCGGCGAAAGCTATTACGATTACGTGCGCCGGCATGTCTTTGAACCTGCGGGAATGCTATCGACCGGGTCGGAACCGGAGCGTGATGCAGTCCCTGATCTCAGCGTTGGCTACACCAAGGATGGTCGCTCGTGGGAACCCAACACTGATACGCTGCCCTATCGTGGGACCTCGGCTGGCGGCGGGTATTCGACCGTTGCCGATCTGTTAAAGTTTGCCCAAGCGTTGCACTCGAACAAACTGCTGAACGAAAGATATACACGCATGCTCACGACCGGAGTCGTCGCCATGCCGAGTATGCCCGATGACCCGCTCCAGTACGCGTACGGCTTCGTGGATAAGCGTCCAAACGGGCAGAGGTGTTTCGGTCATACCGGTGGAGCGCCGGGGATGTCCGGCAGTTTGGATATCTGTCCGATCTCCGGATACACAGTCGTTGTTCTAGCGAATGTCGATCCGCCCGCTGCGGATTCCATCGCGGCGTTTGTCCTCGATCGACTGCCGCTAAGGTGAGGCTACCTTCGGACTTTCTTCATGCTCCTTTAGCCCAAGGCTCTACTGCATGTCTTGGCGACTCCAGGGTTGTAATGTCCACACGCCGACGTTCGACGACATCCCATCGACGATGCACAGACCATGTTGATTCCCAACCAGAAGTTCCGACGGGGCGCCGTCTTGGAAGTGGCCGATCGGCACCTGTTGGAGGGTCCCGGGTAATCCACTGCATCCCGACACGTTATGCCGCGACCACGGGCCGCTGCCGCTGAATGACACCATAAGGTTGCTGCCATCGGTCGTCGCGATATCGGATCGGCCGTCGCCGTTAAAATCGGCAACTGCGAGTCCGTCCATTTTGGACGTCAACGACACCGGCAGCGGTGTCCACGCTCCACGGGCGCCGTCGCTGACCTGCCATTTTCCGGCGACGATCCCCATAACGTCGGTCTTGCCATCACCCACGAAGTTTCCAAGCAGGACGTCTCTAAGTCCGAAGCTCGACGTTCCCACCTGCTCGAAGGGCCCGGCGCCCGCTGCCGATACGGACCATGTGTGTTCGTCGGCAAGAAATATGTCGTCACGCTTGTCGCTCGGCGGCCGGTCGACGAATTTGCCTACCGCCATCTCGTTCAGGAAGCCTTTGATAGGTCCCGGATTGAGGACCTCCCAGTCGGATTCGCCCCCCCATGAAACCAGCAAGCGCGACCCCCACTGCATGACGATATCGGTGCGTCCGTCACCATCGAAATCGCCGAAGAGCAATTCGTTGGTGCGATAGGATTGCGCGTTCAGAAAGCGCCACTCGGCCGTGCCTCCTGGCGAGTAGTACCACGCCGTGCCGGTCGCCATGAACAGATCGGTAACCCCGTCCCCATCGAAGTCGCCGACCGCAAGCTTTGCGACCGGGTCGGGAAACGGTATGCTGCTGTTGCCGAATTGATTGTTCTCGTCGATGACCTCCGACGTCGGCACGTCGGTCGGCACCCCAACCGGAGTCCGCGGAAGATCCGGCCCCAGGACCTGCAACGGGACGCCGGGGTCGCCCACGTCGTGGAAGTTGATCGTGCCCGCGCCGTCAGTCTGCCCCTGCTGCGTACCGTTGTCGCGGAAGAACATAGCGTGGCAAGGATGACCGCGCAACTCGAAGTTGTATCGGTTCCCGCCGAGAAACGTGTTGCCGCCGATGTCGACTGCAAATCCTCCGGTCCACCCGTAGCCGCTGCTGTTCCTCGAGTTTTCACCGGTCCCGTGCATGTCGAAATCCTGCTGCCGCCCCACATCCCAAATACTGCCGCTGTCGCTAGACGAATAGGCCGGAACTGCGGAGAGGACGAGATTGTACCACGCGCGATATTCGTTATGAGGGTCGCCGCTCGAAGCGATGGCATGGCGGTTGGACATGTAGGTATTGCCGAGGAGCACGGCTCTTCCCCCGCTCGACATGACGCTACCGTAGCCGCCGCCCCACCGCTCGTTGTTATGCATGAAGTTGCGTTCGATGCGCACGTTGCTAAGAGTCGCGGGGTCGTCGTCTACCGTCACGTTGGCGTGCGCGACGGGGTCGAAGATCGTGCAGCTGCAGGATTGTGAGAACGTCCGCGGGCTGCCGTTGAGATCCTCGCGCACGGAGCAGGTGTGATTGGAGGTCTGGCCGTCGTACGGTCCATTAACTTCGACCGTTGCGTTTTCCCAATCAGAGATGTCGTTATGATCGATCGTCGCGATATATTGCGTCGTGGTGGCAATCTTTGCCGGCTGAATTGCCTGCGCCGTAGGCCACTCAACTTCGATCGCGTCGCTCTTTTCGACCAGGGTGTTCATGTCGCGGCTTTGACCGTGTAAGCGTAACCCGGTGACGCGAACGTAGTCGCCCTCGACTTGCAACATGCACCAGGGACACTCGCCCGGTGTCCCTCGCTCGTGGACATACGCGGCGAAAAGCTGAGCGCCCTGAGCGGTCCCCCTCCGCCCGCCGCGCAAGGTAACTCTCGACGAAAGAACGAGCGAAGGATAGGCGCTCATATCGATGCACGGGCCGGCGACGTCCGGAGTGTTGCGACATCCGTTCGGGTCGTCATCGATATCGATCACGGTGCCCGGGCCCGCCTTACTGCCGCAGGCAACCAGAAGCTGTCCGTCGTCGGGCTGGCCGGGGTCGTCAACGATCGGTTGACCGCCGTTCAACTTCGCGCGCGGCGTGCAGAGGGCGTTCCACAAATCGACGCTCGTCGCGACACGCACGAATCCGCTCGTCGGGAAGTCTCCGGAACCATTGACCGGACTGAAGTCCCAGAATTCGTAAGATGCAAGAGTCCGCGGCGCCGCAACGAGCGGAGAGCCGTCGGCCCCGCGACCGTGTTCGATCTGAACGACCATTTCCGGTGGAGGTGGCGGACACAATTCCGTGGCCGTCGCCGAGTTGCTGCAGGGGCGACTGCTCGCGAGGATGATGCTGTCACCATCGAGTATGAAAATTTGGCTGGCAAGGTCGTGTTGCAACGGCCCCGGGGCAGCCTGCAACTCGAGCGCATACTCCGCGGGCGCCTGAGCCGTGCCGGCGCCGGTCGTCGTCGTCGCATTTGAATCGGGATTGTGGATGCCGATCACGTCGGTGCCCGCATATAGCACGACGTCGTGCCGATCGTCGATCTCCTGGACTCCGATCGGGTGCGCGACCGCGCAGTCGTTGAGGTAGATCGCGAGGGAACGGTCACCGCGGAAACGGGGCCCGTAATCGAGACATTTGCCGCCGTAGCTGGTGACGAGAAAGAGTGGTCTTACAGGCGAAGCGTTGGCTGCGCGACCTTCGCCCCCAGCGAAGACGAGTGCTAGCGCCAGCCCCGCCGAAAGAAGCTGGGCTTTAGCCTTCTGCATTTTTTAGTTTCTTGCGCCAATTGCTCCACCATCGGAGCGTATCGTCCCAAGTAAACTCGGGAGCGGGCAGGCGACGATGGTAAAGGGCGGGTCCGCCGGGTCGCCGGGAATCGAAATGTTTTGGTATCGCATGTTCTCGCCGATCAGGTAACCGAACGAAATGAAGTCTGGAATCGCATCGACAAGCGTTTGGAAGTCCATGCGTGCTGCATTCGCCTTATCTTGGAGATGCAGGTCGACAAACAAGCCGGCGATCGCAGCGGACCCGGGATCGATGCTGGCGACGATGTTCGTATCCGCCGGTACGATCTTGCCGTTGCCGTCGATATTGAAACCGGTCGATATGCTAATCGCCAGATTGACTCGATGAAACACTGGTTCATGGGTCTCCACCATAAAGTATAGGGCCAGATTCATCGCGCCTGGCGTGAACCAGAGTAGCGACTGCGCAGACGGCGTGGCATCGCTCGCCAAAGAAAGGTCGGGATTAGCTCCGAGGGCGCTTCCTTTGCAGTCTTGCAGCAGCGATTTACCGAATCCGGGGGACGCTTCGACCGTGATGCAACTCGCCGTGTCGACGGCGATGCCCAGACTCCCCAGCACCTTACTCGCTGAACCCGTGGAAGCCACCAGCGTGTAGCCCGTGCTGACGCGTGGCGCGACCGTCATGTGCCCAACGCGCTGCACGGGAATGCCGTTGAGCATTACGCCAAAGCCATCCGGTCCGGTGACCGCCCAACTGAGATCTGCCTCGCCGAACGGTTCGAGAGCGTCGGGTGTCGCCATAAAGCTTTCCAATTTGATCTGTTCGAAAATGTCTAGATCGTGCTGATTTGGGTCAGTTCCCGTTGTCTTCATGTTGCGCTCCCCGAGATCGTTTCATGGGCCAATGGTGCGCTCGATCGACGGTCGCGACAAGCGACATCTCTACAAGATGCCTACACAACTTGACTGCACGCGCGCGTAAGGAGCCCGTTGGCGACTGCCCGAACTTGCTCAGATGGCGCCTGACGAGGAGCCGACGTCCGCGTCTGCGGCTTTCGGAGCACTTCTGCGATGCCATCGGCTCGCGGCCGGGCTCTCCCAGGAGGCCCTGGCCGCGCGTGCTCGGATGAGCACCCAAGGAATCGGCGCGCTCGAGCGCGGGGATCGCCGGACCCCGCAGCGCGGAACGCTGGCGCTCCTGGCTGAAGCGCTTGGCCTCGATATGGAGCAGCGCCGAAGCTTCGAAGCAGCCGCAGCGCGCCCAAAGGTGTTTCGCCCAGGTGACGGCAGAGTGTCGAGGACTCTTTCTCGGGTCGTTCATGAAACCGTCGCGCGGCACAACTTGCCGCGACAACTGACGTCGCTGATCGGGCGTCAGGAAATTCTGGCCGAAGTTGGGGCGTTGATGAGAAAGTCGCCGCTCGTGACGCTCGTCGGGTCAGGCGGTGTCGGCAAGACGCGGATCGCGTTGCAAGTCGCCGCGGACCTGCTCGATACGTTCGACGACGGCGTTTGGTTTGTCGAACTGGCCCCGCTGTCGCGCGGCGAGTATCTTCCGTCGACCGTTGCGCAAATCTTAGGTATCGCGCTGCGCGGCGCGGGCGACCCGCTCGAGTCGCTGCTGAGCAAACTTCGTTCCAAAAACGCCCTGCTGATCTTCGACAACTGCGAGCACCTCGTCGAGGAGACACGACGTGTCGTCGCGGCCATTCTGCGCGCTTCTCCGCTCATTCGTATCTTGGCTTCTAGCCGTCAGAGCCTCGGCATTTCCGGCGAGGCGACATTCCGAGTTCCCTCGCTGCCGACCCCAGATACCGTCACGAAGCTCGCGGGCGCCGATGCGGCGAGGTATGCGGCGGTCGCGCTTTTTGCCGAACGCGCTGCGGCCGTCGACGATCGCTTCGTGCTTAGCGACGAGAACGCCCGAGCGGTTGGGGAGGTTTGCCGGCGACTCGACGGCATTCCGCTGGCCATCGAACTGGCCGCGGCACGAAGCACTATGCTCAGCCCGCGACAACTGCGCGATCGGCTGGACGATCGGTTTCGCCTGCTCACGGGCGGTGGGCATGACCTCCTGCCGCGCCAGCAGACGCTTCGCGCGACGCTCGACTGGACCTTCGGCCTGCTGGACGAGGATGAGCGAGTTCTTGCTCGACGACTCGGCGTGTTCGTGAACGGTTTCTCACTCGAAGGCGCGGTTGCGGTCGGCGGCGGCGAGAACTTGGACGAAGCACATGTTTTCGACACGCTCGAGTCATTGGTGGACAAGTCGCTGGTGTTGGCGGATGACGATGGCGGCGTGCGGCGCTACCGCATGCTCGAATCGACGAGAGCGTACATGCGCGAAAAGAGGGAAGCCGCGGGGGAAGCCTCAGACGCACGCCATTTACGACACCTGCGTGACATCTTTCGCGAAGCGCGAAAGCAACTCGAGGAAACGGGTCGGTACGCTGATATGGAACGACTCGTGGAAACCGAACTTGAGGATGTACGGTTTGCTCTCGATTGGGCGGTGAACGGCAGCGAAGAAGATGCGGGCACGTTGCTCGCCGCCATCTGGGACAGCTGGAAAGACCTTGGCCTTGAGAATGAAGGCATTGCGCGTTTGGAGCGTTTCCTCGCCTTCGGGGCCATTGAAAACCCGCGCCTGCTGTGCCAACTCTGGACAGCACTCTCGCGCCTAGCGCACAATGGGCGGACAATATTAGCGTATGAGAGCGCCACTGAGGCGTTGACGCTTGCGCGTACGATCTCCGACTCCGAACTTCTTGCGTACGCCTTGCAGGCGTACGCGGATGCGACCGGCTTGTCGCTGAGATTTGAAGAAGCCGAAGCCGCAATCGAAGAAGCGGAAACGCTTGCGCCACGGCACGACAACGTTGACCTCCGCCTTACGGTTCTTCAAACGCGAGGCATACTCAGTAGTACTTTCGGCGATCAACAGGCAGCCGCACGAGCCTACGAGCAGGTGCGGGCGACTCTTTTGTCCCTGGGACAGTTTCAACGAGCAATTACCCCTGGGCTCAACCTCGCCGAAGCCGAACATGAGAGTGGCCGCACCGAACGCGCGCTGGCTCTCGTGCAGCAGTTGCGCGTTGACCTCCACAGGAGTTCGCATCGTATGCAGCATCTTCACACCACGCTCGTTGATAACGAGGCGGGATATCTGCTTGCGCTCAATCGAATTCCGGAGGCGCGCGCGGCGGCGCGCCAAGTGATCAGAAACGGTGACCGAAATCACCCTTGGGTGGCGATTGCGATCGAACATCTCGCACTGGCGCTGGCACTCGACGGTGATCTCGCGCGCGCCGCACAACTTGCCGGCTACAGTGATTTCGCGTTTTCGCGCGCCGGCTTCGCGCGGCAGTTCACCGAGCAAACGACGCGTGCGCGGTTGGAAGCATTGTTCCGGGAGTGCATGACTCCGGAAGACCTGGCACAATTGTTCGCGCGAGGTGCGGCGATGACGCCCGACGATGCCGTATCACTTGCGCTCCAAGAGCCTTAAGTGGGCTTGCGTGATCCCGGGATTCCAGCGTCTCGCTAAACCGTTACTCGATCAACTCCATTAAGCGGAGTATGGAAGGCGCCCCAAATCGTCACGGCCGGCAGCGTCTGAACCGTCGGCGCAGGGCATTATTCCTTGGCGGAGCCGCTGCTGCATCGACCGGCTCGGAACCTTGATTCGATCGGCGAGTCGAAGCAACCCGAGAATGCGGACGTGCCACCACGTCATATCGATCTCGAACCAGCGTAGCCCGTGCCGCGCCGAGAACGGGAAGGCGTGATGATTATTGTGCCAACCTTCGCCCCACGAGATGAGCGCAACCCACCAGCAGTTAGTAGATTGGTCGCCCGTCTGATAGGTGCGATAGCCCAACATGTGCGATGCGCTGTTGACCAGCCACGTCGAATGGTAGCTGATCGCCAACCGCACGAAGATGCCCAGAATAACCCACGACCATCCGCCGAGCGCAAAGAGTCCCACTCCAAGTGCGACCTGAAGCGGGGTATTAAGGTATTGGAGCGCCCGATAGAATCGCTGCGCGTAGAGGTCGGGCGCAAAGTGAAGCATCTCTTTGTCCGTCGGCAGCGCGATATTGTGCCGGTAAACCCAGTCCAGGTGCGCCCACCTGAAGCCGCCGTGGATACTGTGGGGGTCGCCCTCTCGATCGGCATGCGCGTGATGCTTGCGATGAACCGCCACCCATCGGATTGGATCGCCCTGCAGCGCGAGCGTCCCGAAGATCGCCAGCAGATATTCGAACGGCTTAAAGAGCCGCAGGCTGTGGTGGGTGAGGGCACGGTGGAAGCAGAGTGAAATGCCCAACGCGACGGTCGCATAGAATACGACCATTGCGGCCACCAGGGCCGACCACTGAAAGACGCCCGGCCAGAAGACCGCAAGGGCGCCGACGTGGATTCCGAGTAGTCCAAAACCCTTAATGGAGCTATAAAACCGATGCGCGCCCTTACTCATCAAGCTAGACCGACGCGTTTTCGTGTAGCTCCGGCTTTACCACAAAATGCATGGTGAACTACCGGTGCGGGGCTTTGCGGTTCCGTTGCATCGTCCAGGCATTCGACGACGCGAACGGCGCCTCCCATGTTTAATAGATCGGATCCGCCACCAGGCGCAAGCATCGTGTGCTTTAATCTCCACAGGCACCTCGGGGCCGTAGAGTCGAGATACGTCGCATCACGCATATCGAGAATCACGGTGTCCACCGCCATCGCCGGCGACAAGAGCGGTTCAAGTCTCACTTATCAAAGGTCACCAGGTCTTCCAAAGGCGCGAGACTACCTCGCTCTTATCATGACCCGATCCAGGATCGGCGTCTGTACGCTCACAGGCTTACCCTCGCGAAGCGAAGTTCGGCGACGGCTTATGTGCGGTACCGGGCTTATGCGCAGGAAGGAGCGGGGCCGCTGAACAAGGGTGCCGTCTCCTGGCCCCTACAGGCGGGATGAACCTCCATCAGCCGCGGGACGTAAGAAAATGGAGAAGGACGATTTTACCAAGAATGCGCTACTGGCAGCACTTGCGGACCACGAGGAGACCCGGCCGGACGGGATTGCGTTAGTAGACTTAACAACGCACGAATCGCTGTATGAGGCCGGCGGACCGATGGAGAGCATTTTCTTTCCGATCGACGCCGTCATCTCCGTCGTTACCACACTCGCCGACGGAACATCGGTGGAGGTTGGCAGCATCGGCAGCGAGGGCACTACGGGTATATTTGCGGCTCTTGGCGCGTCGACGGTGCCAAATGCAACGTTTTGTCAAGTTGACGGCAGATGTTTTGTTATGCGGCGTTCGAGCTTTGAAGAGCACCTGAGAAACGTCACCCGGTTCCGGGAAGCGCTGAACGCATATATCGTGGGCTATGTTAACGTGCTGGCTCAACTCGTCGCATGTAATCGCATACATCCGCTCGACGCCCGATGCGCGCGCTGGCTTCTGATGACGCACGACCGCGTCGGCCGAAGCCGATTTCCGCTTACGCAAGAGTTTCTGGCGATGATGCTCGGCGTTCGAAGGTCCGGCGTGACGCTGGCTGCGACCGCGTTTCAAGACGCCGGCTTTATTAAGTACTCGCGCGGGCGTCTGGAAATCTTGGATCGCGCAGGCTTGGAGAAGGAGTCGTGCGAGTGTTATCAGGTCACCAGACGCGAGCTGCATTTTCCGCTTGCTGAGTAAGCCGCGCGGCCGGACCACCGAAGTCCGGCAATTTCGACCGCGTTTTGCTGTAAAGCACGAACCTCGTCCGGCTTAATTGCAACCTTTCGCGCCCTGTTACGGTCGAAGGTAGGTTATGGTACATAGTTCTTCTATGGTGCGTAGCTCTTCGCCGGTTGCCACGTTAACTATTACGGGTGCTGTCCGGGGGCTGAACTGTCCGGAGCGTTCGGAACCGGTCTACGGGGGCTATATGAATAGACGCGGTGAGATCGTATTGTTCTCGGAGGACCTCGCTTATCGCGTGAACTTCAAGAACCAGATTTTAAAGCAACGCCCGCCGCTGAACGCTGGCGCGCAGGCGCGCTACGATGCGACGGAAGCCGGTGAGGACTTTGTATACGGTAACAGCACCTTCCGCCGGCTAAGCCTCCAGCAGATCGAGGACATTTGCAGCGGCAGCAATTTTAGGGTCGGTTCGAGATTCTAGGTCCCAATACGAGAGAAAGGTCCCGCATGAATCCAATGGAGCGTGTTTGGAAGCGCATGAAGGCCAGGGCAACCAAATTTGCGCATTACTCAACCCTTGTCAGTATGCGAGAATCGCGCGACACGGTGCTAAAGCTTTGCCGCCAAGAAAAGGCCCAGATCCCTCCGCGGGACGCGCTGCATTTCCTGGCCAAAGAACTGGTCCGCCTCACGGTGGAGGCCGGTTCTCAGGATAAGACGATCTAGCGACCAATCGCGGAAGCCGTCGTTGGTGAAGCGCCGGTTCGCGACGGCGTAGGCCGAACCGGCCTGAACGACGAATAGCGCAGGAATTATGGAAACTGCGCCGGCGCCAATTGCCGTTCTGGAGATCGCTCGCAAGAATAAGAACGGCCTCGTCAGCCAATCATTAGAGCCAGTTTATGGCGGCTATGCCAACGCTCGCGGGCAAGTTAGCCTCTTTGCAGAGCGTTGCGCTTACAGCGTGAACTTCAAGAGCCAGACGCTGCGTGAGCGCCCGTCACTCAACTCTAGCGCACAGGCGCACTACGAGGCGGCCGAGGCGGGCGAGGCGTTCGTGTATGCCAACGTGACATTCCTACGACTAAGCCACGAACGCATCGCCGAAATTTGCTCGTCGGGCACGTTTAGGGTGAGGGCAAGCTAAGCCTTCACGTTACGCCGTAGGGCCGTCGCCGTTGGGATTCGAACACGATCGACGAGCCGTAGCAGAGCCATCGTCTTAACGCCCCACCAAGTGGGGTCGACTTCGAACCAGCGTAGTCCGTGCCGGGCGGAGTACGGGAATGCGTGGTGGTTGTTATGCCACCCCTCGCCCCACGAAATTAGCGCGACCCACCAGCAGTTCGTTGAGAGGTCACCGGTAGGATACGTCCGATACCCTAGCGAGTGCGCGGCGCTGTTGACCAGCCACGTTGCGTGGTAGCTGATTACGAGCCGAACAAAGATGCCCCATACGACCCAAGTCCATCCGCCCAGCGCGAATAGCAGTCCGGCAAGAATGAGCTGCATCGGCAGATGGAGATACTCCAGCATCCGGTAGAATTTCTGCGCCTGAAGATCGGGCGCATACCGCGCCAGCTCATCGGTCGTGGGCAGCGCGTCATTGAGCTCCGTCAGCCAACGGACGTGAGCCCAGCGGAAACCCACATTGCGTCCGTGAGGGTCGCCTTGGGTGTCCGAATGCGCGTGGTGCTTGCGATGCGTCGCAACCCAGCGAATGGGATCGCCTTGCAACGCCAGTGAGCCAAGAACTGCGAACACATACTCCAGCGGCTTGCGCATGCGCAGCCCGCGATGCGTCAAGGACCGATGGTAGCACAGCGCGATGCCGAGCCCACCTGTGAGATACAGCAGAACAGCTGTGACCATCGGCCCACTCCAGTGAAATGTGCTCGGCACGAACGCCGCTAGCGCGCCTACGTGAATGCCCAGCAAGCCGGCACGGTTCGTCCACGCGCGAAAACGGGCGCTCAACGACTTAACGGTAACTCGGCCGCGCTGCGAAGCAGTCTCGGCAATAGACCGGCCTGTCGCCGCGTGGCTGAAACGGAACGTCCGCTACACCACCGCATTGGCTGCAGGTGGCCTTGAACGTCTCGCGCTGGCCATACCCGCTGCCGCCACCACCTCTGGCTCCGCTGCGGCCGCCACCGGTGGCCGCCTTTCGCGCTGCACGGCAATCGCCGCACCGGCTGGGTTTGTTCGTGAATCCTTTGCTTGCAAAGAACTCCTGCTCGTTCGCTGTGAATGGGAATGTGCGTCCGCAATCGACGCAGTTAAGGGTTTCGTCTGTGTACATTTGAGCCTCCTCAGGTCTCGGTGGCCGTCCGTTAGGGCGACCGGCGTTCCTCGCCGGCGCGATAGCGGTAAACGATGCGTCCCTTCGTCAAATCGTATGGCGAAAGTTCGACGTCTACGCGGTCGCCCGGAAGTATCTTGATGTGATGCCGGCGCAAACGGCCGGCGATGTGCGCTAAAATGGTATGGCCGTTATTCAGCTCGACCGAAAACGTCGTGCTGGGAAAGACCTGACGGATACTACCAAAAACCTCCAAGGGCGCTTCTTTTGTGTCCGTGACGGTCTTGGCTTTCGATACGCGTGGGTTGTCCCTGCGATTACGGTTGCGTCGTGGAATGACGAACTTCCCTTCTCCGGCTTTAGCGGGGCTGGCGCCCGAGACGCTGCGCAATTAACAGCGCTGGCTCACGAGTCGGACTCAAGCGCAGCGCGACACGGCGGCCACCTTGCCCGCCCCGCGTGGAGCGCGCGTAGAGATCTCGCAACCAGCTAAAACAACGGGAATAGTCGCGGGCTGGATCGGCGTCGACACGGTCAGTGCCGCCAACGTCGCGAAGGGGGGCGGCACGCAGGGAGAGGTCTAAAAAAGGGAAGATATTTGGCCTATCTTTCGGCGGCGCTACTTATCGACCACTCGAAAGATCGCGCTTAGTGTGGGAAGCAGTGTCTCACAAATCCGCTCCCGATGCAAGGCGTACAGCTCCAGAAATGCGAAGCACTGCGCTTTCGCGCTTGAGCTCCCTGAAGAACACGTGCTATCGCACTACGCGAGGGGTCCGTTTCCCAGTCGGCGAGCCAGCGGTCGCTCTTCCAACACCGATCGAGTTGATTCCGCTAACCCAACCGGGATTCGAAGAACAACTGTCGTCAAGCGTCGCACTGTAAGCGGGAAATGCGATAAGGTCCAACGAGCGCAGCGCGCGTCGAGAAGTGTATGCGATTACACGCGACGCGTGGAGCTAATACGTTAACGTAGCCGACGACGTACTCTTCATTGCTTGACGAAAGCGGCTAACGCTGTTTGGTACTCTTCAAACGTTGCCCGGGACCCCGTCAGCTTTGCATCCCGCCGCCACGAGAGACCGATCGAATTTATCGGCATTTTTCGTTTGCGGGGCGAGGTAGTTGGCTCGGAATCCTAATTGGGATGCGGGCGAGCCCGCGAAATAATCGGCTTATCCCATGACGTACGGGCCGCTTTCTCGGCTCGATCCTAGCACGTCGAGGGCGAGGGCTCCCTTACGGCCGGCTGAGCGGTTTCAAAGGTTGCGCGAAAGGCCGATCTTGTGAGATAATCCGCTCGGTTCCGTCGCAGCGCGATCTTTCGATTGGTCGATAAAGTTGCGCCATTTGAAAGACCGGTGTCTTAAACACGCTCGACGCGTACGCAGTCCCCTTCAGACGTTAAGATAGGAGCATACTCATAGCAATTCGCAGGCGAAAAAATAGGACCGAATCCCGACCGCCCAAGGCTAACGCCTCTCAAAACCTCAAGGAAGCACCGCTCGAGGTGTTCGGCAGCATCAAACAAGTTTTTCCGAGCACGACCTTTTCCGTCGAGCTCGAGAACGGCCATGTCGTCTTGGCTCACATCGCCGGACGGCTGCGTCGCCATCGTATCAAGATTCTTCCCGGAGACCGTGTCGAGATCGAGATTTCGCCCTACGACCTGACGAAGGGACGAATCGTCTATCGCTATCGTGCCGGAGAAGCGCGCCGGAACACGCAACGGCCCGAACAATCGCCGTAATTTAGCAGACCTCGTCGCGGCGAGCCTATCGCTAACTAATATTTCGACGTGAGACGAAACCGGCCGGACGCGCAAATCTCGACGATTTGCTCGTTGCTCAGTCGGCGAAACGTTTTGCTTCCATACTCGAACGGCTCGCCGAGCTCGGTTGCGTCGTAGCGTTCTTGGGCGCCCGCATTCAGTTGCGGGCGCTGTTGTAGCGTCTGCTTGTCGAAGTTAACGCGATAAGCGAGTTCCGTAGCGAACAGCACGACATCGCCGCGCCCGTTGGCATAGCCGCCGTAGATCGGTTCGCTGGATTCGGAAGCATCCCCGCGATTTGCTCGAGCGCTGATCGCGAGCACCGCGACTGGCGCGTCAGAGTTCGTCATACGGTCTCTTATACGCAAAAACACCCAAAAAGGTTGCGTTTTCGTTAGCGCGCGTACGCTACCAGGAGACTACTACTTGACCGTTTCCCGACGCAACGCCCGGTACGTCTTTAACGCGAGTCGCACTTCGTTCCGCGAACGAAGAGCCACCGCCCCCACCGCCGCCGCCGCCGCCGCCGCTGGTGCTGCCCGAGCCTGCAC
>JBARKF010000164.1:0-3361 GCA_049800655.1 Candidatus Cybelea sp.
TATCCGACACGAAGGTTACTGCGGGCCCCTCATGTCACGACCAAGCCTTCATCGTGCATTTTGAAGTCCCGAGCGGAAATATGACCGAAACCGAACTGAAGCCCCCCAGCTAAAACTTGGGGCAGAACTCGATAAACACTGACAGTCATTGAGGGCGCTATAGGTGGTTTGGTTAACAAGGCTAGTCTTGAATGTGGCGATACTAGGTCTTATCCTGAAGGCTAGCCCTGCCAGCGCGTCACCCTTCGCTTATCAAGGACCGGGCATATCAGGGCATGCTGCAAACGCCCTCATAAAGGCTTACGAAGCCTCTGGCTTTGACAAGACCGTAGCCCCGCCATTCGAGCTACAATCCTACGTCGTCACCATAGATAGAATGGCAAATGACGAGTTTGACGTTACATTCGCGAGTGAGACGAAGACGGAGCACCGTGATATCGTGGTTGACTTCACGACCGGCGCTGTAGGCACACCATCGCCTCAGTCTACGAGCGTGCCGGCGGACGGAGTGGCTCTGCCTGGCATCGCTGCGGGCGCGATCGTTGTTGCCTACAGCAGGCAATTCGAGAACATGCATCAATCGCCGCTAACATGTTTCCTACAGGAGCGTACAATCTGGCCTATTATCCGTTCGCAGGTGGAACCTATGTCGCGTTCATTCCACTGAACGGTCCACCGGAACAACAATCGGCGAGGCCAGCGCCAACGCCCTCACTCAAGGCAGGGTGGAGATGCCTCGCGGGCAACTGTGACAGGAGGCTGGCATATTATGTGAGCGTCATAGGCGGTCGTGTGCAAGTGAGAAAGCAGCATTTACTCTAACGCGAGAATTGAGACGCCAGCTAGTCGAGCGAGGAGTCAAAGATGCATATATCGGGTCTTAACAGCTACGCGCTAACAAGCTGCTTCGCTGCTACAATGCTCGCGGTGTGCGGCGGATCACAGCCGCCGATCGGCGCGCACGGCGCGATGCCGCAACGCCGCACAGTCGCTTCGCATGCCGAGCGCAGCGGATCGTGGATGCTGCCAGAAGCGAAATGAGCCGTAACGCTATCGTTTTGATCGCTCTATATATAGGCTTAGCTCTAAGCACGTCGGCTGCTAGAGGTGCCGGTGATAGCCTCGCTGGGAAAATGCAGAAGCTCACGTATTTATTAGGCACTTGGACATGTGGCAGTTACACAGTAGCCACATTCGAGCCAGCGCCTGGAAACACGATTCACGAACACAGCGTAAACGGGCCGTTCGCCGATGACGAGTATTTCGCGTTCAATTCCGTGTTAATGGCATACGAAATGACCGGCGCCAATAACGGCGGATTTCATCGGTTCTTCCGTTCGACCGACGGCGTGACGTTCTCGGGGAAACACTTCGCCGGCATTGCACGGTCATATCTCGTAACGCTGATATACCGCAGCGTCTCCGAAAGAACCATGACTATTCACCAAGACACTACGACGGATGGGGGCATTTCGCGCTCCGACGTAGAGTGCGCGCGTCAAGGCGAGCTCCGGTGATACCCCTTGTGCTGGCGGCCGTTGTAGCGGTTGGAGGTCAACTGCAGACCCTTGCTGGTGTGACGCTAAGTAGTAACGTTACTGAGGTTCTCGCCGAACATCCCGCAGCGCAAGAGGCCGCCAATGGTTCCGGCCACTGGTGGCGTTGGAGGAGGACCGGAGGTGGTAGCGTTACCGTTACCGCTGATGATGCGGGCAAGGTCACTAGGGTTGATTTCCAAGCGGAAAGCGGCGAGGACGACAACATCAACCTCCCTTGCGTTGGCACATTTCCTGTTCAAGGCTCGGATGTGAATCTTAACGTCGCTCTAGGAGCCTGTAGGGTTTCCTGAGCGTGCGTGTGCTACAATTTGAGGGTGAGCGAGCATTTTCGACCTCTCGATCGGGATACGTTGTTCTTGCTTCCGCCGAGCGTTCAGGATTGGCTGCCGGAGAACCATTTGGCGCGGTTCATCGCGGAGATCGTTGCGAAGCTTGACCTTCGAGCGCTTCGCGCGAAATACGCAGGACGCGGGCACGAGGCCTACCAGCCGGAGATGATGGTGGCTCTGCTGTTCTACGGATATGCAACGGGCGTGTTCTCGTCGCGCAAGCTGGAGCGGGCCACCTACGATTCGGTGGCCTTTCGCTTTATCGCGGCCAATCAGCACCCCGAGCACGACACGATCGCGACCTTTCGGCGCCGGTTTTTGCCCGAAGTGCAGTCGTGTTTCCAGCAGATTCTGCTGATTGCCGCCGAAAGCGGCATGCTCAAAATCGGCCGCGTCAGCATTGACGGAACCAAGGTCAAAGCCAACGCATCCAAGCACCACGCGATGAGCTACGAGCACGGGACGAAGTTGGAGCGACGTATCAAGAACGAAATTGGTCGGTTGTTGCGCATGGCAGAAAAGGCCGATCAGGCCGATCTGCCCGACGGCATGGACGTTCCTGCGGAGCTGGCGCGCCGAGAGACGCGTCTGCAGGTTATCGCTGAAGCGAAGGAACGCATCCGGGAGCGGGAGCAGCAACGTATTACTCAAGAGCAAGCGGCGCATGATGAACGGGCGGCGCAGCGGGCCGCTCACGAGAAAACGTCCGGGAACAAGCTCCGAGGACGTAAGCCCAAGCGCCCATCACGAGGGATGAACTCGAAGGCTCAGGTCAACCTCACCGACGAGGAGTCGCGGATCATGCCGAGCGCCGGTGGATTCGAGCAGGCTTACAACGCGCAAAGTGCGATCGACTGCGCTTCTCGATTGCTTGTCGACGTCGATGTCAGTCAACGCCACAACGATGAAGCCTTGCTTGAACCGGGGTTGGACCGGATTGCTGCACTACCGCAAGAGCTTGGAAAGACCAGCGAGATCCTGGCCGATGCCGGCTACTACAGTGCCCTCAATGTCGAGATCTGCGAGCAGCGGTCGGTCACGCCATACATCAGCCCCGGCCGTGAACGCCATGCCGGCGGTCTTGCGCGCTTTCGAATGCCGCGACCGCTGCCGAGCGTAGCAGCTCCTCACGAACGAATGAAGTATCGCTTGCGAACGCCGGAAGGGCGCGCGATCTACGGTCAGCGGAAAAGCACCATCGAGCCTGCGATCGGGATCATCAAGAGCGCGATGGGCTTCCGGCAGTTCTCCCTACGCGGGTACGAAAAAGTTCAGGGCGAGTGGAAAATCGTCGGAGCGGCTTATAATCTTAGGCGAATGTACGCCCTGACGAGCAAAGTGGTCAAAGCAGGGTGATGTTAAGCCGAAAGGTCGCGCATGTTGGGGACGATTTGCAAGTTGATATGATGGTAACCCAGCCGTGACCGAGTCACTCGGCCGCATTTTCGTTACTCAAACCCTACAGGCTCCTAG
>JBARKF010000165.1:0-7823 GCA_049800655.1 Candidatus Cybelea sp.
AACATTCCAAAGATATGCTCCGGCGCATCCTCGACGGCGATTGGTTCGCCGAGTCGATTGCCCGGCCCGGTCACGAAGCCCATCTCCAACTCGATGTCGAGGCGCCGGCTTTCGCCGAACTCCGGCGCCGTTGCATCGGGCGGTTTTCGTTGCCCGCGCGGCCGGCGCACCGGCGTGTCGTCGATCACAATGGTGCTCGAGCGCCCGTGATAAGCGACCGGCAGCCATCGCCAGTTCGGCAACAACGCCTCCGCATTCGGTCGAAAGATTCGCCCAAGATTCGTCGCGTGCTCGATCGACGAGTAAAAGTCGACGTAGTCACCGATCTCCATTGGAACGCGCATCGCCACCGCGTTGCGTTTCACGAAGAAGCGATCGGTCTGCGCGTCGCGCAGCCGATTGTCGCCGCCGGCGCGCAGGAGGTCCGTAAGACGCTCGCGCAGCGCGCGCCAAACGATTCGTCCGGCGGCAAGCAACGGATTGAGAACCGGCGCCTGCAACAACTCGGGCTCGCAGCAATCATCGAGCAAACCGGCCTCCGCGACCGCATGCAGGTTGAGAATATCGTCGCCGATCGCGATGCCGATCCGTTGCATCCCGCCATCTGCGAAGACCCCAAAGGGCAGGTTTTGAATTGGGAAATCGCTCTCCGGCGGGACGGGTACCCAGGACTCGATCATGCCGACGGCAGGATGCCGAGTGCGATAAGATCGTCGACCGGCTCGGCGAAGCTGCAACTTCCATAGGCGACGAAGCCGCTGCGCCGCGTTTGCTCCAACCTCGCCACGTCGATGCGACGATCTCGCCACGCAAACGATGCGTCGTCAAATTGAAAGGCGCTTGGGTCCTCTTCCGCGACGATCGTTGCGAGCACTTCGGGTTCCAACGACGGCGCGAGCGCGGCGGCGGCAAGCAGATTCAAAAATCCGTGCATGGGGAAGCCGGTGTTCGGGTCGACCTGCCGGACCGGATGGTGCAAGCCGGCCGTCGCTTTGAACGGCACGCCGTGAGCTTGCGCCGCTGCAATGAAGGCGGCGACCTCTTCGACGCTCGGGAACGCGCTCGCCGTCAGGCCGCCGCAACGGATTTTCACACCCACGCCGGCGCGCGCGAGCGCGGGCATCATCATCGCGAGCGATTCGTGCCACGCCTGCGCACGTGATATTTCGGCAAACGCCGGAATATCGCGTAATCGCGCAACTGAGAGAGCTCCTTCGAGCAGCGTGACGACCTCCGGATGGCTCGTTCCGAGCGGTATCTCGAGTGCTTCGATGGTGAGCCCAAGCTCGCGCAGGCCGGCCACTTCGCTGAGCGCCTCCAAATGCGGCTCGACGATGACGGAGAAAGGCCCGGCAAGGGTCGATGGCTCGGTCAGTCCTGCTGCAGGAACGATAAACCTTCCCAGCATCCAAGCGTGTGGACCCGCGCGTGCCGCCAGATATTCGCGTTCTGCCGCCGCCGGCGTCAGCTGCGCAGGCGGAAAGAGTCCGGCATAGTCGATCAGTGCGTCAAACGCCGCACGCACCGAAGGATGCACCGCCGTCGAAGTGGCCATCCCCCGGCTTTCGACAGGGCCGGTCGAGAGGCTTCGCCAAGTCCGCTCGCGATGAGTACGGCAGCCGAGGCTCGCAGCAATCCCCTCGCACAAATCGACTGGGACTACGTCGAGTTCTACGTCGGAAACGCCAAGCAGGCGGCACACTACTATATGTCGGCGTTCGGTTTCGACCAACTCGCCTACGCGGGGCCCGAGACCGGCGTCCGCGACCGTGTCAGCTGCCTGCTCGAACAGAACAAGCTTCGCTTCGTCCTCACGGCGAGTCTCGTGCCCGACGACGAGATCGCGCGACATGTCACGCTCCACGGCGACGGCATCAAAGACATTGCCATTCTCGTCGGCGATGCGCGCGCGGCGTTCGACATGGCCGTCCGCGGCGGCGCGCGCGTCGTGCTCGAACCGACGGAGTTCGAAGATGCGAGCGGACGTCTCGTCAAGGCGACGATCGCGACCTATGGCGATACGGTCCACTCGTTCATCCAGCGCGACGGTTACGGGGGCCTCTTCGCGCCCGGGTTCGTCGAGGCGCGGCGAACGATCGCTCACGTCGAAAAACCGGGCTTGCAGTTCATCGACCATTGCGTCGGCAACGTCGGTTGGGGCGAGATGGATGCTTGGGGCGACTTCTACGCCCGCGTCTTCGGCTTCTCGCAGCTGGTTTCGTTCGACGACAAGGATATTTCGACCGAGTTCACGGCGTTGCGCTCGAAAGTGATGACCGACCCTCGGCACCAGGTGAAGTTCCCGATCAACGAACCCGCCCAGGGTAAGAAAAAGTCGCAGATTGAGGAGTACCTCGAATTCTATCGAGGCGCCGGCGTTCAGCACATGGCGATTCGCACCGAGGACATCGCCTCGACGATTCGCGCGCTCAAGGCGAACGGTATGGAGTTCCTCGATACGCCCGACTCCTACTACGACATGCTCGAGGAACGCGTCGGCAAGATCGACGAGGCGATGGAGACGTTGCGCGAACTGCGCATTCTCGTCGACCGCGACGACATGGGCTATATGCTCCAAATTTTTACCAAGCCGCTGCAAGATCGGCCGACCGTTTTCTTCGAGATCATTCAGCGCAAGGGAAGCCTCTCGTTTGGTAAGGGTAACTTCAAGGCGCTCTTCGTTTCGATCGAGCGCGAACAAGAAAAGCGAGGCACGCTGTAGTCACAACGCTCGCCCCGGATCGGGCAACGCTTCTCGACTGGTACCGGCGCAATCGCGAGCGCACAGCGGAGATCTTTGCGTTCGTCGATGGGTCGGCGTTTTACGATCGGCCGATTCCGCTTCGCCATCCGTTTGCGTTCTACGAGGGACACATCCCCGCGTTTAGCCTGCTGACCTTGAACTTGCGCGCGCTAGGCGAGGCGCCGGTCAATCCGGCTCTCGAAAAGCTCTTCGAGCGCGGGATCGATCCGGGCTCAGCCAACGAAGCGCGCCGGCACGATCGCGGGGACTGGCCGGATCGTGCCACCGTGGCGGCTTTTGCGGCGGCATGCGACGAACGCGTGACGGCGGCGCTCGCGACCGCCAAGCTCGAGGATGCGAGCGTCCCGCGACTGGTGCGCGGCCAAGCGGCATACACGATCCTCGAGCACGAGCCGATGCATCAGGAGACGCTGCTCTACATCGTTCACCAGCTCGCCTACGATCGCAAGCGTCGCGTCCCTGCGCGGCACGAAGATCACGCCGTTACGAATGGCGCGGTGCGAAGCATCGCGGCCGGAAAGGCGACGCTCGGCGCCGATCTCGACGAGATCGCCTTCGGCTGGGATAACGAATTCAAGCGAACGGAGCTCGACGTCCCGGCTTTCGACATGGCAGTCTATCCGGTCACGAACGGCGATTGGCTTCGTTTCGTGGCCGACGGCGGGCCGGCACCGGAGTTCTGGAAGGCACAGGACGGTGCGTGGCGGCTACGCTTACAGTTCGAAGAGCTACCGTTGCCGCACTCATGGCCGGTCTACGTGACGCATCGACAGGCGCAGGCGTATGCGCGCTGGGCCGGCATGCGGTTGCCGACGGAAGCCGAGTACCATCGTGCAGCGTTCGGCACGCCGGCGGGCAACGAGCGGCCCTTCCCGTGGGGTAAGGAAAAGCCGGCGGCGCGTCACGGCAACTTTGGGTTCCAACGCTACGATCCCGAGCCGGTCGACGCACATCCCGACGGCGTCAGCGGCTGGGGCATCGCGGATTTGATCGGCAACGGCTGGGAGTGGACCGCAACGCCGTTTGCCCCGCTTCCGGGCTTCGAACCGATGGCGTCATATCCGCAATACTCGGCCGACTTCTTTGACGGAAAACATTACGTCATGAAGGGCGCCTCGCCGGTGACGGCGCGCGAGTTCATCCGGCGATCGTTCCGAAACTGGTTCTACGACGACTATCCGTACATGTACGCAAAGTTCCGCTGCGTCGCCTGATGCGACTCGCGGCCTTGCTCGCCGCCGCCATCGCATTCCTTTCCGTTACGGCGTGCTCGAAGAACGCCAATCGGGGCGGAGTTCCATCCGACCGCCTGCGCATCGCCATTCCGATTAGCCCGACGCAGCTCAATCCGATCCTCGCACAGAACACGATCGAGACGTTCGTGGACGGGCTCATCTTCAATCTGCTCGTCACGCACGACGACCATCGCCGTCAAATTCCCGATCTTGCCGCGACCGTGCCGACGCTTGAAAACGGCGGGATCAGCAAAGATGGAATGGCGATCACCTATCACTTGCGACACGGTGTCAAGTGGCAAGACGGCGTGCCGTTTACGAGCCGCGACGTAAAGTTTACCTGGGATGCCATCATGAACCCGCGCAACAACGTCGTGTCGCGACGCGGTTTCGATCAGATCGCGTCGATGGAGACGCCCGACAACTACACCGTTGTGATGCACATGAAGCGGATCTTCCCGCCGGCCGTCGACAGCATCTTCGGCGAAAGCGATACGCCGACGCGGATTCTACCCGCGCACCTGCTCGAGAAATATCCGGACATCAATCACGTGGCGTTCAACGCCGCACCGCTGGGTACCGGACCCTACGTTTTCGAGCGCTGGCTGCGCGGCGATCGCATCGTTCTTCGCGCGAACCCTTCATATTTTGGCGGAGCGCCCGCGCTCAAGGAGCTGACGCTCGCGATCATTCCCGACGACAACACCACGCTGGCGCAGCTGCAATCTCATGAGGCGGACCTCGGCATCGAAATCACCGCGGGGGTCTATCGTAACGTTGCCGGCGCCACGGGAGTGCAGCGCCAGCTGGCGGACGCACCCGCGTACACGGCAATCATGTTCAATACCCAGCACCCGCCGCTCGACGACAACCGCGTTCGCCAAGCCCTCGTTCTCGGGATGGATCGCGCGACGATCGTCCGGGACAATACGTACGGCACGGCACAGCTGGCGGTCGCGGATCTGTCGCCGTTTTATTGGGCATTCGATTCGTCGCTGCGCCCGCAGCCATTCGATCCGGCGCGCGCCAAGGCGTTGCTGGAGGCGGCCGGTTGGCGTCCGGGTCCCGACGGCATCCGCGTTCGCGATGGAAAGCGTCTCTCGCTGCTGCTCGTTTACGGTATCGGCGCCCAAACCGTGCGCACGATCACCGCTCAGGTTCAGCAGATGTATCGAGCCATCGGCGTCGACGTGGAGCTCAAGGGCTTCGACTACGCGATGCTCTACGCGGCCGCGCAGAGCGGCGGGATTCTCAATGGCGGTAGGTTCGATCTCGCGATGTACGCGTGGGTCTCGGGCTCCGATCCGGACAATTCGTCCCAGTGGACGTGCAAGATGATTCCGCCGGCCGGCAACAACGTTTCGCGTTACTGCTCGCCGGAGATGGAGGCGGCGCAGCGCCTCGCGCTCTCGACGTTCGACCGCTCCGTTCGCAAGCGAGCCTACTCGCAGATTCAATCGCTGCTCTTGCGGGATGCCCCTGCGGCCTTCATTTACTATCAGGCGCTGCGCTACGCGCACATCGCCGAGCTGCAGAACTTCGCGCCCAACGGCATCGACGAGGGTTGGAACGCCCAGGATTGGCGGCGGTAGGCGCCGTACGAGTGCCGCCCATGACCACCACCATCGCAACGGCGAAGAGAGTGCCGGTGACCGTCGCATACGGCGACGGCATCGGACCGGAGATCATGGAAGCAACCCTGCGCGTCCTCGACGCGGCGGGCGCGCGGTTGGCGTTTGAGCGGATCGAGATCGGTGAATCCGTCTACAACAAGGGGCTGAGCAACGGCATCGAGCCCGCCTCGTGGGAGTCGCTGCGGCGGACGAAAGTCTTCCTCAAAGCACCGATCACGACACCCCAAGGCGGCGGATTTAAAAGCCTCAACGTCACGGTGCGTAAGACGCTCGGGATGTACGCCAACGTGCGTCCCTGCGCGTCGCTGCATCCCTACGTTGCGACGAAACATCCGAACATGGACATCGTTATCGTGCGCGAGAACGAGGAAGACGTCTACGGCGGCATCGAGCACCGGCAGACCAACCAAGTCGCGCAGTGCTTAAAGCTCATCTCGCGACCGGGCAGCAAGCGCATCATTCGCTATGCGTTCGAGTACGCTCACGCCAACAAGCGCAAAAAAGTCACGTGCTTCACCAAAGACAACATCATGAAGATCACGGACGGCTTGTTCCATCGAACCTACAATGAAATTGCATTAGAATATCCCGAGATCGAGCACGAGCATTGGATCGTCGACATCGGCGCCGCCAAGATGGCCGACACTCCCGAAGCCTTTGACGTGATCGTCATGCCGAATCTCTATGGCGACGTGCTCTCCGACGTAGCGGCGCAGATCACCGGGTCCGTCGGGTTGGCTGGTTCGGCGAATATCGGCGACCACTGCTCGATGTTCGAGGCGATTCACGGATCGGCTCCACGCCGCGCCGGTCAGAACCTGGCCAATCCATCGGGGTTGTTGCACGGCGCGATCCTCATGCTGGTGCACATCGGACAGGCGGACGTGGCGGAGCGCGCCCACAACGCGTGGCTTGCGACGATTGAGGACGGGATCCACACGTACGACATCTTTAAAGAGGGCACGTCGCGCGAGAAGGTCGGGACGAAAGAGTTCGCCGATGCGATCGTGGCTCGGTTGGGGAAGCGGCCCGTGCATCTCAAACCCGCCGACTACGACAAAGAAGCGCAGATGAATTTGGCGATTCGTCCCGCCGGAAAGCCGCCGATGAAGCTACGCGCCGGGGTCGACCTCTTCATCGACCGGCGCGACGGCAATCCGGATCAGATTGCGGCAGTGATGCAACAATTCAACGTACCCGGGACGAGGCTCACGGTCATCAGCAACCGCGGCACGAAGGTCTGGCCGAACGGCAATCCCGACACGTACTGGAGCGACCATTGGAGCTGCCGATTCGAAGCCGACGGCGAGCTCTTCACCGCGGCGCACGTCGTCGCGCTGCTCGGCGCCGCCGAGCGCGCCGGTTTCGACGTGATCAAGACCGAGGGACTCTACACCTTCAACGGCGAGCGCGGCTACTCACTCGCGCAGGGCGAGTAGTCCATAAGGTTGTCTCAGATTACGTCTTCGACTACGGCGCCCAGTTTATCCTGAGCGAGCGTACCTTGTCATCCTGATCGAACGCAACTTGTCATCCTGAGCGGAGCGCCGGAGGCGCGTAGTCGAAGGACGAACGGCGCCTCCACTCAGGATGACGGAACGAGATTGATGCGGTAGCGAAGTTTTTCGGTTTCGCCGTATTGGGGACCGCTCGCAAAGCGCTCGACCATCACGCCGCCGTTCGCGACGATGACGCGTTGCGAAGCGATGTTGTCGGGATCGGTCGTGATCTCGACGTAAGGAAGTCCCTCGTAGCGCTTCCGGAAGCATGAGCGCAAGTGCCGCTTTCGCATAGCCACGTCCGCGTTTCCACGGCACCACGCCGTAGCCGATATGCCCGAGGCAATATGGCGGCAGTTCCGGCGTTCCCGGCTGCCAGCGAAAACCGATGCTTCCCGCAAAGTCGCCATCCCAGATCCAACGGTGTAAACCCGGCAGACGCGGGACGAGCGATCCGTCGGGCAAACGTATCGGGCCGGCGCGCGCTTCACGATCGTCCATAGCCAGCAAGAAGGCCTCCGGGTCGCCCTCGACCATCTCGCGCTCCTCCAATCGCGGCTCGTGACGCAGGTTGTCGGGCGACCACCCACGTTCAAGCGCGCTCGCATACGCCGCGAGATGCTCGAGCGTGGGCTTGATGAGAGTGACGCTCATAGCCGGTCGATCGTGAGCTCCCATCGCGCGCGGATTC
>JBARKF010000166.1:0-17292 GCA_049800655.1 Candidatus Cybelea sp.
ACATTCGCACGACGCCCGAGCAGTTATGGCAAGCGATTACCGATCCCGGACTAACCAAGCTCTACTTCTACGGAAGCGCGATCGAGTCGACGTTGAAACCCGGCGGACCGCTCAACCGCCGGCGCGCCGACGGATCGTTTATGCTTGAAGGCGAGCTGCTCGAGATCGATCCCCCGCGCCGGCTGGTGCATAGCTTTATCGTCTCACACCGCAAGCCGGAAGATCGCGATCCTCCCTCGCGCGTTACGTGGGAGATCGAGCCGATGGGAGAGGTGTGCCGGCTCACGCTGACCCACGAGCACTACGCCGGCGATACCGAGACGTCGCGAGGTACGGTGACGGGTTGGAA
Source organism: Candidatus Cybelea sp. (assembly GCA_049800655.1). GTDB lineage: Bacteria > Vulcanimicrobiota > Vulcanimicrobiia > Vulcanimicrobiales > Vulcanimicrobiaceae > Cybelea. Next base: position 350 of record JBARKF010000166.1, read on the forward strand.
TCCGGTGCTATCCGGCCTGAAGACCCTGCTCGAAACCGGACTTCCGTTGGAGATCACGTTCCCGGAAGGCGAAGAGCCGTAGCTCGAGGCCGCCGCGCGCTATTGCAAGAGCTGGTGGAAATCGAGATCGAAGTCTGCCGGCGCCGCGCCGTCGGTCCAGATGATGCCGCGATATGGATCGACGAGCACGACGTACGACGCGCCCGCTTGACGGATTCGCTCCAACTTCGTGCGCAAATCATTGGGATTGTCGGTATCCGAACAGAGCTCGATTGCGATCGCGGGTGCGCCGGGGAAGAAACGTTCCCGCTCTTTCGCGCTGAGCTTCTGCCACGACTCCTGCGTAACTAACGAGGCGTCTGGCGCCACTACCGACGTATCCGGCAAGCGGAATCCCCCGTTAGAATCGAAGGCGACGTAACCGTGAGCTTCGGCCCATTCGTCGATCATTCTTGTGAGTCGAGAATTGCGCTTGGATGAGGCGGCCCCGGTCGGCGGCGTCATTGTGAGCAAGCCGCTTGCGGCCCGCTCGACGCGCCAACCGGGATTCTCAGACGATATCCGCATGAGGTCGTCATCGGAAGCGATCAGTGGTATCCGAGCAATCACATCCCGAGGATAGCACTCGCAGGAGTTGAGCTCAAGCGATCACGCGCGTCATTGCATCCTCGTCGACCTTGCGGTAGAAAGCATTGTCGGTCTCGCTGACACCGGCTGCAGCCCACGGATCGATCTGACCGCGCGTCGTCGGAAGGTGCACGGTTGGTCCGTCGGCATCGGAGTAATCCGCATCGCCGAACGGCCCGAAGTCTTTGCACTCGCGGTGCGCGAGCACCAGGTCGCTTACTGCACCGGCAGCGTCCCGCGCATCGCTGCGCAAGCTGTCGTCGAGACGGCCGTCGCTCGCAAGCGTGTCGTAGAAGGCGATCGCGGGCCGATCGGCGTGCCACGGCATGTCCTTGGGAGCGTGGGGAAAGCGCACCATGCCGTCGACGGCGCGGGCGTCTTCGCGCAAAACTTGGCGCACACCATTTGAAGCCGCTTCGCCGGCGGCATCGTCGTTGAGCCGCTTGATCGCCGCTTCGGCGCGTCCGACCTTCGCCGGATCGAGATCGAGCACGTCGAACGCCGCGGCGGCGTACTTCGCGCGCATCACGTCGCTGACGAGCGATTTCGCCATCGCCGCCGGATCGTTTTCGTTCGACGCGATCGCGTGGGCGACGTCGCTGGGGACGCCAGGGGCCAACATCGTCTCGGGACTTGCGGCGAGATATTGCACCCCGGCGTGCGACAACGCGTCGGCAAACCCCATCGTATCCATCAGACACTGGTTTGCGACGACGCCGTCGACGCCGCGCCCGGCATCCTCGGGATGCGCCGCCGCATGCAGCGCCACGCCGTCGGCGATCGCTTTCGCGATATCGGGCATTGACATGCAGCTGCCGTCGCGCGTTTCAAGACCGCCGCCGTCGCCGCCGCCGTGATCGACTAAATCGATCCACGTCTGCTTCGCGCCCGCTGTCTGGGCGTTGTCGAGGGTGCGCGCGACAAAGCTCGCCAGGTTTGCTTCGTCGCTCATCGTGTCGGCTTTGCCGGCGTGCACGTTGGCGACGTCGCCGTCGGCGATCGTATACCGGTATGTATGCAAGCCGCCAGCCATGTCATCCTGAGCTTGTCGAAGGACGCCGTCGGCCCGCAGCCGCGTCGTATCCTCGATGGTGAACTCGATGCGGCCGTCGCTTGCGCTCGTTCGGAGCGCCTGCGCCAGCGTCGATTCCTGGATCGCATCGAGGTTGTTGTCGCCATCGCGGTAGATGCCGAACTCCAGCGAGCGGCGCGAGGGCGTGACGGTAACGTTTTGCAGCATGCGGCCTCCTGAGGTGGTAGTGTCGCGAGGCTTACTGCGACGACCGGTGCCGGCGACTAGAGCCATATGCGCGTCGGGATCCGCTTTGCTACGATTGGGGCTGATTCGTGAATGAGAAGCATCGAACAGGCGTTCGGAATGTAGCCGGGCGTTTACAGAAAACTACCGGCTCGTGATACGCGATCACGACGTTATTGTGCTCGGCGCCGGACTCGCGGGCATGCGGGCGGCGCTCGAAGCAGCTCGGTGCGGCGCCGACGTGGCGATCGTCACCAAAGTACACCCGATTCGAAGTCATTCCAGCGCCGCGCAAGGCGGGATCAACGCCGCGATCGGTGAGGGCGACAGCTGGGAGTCGCATGCCTTCGACACGATCAAGGGTAGCGATTATCTCGCCGACCAGGACGCCGTCGAAGTCATGTGCCAAGAGGCACCGGGCGACATCATCGAGTTCGAGCACATGGGCGTCATCTTCTATCGCGGCCCCGACGGAAGGCTCGGTACTCGCGCTTTCGGCGGCGCATCCCAAGCGCGCACCTACTTCGTCGGCGACATCACGGGCCAAGCGTTGCTCGTGACCCTTTACGACCAAATCCTCAAAGCCGGCGTCAAAGTCTACGAAGAGTGGTTTGCCACCAAGCTCTTCATGGACGGCGGCGCGTGCCGCGGCATGGCCGTGCTGGAGATGGTCACCGGCGAACTGCATCTGCTGCGCTCGAAGGCGGTCGTCGTTGCCAGCGGCGGCCTCGGACGGCTCTACGAGCCGAGCACCAACGCACTCATCTGTACCGGCGACGGCTACTCCCTCGCCTATCGCGCAGGTGCGCCGCTGATGGACATGGCGATGGTGCAGTACCATCCAACGACGCTCGCGGGCAGCGGCTTTTTGATGACCGAGGCGGCTCGCGGCGAAGGCGCCTACCTTCTGAACTCACTCGGCGAACGCTTCATGAAGAAGTATGCGCCGAATAAGATGGAGCTGGCTGCGCGCGACGTCACCTCGCGCGCCGAAGCGACCGAAATCGCGGAAGGACGCGGCATCGACGGCAACGTGCTGCTCGATCTGCGCCATCTCGGCGCCGACGTTATTCTGAAGAAGCTCCCACAGATTCACGAGATGGCGCTCGACTATCTCGGCATCGACATGATCAAAGAGCCGGTCCCCGTGCGCCCGGGCATGCACTATCAAATGGGCGGCGTCAAAACCGACGTCGAAGGCGCGACGATTATCGCCGGGCTCTACGCTGCCGGCGAAGTCGCGTGCGTGAGCGTGCACGGCGGAAACCGCCTCGGCGCAAACTCGCTGCTCGACACGATCATCTTCGGACGGCGCTCCGGACGCGCGTCTGCCGGCTACGCCAAGGGAACGCCGGCCAGCACGGGCGGCGAAGAGCTCCTGCGCTCGGAGCAGGAGCGTTTGCAGGCCCTCCTGGACCGTCCATATACGGGCGAGACCTGCGCCGGTCTGCGGCTCGAGCTCGCGACGATGATGGATGAGAAAGTCGGACTCTATCGCAGCGACGTGGGCCTGCACGAAGCGCTCGAGAAGCTCGACGAGTATCGCAAACGCTACGAAAACGTGGCGGTCGGGGATAAGGGGCGCGTTTTCAATCAGGCCCTCACCTTCGTGCTCGAGCTCGGCTTCTTGCTGGACTGCGGTGAAACGATCATTCGCGACGCGATCATTCGCAAAGAGAGCCGTGGCGCGCACACGCACATCGATTATCCCGAACGCAACGACACCGATTGGCTCAAGCACACGCTGCTCACGCATCGCGGTGACGGCCGCGAACCGGAAGTCTCGCACGTTCCCGTCACCATCACTCGCTGGAAGCCCGAGGTGCGGACCTACTAATGCAGTTTACGATTGAAGTCGGCCGGTACAACACGGAGAATCGCTACGACCCCAATGCCGTGCCCGGACAGCCGTTCCCGCCGCCGTGGGATGCGTCGCCGGTGCGGCGGTACCAAACCTTCAGCGTCGATCTGCCCGAACACGCAGTCGTTCTCGACGCGCTGATTCAGATTCGCGAGTACCAGGATCCGTCGCTGGCGGTGCGTTGCGCCTGCCGGAGCGCGATCTGCGGATCGTGCGGGATGTGGATCAACGGTCATGCCAACCTCGCCTGCAAGAGCAAGCTCGCCGAGTTTACCGTTGATGGGAAGACGCGGGTCGAGTCGCCGCCTTCGATGCCGGTCATCCGCGACTTGGTCTGCGACATGAAGCCCTTCTGGGATAAGCATCTGGCGGTGCGGCCGTGGCTGGAGAACAAGCAGCCCGTGCCGCCCCCCGACCAGGAGTACCGCGTGCCGAACGCTTCGATGGAGGAGCTCGTTCAAGAGGTCAGCTGCATCAGCTGCGGCGCCTGTCTGATGGACTGCGAGTCGTTCGCCGTCAATCCGGATTTTCTCGGGCCGCAGGCGCTCGCGCAGGCGTACCGGTATGTCGGCGACCCGCGCGACGCACACACGCACGAACGTTTGGGCGAGCTCAGCAAGGCGGGCGGCATTTGGGATTGCACGCACTGCTTTGAGTGCGTGCAGCAATGCCCCAAAGGGGTCGCGCCGCTGGATCAAATTCTGAAGCTGCGCAAACTCGCAGTCGACGCCGGCTACACGAACAATCCCGGGACGCGGCATGCCGATGCGTTTGCCGAGTCGGTCAAGCACAGCGGCCGGCTGAACGAGCTGACGCTGCTGCCGAAGTCAACCGGTCTCTTCAACATCATCGGGCAACTTCAGACGCTTCCCAGCGCGTTCAACATGGCGCGTGCCGGGAAGCTTCCGCCGCTCATCCATAAGACGATTCCCGGGATCGAGCGCATCAGAAAAATTTTCCAACGAGTCGGAGGACGGTTTAAGTGAAGGTCGCGTTCTTCCCCGGTTGCGTCTCGAAGGGCGCTTGCCCTGAGCTCTACGTCTCGACGCAGGCGATTGCCGAGCCGCTGGGCCTGGAGCTCAACGAGCTGACCTCGGCGCCCTGCTGCGGCGCCGGCGTCATGAGCGAGCAGAATCGCGATCTCACCGATGCGCTCAACGGTTTGATGCTGGCGATGGCTGAAGCCGATGGAGCCGATCTGATGACGATCTGCAGCACCTGCCAGGGGGTGCTGTCAACCACCAACTATCAGCTGCAGCGCGACGAAGCGCGCCTCGCCAAAGCCAACGCGACGATCGCCGACCAAGGCTATCGTTACGGCGGCACGACCAAGGTCAAGCACCTCCTCTGGATGCTCTTCGAGGACATCGGCATCGACCGCGTCGCCGCGGCGATCAAGCGTAAACTCACCGGCCTCAAGATCGCGCCGTTTTACGGATGCTACATATTGCGGCCGAGCGAGGAGCTTGGATTGCGCGAGCGGCCCGAACGTAAAGGCTACCTCGAACGCTTGATCACGCTGCTGGGCGCCGAGCCGGTCGAATACCGCGGCGCAACCAAGTGTTGCGGCTTCCCGATGATCACGTTCAATCGCGACAAGGCACTTGCGATGGGCGGCAATCATATCATCGAAGCCAAGGAGAAGGGCGCCGATCTGCTCGTCACCCCGTGCCCGCTCTGCCATCTCAACTTGGACGGACAACAGCCCGACGCCGCGCGCGTTTTAAAGCAAGACATCGACGTTCCGATATTTCACTTGCCGCAGCTGCTTGGATTGGCCTTCGGCTTCGAGCCGGAGCAGCTCCGTCTCAACCACCACGTCGTGTCGACGACAAGCGCGCTGGAAAAGGTCGAACTGAAGGTCTAACGATTAGAATTCCGGCCCGAACGGCGCGGGCGAAAAGACGGCAACACCCGATGGCAGCCACCCGTACACGAGCTTTCTCAGCGTGTAGAGTAGCTTGCCGCTTGGATAATCGATCACGACCAAAGTATTTGGCCGCTTCGGACCGCTCAGCCCGGCGTGTTGGAGGCTAAGATGCCCGCGCAAATCGGGAAGGTAGAGGGACGTAACATAGAGCCGGTTCTCTAGGTTGTCGAAGACGAGGCGGTTGGGGAGCGATTGTCCCGTGGTGATAATCCGCGAAGGGGGCTCGTGCTCGGCCGAAAAGACGTCAATTCTACCGCGCAAAACATCTACCGCGAGCAGTTCGCCGCGCCTGTCGAGCGCGATTCCCCCGATCGAGAATATCGTGTTAGGCGGCAACAGATCGACTCCTTTGACCACCCCCGGCGCGTAACGCCTCACCTGCCCTTTGTAACCGCACGCGTTTTCGTAGCCCACGTAGAGATCGTTTTTATCATCCAGCGTGAGGCTAAAAGGACCGCCTTTAAAGTGCAGAAGGCGAACCTGCTTGGTCCCACCGGCAGCGTAGACGCGCACCTCGCCGTTCTCTACACAGCTATCACCGCGCGCGTGCACGATGGGTGGCGCGGTTCCGCCGCAGAGGTCTGCGACGTAGACTGTCCCGTCAAGGCCGGCGACGACGTCCGCGGCAAAGCATAAACCTCGGTAGGTACGGAATGGCTTCTCCGTGCCTGGTTTGTAGGCGGTCACCGTATCATGCCCCCCACTATCGAGTCCGTTCGCGACGTACAAAGTATCCGAACGATCAATGAAGATGCCGGCCGGATATTGAATGCGCTTGCGGATCTTGCCAACGATTCCCTTAGCAAGGTTTTCCCTTAGCAAAAAGTCGACTTGCGCGTTCTCTGAGTTGGCGCTGTCGGCGACATACAAGTACGAGGCCTGGGTATTTCGAGTCGGGAGTTTGATCGGAGCGACGCTTACGGCTGGATGTGAGACAACCGGCCAGGCAGGACTGATTTCTCCGTTGGAGCAGCCCGCTGAAAACATCGCGAAGACAAGCAGGGCTGCTGTAACATTCGGCCGCTTGCCTTTTCTACGGTCCGGTGAACCGGCGCGGTACGGTATCGACGTGAACGGCATGTTTAGCAGATCCCTCCGCATGGACATCAAAGTCTTCGCTTCCCGCAGCTGCTTGGTTTGGCCTACGGCTTAGAGTCCCGAGCAACTATGCCTTCAACCCTCACGTCGTGCCGACAAAGGGAGCGTTCGAAAAAGTCGAAGTAACGGCTTAGAGAGCTCACCAATAACGAAATCCCCCAGCGGTCCTTTCACTAAGGAGGAACAACTGTTGCTTTCCAGTCTTTCGTTTGGCCGCCGGTTGGCGGCCGTTTCTCTGCTGAGCGCGCTAGCTGCGGGCTGCTCGGCATCGGGTACCACTCCCAGCAGTTCGAACAACACGATCGGCGCTGCTCAAGGCAGGTCGTTAAGTCAAAACCGCGCGCTTGCAAACGGACGGAGCGCGCACACGCAAGCAGCACGTACGTCGGGCGGCCGAATTTCTCCCGACGCAAGCAAAAAGAAGAAAGCCCTCATTTATTGGGGCAACTACGACACCAACACGATCACGATCTACTCCGCCAAGGGCACCAACGGGAAGGAGGAAGGCACGATTACGACCGGCCTTTCGGAGCCCGAGCGCCTGTTCGTCGACGCGCAAGGCAGCGTCTACGCGACGAACATCGGCAACAACACGATCACGGCATACAAGGCCGGCAAAACATCGCCGTTTTTGACGATCAGCAATGGCGTAGACAGTCCGACGGGGATCACCGTAGATCACGCCGGCACCGTCTACTGCGCCAACGTCGGCAACAGTACGATCACCGTCTACCCGAAGGGCCAGACCTCTCCCTCAGAGACGATTTCGGCCGGCGCTGAGTATCTCGCGACCGATGCAAACGATAATCTTTACGCTTCGACCTTTGACGGAGTCGTCAAGTATGCGCCAGGGACCACAACCGGAACGAACCTGGGGCTCAGCATCGGCTCGACCGGCGACGCACTTGAGGTCGATCGCTCCGGCAACATCATCTATCTCGACGGAACGACGATCGACTACTTCCCGGCCGGCAAAACGTCGCCGTCGAAACAGATTGTGATTTCGTCGGGTTTCCCGTTTGCGCTCGCTCTCACCAAGAACGAAAAGCAGCTCTACGTAAGTAACGAGGTAGGCTCAGGGTTCGAAATTCAAACAGTCGCTTATCCTAAGGGCTCGTCCCTTACCAACAAGCTCACCACCAATGCCGGTGATTGGCCGATCTCGGTCAATCCCGATAACGCGCTAGGCTCCTAGCGCAAAACTCATCGCAGCTTTCGACGGCGCGACGCAGGCTGTTCCTGCGTCCCGCCGTAGTTTGCGCGATCTTCGCGGCGCGGTACAGGGAGCGCGCGAACAGTCGAATTAAGGAGGAACAACTGTTGCTTTATAGTCTTTCGTCCGGCCGTCGCTTAGCGGCCGTTTCTCTACTGAGTGCGCTGGCTGCGGGCTGTTCGGCATCGGGCAGCACCCCGAGCAGCGCCGGCGCCAATGCCCGCGCGCTTTCGCAAGGGTTTGCGTTACACTCGACGCCGGCTCGGACCGCTTCGCAATCCAAAGGCTGGATCTCCCCCGATGCCAAGCGCAAGAAGGGCAAAGACCTGATCTACTGGGGCAACTTCGACAACAATACGATCACGATCTACTCGTCGAAGGGCATCAATGGGAAGGAAAAAGGTCAAATCACGACCGGGCTTTCGGAGCCCGAACGCCTTTTTGTCGACAAACAACTCAACGTTTACGCGACGAACCCCGGCAACAACACGATTACCGCGTATAAGCCGGGTCAGACGTCGCCCAGCCTCACGATCAGCGACGGTGTCAACGCGCCCACCGGGCTTACCGTCGACGCCGCCGGTACGGTTTATAGCGCGAACACCGGCAACGACACCATTACCGAGTATCCCAAGGGACAGATGGCGCCATCAGTCACGATCACGCTTTCAAGTTCTCCCGAATACCTCGCTACCGACACGCAAGATAATCTCTATGTCGCCACCGGCAGTGAGGTACTGGAGTACGCGAAGGGGACGACCGGTGGAGAGAATCTCAATCTCAACATCGGATCCCCCGAAGCCATTGAAGTCGACCACGCGGGCAACCTCATCGTGCTCGATTGGAGCAACTCCGATATCGACGTTTTCCCGGCCGGGCAGACGCAGCCGTCGAAACAGATAAGCGTCACGAGCGGCTTCCCGTTCGCGTTCTCGCTGAGCAAGAGCGAAAAGCAGCTCTACGTGAGCGTCGACGCAACGAGCGGTTTCATCGTCCAATTGCTCGCCTATCCAAAAGGTACGACGCTATCGAACAAACTCACCACCAATGCCGGCGATTGGCCGATCGCGGTCAGTCCCGACAACGCGCTAGGCTCCTAGCGCAACCACATGACGGTCTCGGGTTGCAAGCGGTTTTATCATTCAGCTGCTAGATTATCCAAACGAGATAGCGCGTTGTAACCAGGAGACTCCTTTTAGCAGACGTCACTGCACGCAGTCGCCCTCGCCGAACTCTCTCGGCGAGGGCGACTGAATTTGTTTGCGCGGCATTTTAGGTTTGTAAATGCATCGAGCGGGGAAACGCCCTGAAAACTCGACTTTCAAACTGCCCGGACGGGGCGACAAGGAAGGCGAATTCACTCATGCAACTCCCCCAGCCTATCTGCCGCCTGTTGTGCGGTTGCGCGAGCGCGGCGCTGCTGACCAGCTGCGACAGCGGCTCGACCTCGGTGGCGTCCGCCGTACCGGCATCCACGAATCGTGCTGGATCGCCGAATGCGCACTATCATCGCGGCTCTCAGGGCGAATTCTTGGGCTGTCCCTATCCAACCGGCGATGTCTGGCAGACGAACATCTCTCAGGCTCAAATCGATCCGGATAGCGGCGCGAACATTCAAGCGACGATCGACGGCGGCGGGGGAAGCGGATTCGTCGCGTCGGCGCCAACCACCGACGAATACATCAATCCTGCGAACTCTTCCACGCCGCTCGTCCCGGTACAGCCGAAGGTCAAGTGGCACACGCCATATTCGCCGTGGCCGTGGGAATCGAGCTTTTACATCGAGCCGCTCAGCGACGCGCACGCCCTCGTCTTGCAGATGCAAGACTGCGAATACTACGAAGGTTACAGCGTATCGTACGATAGCAGCGACGTCCTCGCGATGTATAACGGCGGGATGTGGGTCCTCAATGCGCCGTTCGCGCGCCCGTCGCAAGGCGCCATTTCGACAGCCAGCGGGATCCCGCTCGGCCTGCTGGCCGTACGCCCTGAGGAACTACTGGCGGGAACGATTCCCCATGCCCTGGGATGGAACGGCGTCGCGCACTCCTGGTCGCAGACGGCTTGCGTCTCGCCCGCCGCGCAGAGCGACTGTACCGACGACTTACCTTACGACGGCCCGCCGAGCGATACGCCGATTCCCTACGGGGCCCACATTCGGCTCAAGGCGAGTTTCGACGATTCGTCCTTCCCGACCGAGGCGAAGATCGTCGCCGAAGCGCTGAAGAACTATGGCGCGTACGGCTACGATACGGGTTGCTGTAACACGATCGTCTTCGTGAATGACGCCTACGGCGGGCCGACGTGGACGTACGCCGATGCTTCCGCTCTGCAGAGCATCACGATCTCCAATTTCGACCGGGTCGTGGCTCCGTAGGGCATTCCTTCAGCAGCGTCATTCCATCAGGAGTGCTGTGCCCGATCACATATTTTACTAACTCGGGCTCGCCGCCCAGCTTCTCCGGCGGCGGCGTTTGGAGGCGTGTCGGGAAGCTTGGATCTCTGAGATTAGCGTCGGACCACGGGTTGGCGGCCTCGCTGGCGTAGTACCACGGGTAGTCCAGAATCACCGACTGCATACTGCCATCCGCGAAGTGAACCGACATCCGGATGTCGACCCGGAACCCGCGTGTGCGCGGATCGAACTGCGAGCCGTGAGGATCGGAGAACGTGACGAATCCGCAAGGCTCGTCGCCGGTGGCCGCGTCGTTGCCGGTCTCTCCTTGCGCGCCCGCGCCGCTTCCGGCTGCCCCCGCACCGGCGCCGTTCGCACTTACGGCGATGCCGTTCCCGACATCCCAGATCGGCTTGGATTGAAGCGATCGGTGCGGCAAGGCTTTCGCCCGCGGTCGCGGCGCGCCGCTTGCAATGTGCGAGCCGCTCCCAATGCGCGCCGCGGCGCGGTGCGCGGTGAGATGCGGCGGCGGACGATAGACGATGCGAACGATACGCGGATGCGGCGTCGCGACCGCGCGCACCGCCACGTGCACGATCGCAACGCGTGTCACGACCTCGGGCTGCGTGGGCGCAACGGCCAAACGCTTCGGAACGACGCCGGCGACGATTTCGTGCAGCGCAAGCGAGATCGCGAATGCGATTGCCAACCGACGCCGGCTCGAACCGCCAAAGAAAACGCCGAGCCACTGTTGTGAGAAAGGCTCGGCGTTAACGAGGCGGGGGTTGTTACTCAGGGCTGGTGTTGTAAGTCTGTACGTACCACTGTCTGAACTGGTCGTACGTCGGATAGTAGCCGTACTTATGGTAGAACCAGTCGCGGTAGGCGTCTTGACGCCGGTTAACTTCCTGCTGCTCCTGACGCTTCTCGCGCTTCTTGTGGTTGTAGTTAATAACGAGAGGAACCGATGCGGCAGCTGCTGCGCTTATGGCGATGATCGTGTTCGTACTCCCACTGCCATCGGCGAGCGCAGGAGCGGCAACGCTTGCAGCAAGCGACACCGTTAGCGCGGCAGCCAGGGCGTGCGGCTTCTTCATGGTCGATCCTTTCTGCAGGCCATTCGACCCCCCGGCTCAAACCCGGACCTCCGTGGAGATCGAAGCCTTGATTCGAGCGATCCCGGACTTTCCGATTCCCGGGATCCTTTTCCGTGACATTACCCCGTTGTTGCGAGATAAGCAAGGCTTTCGTCGCGCGATCGACCTTTTTGTCGAGCGATTCAACGATCGCGGCATCGACCACGTCGTCGGCGTCGAGGCTCGTGGTTACATCCTTGGCGCGCCGATCGCATACGCAATCGGTGCGGGATTTATACCGGTCCGTAAGCCGGGAAAGTTGCCGCACGAGAAACTGCGCGAGGAGTACGCGCTCGAATACGGGACCAACTCGCTTGAGATTCATTCCGACGCGATCGCGCGAGGCGAACGCGTTTTAGTGGTCGATGACTTGCTTGCTACGGGCGGAACCGCGGCCGCGACGGGCCGGCTGCTCGAGAGGCTGGGCGCCCGGGTTGAGGCCTTTGCATTTCTGGTCGAGTTAGCGGCCCTCGAAGGGCGCAAACTGCTCGGCGAAGCCGAGGTCGTTTCGTTCGTGGCCTATCCATGAGACTCGCCGCCGTCGCCGGCCTCATCGCCGCGCCGCTCGTGTTTGCGGCGATGGCCGCGCCGAGTTGGGGCCGACCCCATCCCACCCCCACCCCTGCCGCGACGCCAACGCCGGTCGCCGACCCGGCGATCACCAAGCTCGCAACCCAGCAGTTCGTTCAATGGCAAGCCGGAACGGTTAACAAGAGCCTTTATGCGCCGCAGTTGCTCGGGCAGCTCACGGATGCGAAGATCGCCGATACATCGCAGAAGCTGGGTGAGCTTGGGGCCTTTACCGACAGCGTCTATCTCGGCCGCTGGCTCAATCCGCAGTTCCCGCCGGAGGTGCGCGGCTACATCTACCAGATGCGCTGCTCCTCGGGAAACGTCTACCTCTGGATGGCGGTCAACGACCAGGGCAAGATCGTCTCATTTGTTTTTAAGAATCGGTTCGACGTCGAGAACGTCACGCCGTCGCCTTCGTCCACTCCACAGGTCCCGTAAAAATCCCATAGCGGCCCGGGGTTATAATAGTCGGACACCATGACGATCGCCCAGCTGATCGAGCGAGTCCGCCGCTACGAACCCTCCGCCAACGGCGAGTGGCTGACCCGCGTTTATGAGCTCGCTACTGCCGCCCACCAGGGGCAGCGGCGGGCGTCAGGCGAGTCGTACATCGAGCATCCCTTGGCGGTCGCGGGCATTCTCGCCGACCTCGAGGTCGATCACCAGACGATTGCGGCGGCCTTGCTGCACGACGTCGTTGAAGATACCTCGATCACGAGCGAGCAGGTGAGCGCACAATTTGGCGATGAGGTAGCGCGCCTCGTCGAGGGCGTAACGAAGCTGACGCGGATTCCCTACCAGTCGAAGGAAGACGCGCAAGTCGAGAACCTTCGTAAGATGTTTCTCGCGATGGCCAAAGACATCCGCGTCATCATCATTAAGCTGGCAGATCGCCTACACAACATGCGAACGCTGGGGAGCCTTCCGGCGGCAAAACAACAGGCGATCGCCCGCGAAACGCTCGACATCTACGCTCCGATCGCTCACCGCCTCGGGATTTGGAAGATCAAGTGGGAAATCGAGGACGAGTGCCTACGCTACCTCGATCAGTCGTCGTATGCCGAGATCGTCGAGCTCGTCGCGAAAACGCGGCGCGAGCGCGAAGCCGACGTCGAAAAATCGATCGCGCGGTTGCGCGACGAGTTTAAAGAGCTCAAGGTCAACGCCGAAATTCAGGGACGCCCCAAACACTTCTACTCGATCTATTCCAAGATCAGCACCGGCCGCGACTTTTCAACGATTTACGACCTGACGGCAATCCGAATCATCGTCGATACGGTCAAGGATTGCTACGCAGCGCTTGGCGCCGTGCATGCGATGTGGACGCCGCTCCCCGGCCGTTTTAAAGATTACATCGCGATGCCCAAGCCCAACATGTATCAATCGCTGCATACGACGGTCGTCGGCCCGAGCGGTGATCCGCTGGAGATTCAGATACGAACGTGGGAGATGCATCGGACCAGCGAATACGGCATCGCTGCGCACTGGCGCTACAAAGAGGGCGGCAAGGCCGACCAGTTCGAGAACAAGCTCTCCTGGCTGCGGGCGCTGCTCGAGTGGCAGAAGGATATGCGCGATTCGCGCGTCTTCATGGAGAACTTGAAACTCGACCTGTTCGACACGCAGGTTTTCGTCTTCTCGCCGCGCGGCGACGTCTACTCGATTCCGGCCGGCGGCACGCCGCTCGACTTCGCGTATCAGGTGCACACCGACGTTGGAAACCATTGCGTCGGCGCGAAAGTAAACGGCCGCATCGTTCCGCTGGACTATGCGATGCAGAACGGCGACATTTGCGAAATCCTGGTCAACAAATCGAGCGGGCGGCCTTCGCTGGACTGGCTCTCCATCGTCAAAACCTCGAGCGCCAAGCACAAGATCAAGCAATGGTTTCGCAAGGAGCGGCGCGAGGAGAACGTCCTTGCCGGCGAAGAAGCGCTCGAACAAGAACTTGCCCGCGCCGGCCTGCGAACGGACGTCGCGCGCGGCCCGTTATTGGAACGCATCGCCGCGCGCTTGAATTATGCGAGCCCGACCGATCTCTACGCCGCAATCGGCTTCGGCGACGCATCGGCGCAAGCCGTCGCCAATCGGGTGCGCGATGAGTTCAAGCACGACAATGTCGTCGACCTTACGAAGATCGGTCGCAAACCCGCGCCGCGCAAGAGCCCTCGCCGTTCCAGTGGCGTTCGCATCGCCGGCGTGGACGACGTCATGGTGCGGCTCTCAAAGTGCTGCTCGCCGGTGCCGGGCGACCCGATCATCGGCTACGTCACTATCGGCCGCGGCGTGAGCGTACACCGCGCCGACTGTCCGAACGTCGCGTACATGAACGCGACGCCGGAACGCATCTTGCAGTCGCAGTGGCTCGACGATGCCGGCCTCACGCACGGCGTGGACATCGAGGTCGAAGCCGACGACCGTTCGCAGCTGGTCCAAGACATCATGGCCGTCTTCGCGGAGCTCAAGACGCAAGTTAGCTCGGTGAACGCGCGCGTGCGCAAGGACGGCGTTGCGGTCACGAGCCTCACCGTACAGATTCGCGATCTCGACCATTTGCATAAGTTGTTGACGAAGCTCGAGACACTTAAAAACGTGCGCCGCGTCTATCGCGTTACCAAGCGCGAGCGGACGGCCCTTTAGTACGCACCGCTGGGAGACCTAAGCGGCGCTCATCTTGCCATCCCCGTTTTAGCCGCGTTCGTGGCGGGGGCCATGAACAGCGTCGCCGGCGGAGGGAGTTTTCTTTCGTTTCCCGCGCTGCTCTTTGCCGGCGTACCGCCGATTTCGGCGAACGCGACCAACAACGCCGCCATGTGGGTGGGCACGATCGGCAGCGCACGCGGCTTTCACGAAGAGATTTCGGAGCATCGCGCACTTTTGCTGCCGGTCGTAATCGCGAGCATCGTCGGTTCCCTGATCGGTGCGTGCTTGCTCCTCGCAACGCCGCAGACCGTTTTCGTACGCTTGATTCCGTGGCTGCTGCTCTTTGCGACCAGTCTTTTTGCGGCGAGTCCGCTCCTGAATCGCAAGTCGCGGGGTGCTCCGCGCCATGCGCCGTGGCAAATTGCCCTTCAATTTGCGGTGGCGGTTTACGGCGGCTACTTCGGTGCCGGCATGGGGATCATGATGCTCGCCGTGCTCGCGTTCTCGGGACTTCCGAGCTTGAACGCGCAGAATGCGATCAAGAACGTGCTCTCCGTTACGATCAACGGCGTGGCACTCGTTCCTTTTGTCATTGCCCGCGCCGTCGATTGGCGTTTTGCTTTACCGATGGCGGCGATCGCGCTGCTCGGCGGATACTTTGGCGCGCGTTTTTTTCGGCGCGTGCCGCAGCCGGTCTCGCGTGCGTTAGTCGTCGCAATCGGCGCCGCGATGACTATAGTTTTGTTTACACGAAATCATCTTTGAAAGGTGACGGCGGTTGCTTGTTCTTGCAGGGTACGCAAAAAGGCGATTCGAAGGTGCTGCACTGGAGTTCACTAGGCTTTAAGCGGGGTTTACCATGGCGTTTTCCAAGCAAGGGGCGGCGCTGCTAGTGGCAGGGGGCGCTTTTGTCGCACTTGCCGCGTGCGGCGGGAGCGGCGCGGTTCCTGCCGGGTCGCCGGTCGGCGGCAATGCAGCATCGCAACTTTTCCGCGCTGCCACAACGCAAGCGTCGCCCGACGACACAACGTCTATTCTCAAGAAGCTCAAGAAGAACGTCGTCATCGGTTCGACGGTCGATCCAAACAACGGCGACACGGGTCCGCACGGTGTCGCGGTCGTCCGGGCGAAGTACGGACTCAAGAAAGGCCAGCTCGCCGTGTGCAACTTTGCCAACTCGTCGGGTGCTGCCGGCAAAGGTACGACGATCGAGCTGCTCAACCCGACTCCCGGCTCGAAACCAACGAGCTTCGTGCAGAGCAGTAAGATTGAAGGCTGTTCGGGTGACGCGATCTCGAACAACAACAGCGTCTACGCAACCGGTATGACGAGCGGCCTGCTGGCCGGATTCGACAACAAGGGAAAGCTGATTAAGACGTACGGTGCGCCATTTGCGGCGCCGTTCTCCGACGTCGACGCGTCGAACGCCAACCTTTATGCGGCCGAGTATATCTTTGGAAGCGACGTGACGACCGGGTCGATCGTCAGCTTCAGCATCAACTACTACGGCAACCGCAAGGAAACCCAAGTAGCGACGGGATTTGGCATCAATAAGAAGTCCGGCTGGAGCGCCCTCGGGCCGTCCGGCGTCCAATATTGGCCGAAGACGGACACGCTGTACATTGCCGACGGCGTCGACAACACGGTCGTTTTATTCACCCATGCCAGCGCTCTGCTGGTCAAGAACGAGATCGTCGTCAAGACCGGCGGCAAAACGTTCAAATGCCTGCATCCCGCAGACACCTGCGCCAAGCTGGTTCACGCCGGCAGTCCGTTCGACGCACCGGTCGCGATGGC
The DNA here is from genome assembly GCA_049800655.1 of Candidatus Cybelea sp. Lineage (GTDB taxonomy): Bacteria > Vulcanimicrobiota > Vulcanimicrobiia > Vulcanimicrobiales > Vulcanimicrobiaceae > Cybelea. Next base: position 16,881 of record JBARKF010000166.1, read on the forward strand.
CATCCTGCCGAACGGCAATCTTATCGTCGCGAATACTCAGGGCGGCAACAAGCTGGTGGAGCTGACGCCCAGCGGCACGATTCTCGCTACCAAGGTCGTCGATCAGAGTCAGACGGCGGGGATCTTCGGCATCGCCGCACGCGGTACCAACGACAGCAACACGGTGCTCTTTTATACGGATCGCAACGACAACAAACTTCATGAACTCGAGCAGTGAGGATGCTATGATACGTTACAAACTACAGTTGACGGCGCTCGCGGCCGTCGTGGCGATGGCCACATCCGCTTGCAATGGCGGCTCCGCGGTCCCGTCGGCCTCGTCGGTCACCGGCAGCGGCATGACGCCGTACTCGGCGCGCGGCGCGTCACCGGACGATTCTACTTCGATACTCAAGAAGCTCACCAAAGACGT
>JBARKF010000167.1:0-3049 GCA_049800655.1 Candidatus Cybelea sp.
CCGATCTCGTCTTGGCTGTTCAGCTCCGCGTTCCGGAACTTCATGAAACGCTGCCCGGTGCGGCGCATCCGCTTCCACGATCTCCGCGACACACACGCCTCGTTGCTTGCCAAAGCCGGCGTGCCGATCGAGGTTATCTCGAAGCGGCTGGGCCACAGTGACATCAGCATCACTACGATCGCTACATCACGGTCTACCGCGACCGTGATGCCGAGGCGGCGGAGGCGTTCGGGAAGTTCGTGACCTGAAGAGCGTCTGCCAAATTCCGTTAGACGGCCGTTAGAATTGAGGCTCTCACGGCCGTTAAATGCACGAAAAACCCGTACAGGATAAGGAGATTTCTGGTAGCGCCAACGGGAATCGAACCCGTCTTTCCGCCTTGAAAGGGCGATGTCCTAACCGATAGACGATGGCGCCGCAGGTGGCTCCAACACGGTAGCGCGGCGCGGGGTGTGTGTCAATGACCAACCAAGAGGCGCGGACCGCGCCGTCGAACGCCGCCGGATGGGATTCTTCGATCGTTCGCACTCGATAGCAAAGCCCGGCTTCAACCGCTGGCTCGTCCCGCCGGCGGCGCTGTGCATCCATCTCTGCATCGGCGAGGCATACGCGTTCAGTGTCTTCACCAAGCCGATGGCTCAGGCGATCGGCGTTACCGCTCCGATGCCCGGTGTGGACTGGACGGTACCTCAGCTGGGCTGGATCTTCAGTCTCGCCATCGTGATGCTTGGTCTTTCCGCGGCGTTCGCCGGTAAATGGGTCGAGCGCGCGGGACCGCGCGCCGCGATGTTCGTGGCCGCGCTTTGCTTTAGCGTTGGGCTAATCGTTGCCGGCATCGGCGTCAACGCGCACTGGCTCTGGCTCGCCTACGTCGGTTACGGCGTTATCGGAGGCTGCGGCCTCGGGATCGGCTACATCTCACCGGTCTCGACACTGATCAAGTGGTTTCCCGACAGGCCAGGCTTGGCGACCGGCACGGCAATCATGGGTTTTGGCGGTGGCGCGTTGATCGGTGCGCCGCTGTCGGTCCTCTTGATGAAGCATTTCGCGAACGCGACTGGCACCGGCGTCGCGCAGACGATGATCGTGCTCGGAATCATCTACTTCATCTGGATGATCGTTGGCTCGCTAATCGTGCGGGTTCCACAGGACGACTGGAAGCCGGCTGGATACGTACCGCGTGCGGCGTCGGCGGCGCTGATCACGACGAAGAACGTATCGCGCGATCAAGCGCTGCGCACGCCTCAGTTCTACCTGCTTTGGCTCGTGCTTTGCTTAAACGTTACCGCTGGAATCGGCGTAATCGGTCAAGCGTCGCTGATGATTCAAGACATGTTTGGGGTGACGGCAATTGCCGCGGCCGGCTTTGTCGGGCTGATGAGCCTCTTCAACATGGGCGGCCGCATCTTTTGGGCGTCACTCTCCGACTTTATCGGCCGCAGGACGACCTACACGATCTTCTTCATCTTGGGCGCGGTGCTCTACGTGTTGGTTCCTACCTTCGGTCATATGCACGCGATCGCGCTGTTCGTGCTCGCGGTCCTCGTGATTCTTAGCATGTATGGCGGCGGCTTCGCTACGATTCCGGCGTACTTGCGGGATCTCTTTGGGACGGTCGAGGTCGGCGCGATCCACGGTGCGCTCTTAACGGCCTGGTCGGCCGCCGGCGTTGCTGGCCCCGTGCTCGTGAATTACATTCGCGAGTATCAAATCAATCACGGCGTCGCCAAGGCCGATGCTTATTCCATCACGATGTACGTTATGGCGTCGCTCCTGGTCGTCGGACTAATCAGCAACTTGGCAATTCGGCGCGTGCACGAGCGGCACCACCTCGAAGCACAGACCGCGTAGAACTGAGGCACAAATGGATCAACTCGAAGGGCAAATGCGACCCGCCGACAGCAGCGCGACCTTTCTCGTGCTGGCTTGGCTTTGGGTCGGCATACCGCTGGCGTGGGGTATCGCCGTTACTATCGAGAACGCCGCGAAGCTATTTAGCTAAATGGCACGAGGGCCTTGACGCGCGCCCTCGTGCGTGTTATCGTTCGGGCCATGTCCCAACGCACGAGCGAAATGATGTTCTCCATGGGCTGCATGCAGATGCATGCGGCGGGGTCGTCGTGAAGCTCGCGTAGGTAGAATCCGGTAACAAAGCTTCACGCGCCCCTCGCCGACACGGCGGGGGGCGCGTTCTATCCTCGCTTTCCCATCGCAACAGGAGGCCGGGAATAAATGAAAACGACCGTCGGGGTTGGACTGCTTGGCTGCGGAACGGTCGGCGCAAGCGTCGCCGACTCTTTGCAGCAAGCGCGCGATGCCATCGAACGCCGCAGCGGCGTGGGCTACGAGCTGCGCAGCATCGCTATTCGCGATCCACAGAAGAAGCGGCCGGCGTCGCTCGAGCGGCGCCTCTTTACGCGCGACGCGCGCGCGATCGTCGACGATCCGAACGTGGATCTGGTGGTGGAGCTAATCGGTGGAACTACTGACGCCGCCGAGCTCGTCGAGCGCGCGCTCGATCGTGGCTGTCACGTCGTCAGCGCTAATAAAGACCTGCTCGCAACGCAAGGTCCGCGGCTGCTTTCGCTGGCGGCCACGCGCGGCGTCGAGCTGCGCTTCGAGGCCGCCGTCGGGGGGGCCATCCCGATCGTGCGCACGCTGCACGACGCGCTGGCGGGCGATGAAGTCCTCGCAGTCGCCGGCGTGCTCAACGGCAGCTGCACCTCGATTCTTTCGGCGATGGAGAGCGGCGCGAGCTTCGACGAAGCACTTGCTCGCGCGAAGCGGCTCGGTTACGCCGAGGCCGATCCGTCGAACGATGTGGATGGTCACGATGCTGCCCACAAGCTTGCGTTGCTCGCGCAACTGGCATTCGGTCTCGCAGTCGTTTCGCCGCGCATCCCGCGCAGCGGCATCGTGCCGGTCACGCAACGCGACGTGGCGCGAGCGCGCATGCTGGGACTGCGCATTCGGCTCGTCGCAGCGATGGTGCCTACCCCGCGCGGCCTCGCAGCCGAAGTCGCACCGTTGCTCGTTCCGGAGGAGCACG
>JBARKF010000168.1:0-6553 GCA_049800655.1 Candidatus Cybelea sp.
GCTCAGGCGCCAGTACGCAAATAGCTTCAAATCCACTCGGGTTAACTCCCGGTGTGGGAGCGCAAGTTGGCCACTCGCTACTCGTAAAAGCGAAGCCCTTCCCCGGCATTCTCGCTCCGCACGCTAGCATTGGTTCTGGGCGCCCGATAATGACGTCTAGTTTCTTCAACGCAACCGCCCGCGCGAAAGCTCTCATTTTTGTCGCGGACGTTTCCCACAACGCCGTGGACATCTATCCCCAGGCGGGCACAAATCAGAAGATGGTCGGCCAAATTACCGGACTCAACAATCCAACTGGCCTCGCAACTGATACCGAAAGAAACGTGTACATCGCAAACGACAACACCACGCAGGTTCTCGTTTATGCTCCTCCTTACACGGGAACGCCGAAGTTAACGCTTAATGATGGGGGTTATTACCCCTACGGTGTTGCGGTATCGTCCCTGGGTCTCGTCGCCGTAACGAATGCCTGCAACGCTCCAAGCTGCGCCTTAGGCAGTAGCAGCGTTACCTTCTTTGCGAAAAATTCGTCTATGCCATGCGCTACGGTTGCCGACCCAACGAATTTCCCATATATGTGGTTCGGCGCTTTCGATGATAGGGGGAACCTCTACATAGATGGATACAACTCGAGCCACAATTCGATCGTCGGCGAAATCAAAGGCGCTTGCAACGGAAAGAAGATCACGCTCCTCACGACAACCAACACCATTGGCATTGCTCTAGGTATCAAAGTTGATAAGACTGATCGTATCGCGATCCTCGATCAGGGCGGTCCGGCCATTGACACCTACACGCATCCCGAGAAAGGTTCTCTGGGCAATCCGATCTCGACCACTCCGCTGACGGGTTCGTCTGACCCCGTTTCCTTTGCGTTCCTCGCGTCCGGCCGCGCGCTCTACGTTGCCGATGGTACGGATGACGTGGCTAATGAATATGACTACCCGGCTGGCGGCCAAATCAAAAACACCATTTCGGTGGGAGGGATATCCGCTGACACGGCCGCGACGCCGCCTCTCGTTCCGTGAGATGGCGGCAGCCGGAATTCTCTCAACACGTATGGCTATCCAGCCGCTGGTACGGCGGAAAATACCCTTGCTGTCGGCGGATTGCCGCATGGCGTGGCAGTTAGTCCCCTCGTTTCATCAGGTGATCAACGATAGACTTGTAATTTCAAATCGCCGCGTTTGCAGGCCGAGTGACAGTTCACTCGGCCTCCCTATCTCAAAAGGACGATTTTGGTAGCCCCAGCGGGATTCGAACCACTTCTCGGGGGTTCCGGAGAGTCCCGTCCGCTACCGATTCGTGTTATTTTGTGAGGCTTTTTCGCCGCTGGGCTCCCGACTGATCCCGTCCGTTCCCGACCATTCCCGACCGCTACGTTAGAAAATGTTAGAACATGGCGCTTGCCCGATAAACCGTGACGTTGAAATCTTGAATGTTAATTGCGTAGAGCAGCGGAGGCGTGACTTTGTATCCGAGGCTCCGCGCACGGGGCTTTAGCGGCGATCCGCTGGTAGCCATGTGGGGTGCGATCGCAGGCGCTTGCGCCATCGCGCCCGATGCGCCGATGGGCGGCTGTGGCGATCCGCCGCAGCCTACGAGCAACGCAACGGCAGCGCCGATGCTGAACGCATAGTGGCTGAGACCTGAAATCCTCATCGCGTGCTCCTGGGTGTGAACGGGTGGCGGCTGACGTGCGTTCGCCACGACTGAGCGCTATCCCAGGAAGGCGAGCGTTAAGAGTCCGCGAGCTTGCGCAGCTGCTCGCACTGGTCAAAGCGTAGCCGCTCGCCTCGCATGGGACTGGGCGGCGCTGCGCCGAACAATCCCAGGCGCCGAGCTGTTCTCGGATCATGGGAGCAAGGTAAATGAAAAATCGAGTTCTTAGTCGCTACGCCCTTAGCTGCTGCGTTGCTTCGGCGTTGCTCGCAGGCTGCGGCGGATCGCAGCCGCCGATCGGCGCGCATGGGTCCCCTGCGCACATACCGTTTGGCTTCGAGGCACCTCGACCGCGCGCGGCGCAATCTTCGGCGAACTGTCCGAGTAACCCAAACGGCAGCGGCATCCTCACGGACGGGGATTTCTCTCTGGCGCCCGACCCGGGATCGTGGCAGGGAATCCCGGTCGGGACGAAGTTTGCGCCCGATTGGGTCGTGAGCGAACGCACCATAGATTTCTACGGCTCCGACGTTTCATGGGACGAGCCGCACGGCCTTTGCAGCGTCGATCTCGATGGTTCTGGTCGCTCAGGCGTTGGCGCGATCACGCACGCGTCAGTTAAGACGATCGTTGATGCCACATACACGGTCGACTTCATCATGTCCGGCAATGCGAACTGCGGACCGGGGCAAGGGAACCGGCGCGTTAAGCGTTTGCTCGTAGAGGCTGTCAGCAGGAGCGGTAACGTTGGAAAGGTTTTCTCTTGGAACACCGCCCACGAGCACGATGCGCAGCACGGTGACTTCGCAAGGGTGCGATGGCACTTTACGGTGCTTAGCGACAAAACGTCGTTCGTGTTCCAAAGCCTGGACAGGCCGAATTATAGCAACTGCGGCCCAGTCGTCGCAGGGATGTCCGTAAAGGAGAACTAACGCCGCTGCGCCCGCGAGACCGCATCGCGCTAGCCGGCGTTGAGTCTTAGCGACTTAGGCTAGCTTCGCAGCTGCGCGGCCTAGCACTGATCGCGTAGCGCAATACATCTCGCAGCATGGAAAGCCAAGCGTCGCAGCCGTTGCGGCGTCGCGTTTAGCGCGGTTATCTGAAATAGGATTGGTCTCTCATAACCACCGAATGCGGCTGAAAGCAGACCATGAGGTCAAGCTGATCAATGACGGCGTGCGCAAAGACGGCATTCCACCTCGCTTTATCTTGACCAAGATACCGGCACAAAAGGCGGTTCAGACGCCCAGTGTTTAAAGTCTCGACTGTCGCGCTTCCACGCATGCCTACGTGCTGCAGCAGACCTCGATCAAGCGCAAAATCAACGAAACCTATGGCACAGCGGCGCTCGTCTTTAACCCGCCTTGGAAAACTGTCCCTCGACGTACCGACTAACCAGATGGAACCGTGTTCCCATAGGAACCACATGGGCGACTCGCGAGGCCCGTCAGGCGACGCCGTTGCTAGATGCGCGAAGAGCGGCCGCGAGAGGAACTCGTCAAGATCAAAGGGCACTCCGCTCCGTATGATGTTCACAGTTGCGAAGTCTTCGGTGACTTTAGGCCGGCCTCCTAAATATTTTCACGGTTGTAGGCTCGGCGATGCACCTCCATGCATCCTCGGCGACCATGGATCGCACCGCGCTAGGCGCTTAGCGCAACCTCGCACAGCTGCGCAGCCCGGCGCCGATCGGATTATGCATCGCGCCTCGCATTCCTGAGGCAAACGCCTCGTATCGTGCTCACAGCCTCGCAGCCTAGATCATAGCGCTACGATCGTGATGCCTTAGCCGTCCCGCCCGCCGAACCGCTTAGGTCTGCCAGGACCTAGGCGTGCTGCGTTATGGGTGCATGCCATTGCAGTGCGCGGGCGACTGCTACTTTCCCCGCCCTGGCCCGACGCCGCTACTGGTGAAACGGCGCGTTTCGGTTTGTGAGATGGGCGTACTCGGACTCCCGACCTCCCGGATGCGAGTTAAGGATCGGGTGAAATCGAAATCCCCAGAATATAGCCGAAGAAACGACAACTTCCACTGAACGACAACTTCCACTATAAGAGATCGAATCGAGTTAGCATGCCGGTTGCCTTGGCTAGTGTCCGCGCTTCCTACTAGATTACGCGCGCATATCGAAAGATCGTTGCTGCGAGCGTTCTGCTCTATTGATATCGCGAAAACAACGTAGCGAAAACCAGCTGGTCGCCCGATCGTGGGGCACCCACAACGTCTCAGCGGGCGTCGAGTACACGCTTCTAAGCGGAGAGCCGGAAAATGAACCAACCTTGACGCATCTATCGAAGTCCGATATACTTAATCTCGACATAGAGTTATCGCGCCCGCTGGAGGCCTAAGTGCCAAACGACGTTGCGTCGCTTTTACCGCTCAATCCGCGTGCATTTTATGTGTTGCTCTCGCTGGCAGAGGGCGACCGCCACGGCTACGCAATCGGGAAGGCCGTCAAATCGATAACCGGCGGAAGCGTGCGGTTGACGCCCGGCACGCTGTATCCCCTGGTCCATCAGCTTCTCATGCATCGTTGGATCTTGGAGCTGCCCGAGGACGCAACGGATCCACGCCGTCGCCGTTATCGGCTCTCTGCGCTCGGCAAACGCATTGCGCGAGCGGAAGCGCAGCGCCTCGATTCACTGGTTCACGTCGCCCGGTCGCTCGATTTGCTTCCATCTCCAACGCAGGTATGAGGTTGCTCCGGGCCATCGCACGCGCGACGTTGCTGGCGTATCCGGCGCATTTTAGGGTACGCTTCGGTCAGCAAATTCTCGCCGACCTGGACGACGATCCAACCGGCGCGCCTGCGCAGCTCTTAGACCTGGTCAAAGGAGCGATAACCATGCGCCTCGATGCGCTGGCGCGCGATCTGGCCTACGCGCTGCGGCGGCTGCGTGCGGCACCGCTCTTCGTTGCCATCGTCATCTTCACGTTCGCGCTCGGCATCGGCGCTAACGTCGCGGTTTTCAGTGTGCTCGACGCGGTCGTGCTGCGCCCGTTGCCGTTCGCGCACGCGTCGTCGCTGGTCATCGTCGAGTACCATGGTGCCGGCGTGACCTACTCGGCAATTTCCCTAACGGACGCGGGCGACTTCCGTGCGAGGAGTCACACGCTGACGGCGCTCGCCGCCGCCTCCGAAGATCAATCGACGTTACTGCTCGGCGGCAAGCCGCATGCGCTGAACGGCCTCGACGTCACGCCGGATTACTTCTCTGTTCTTGGCATCTCACCGCGACTCGGGCGCGCCTTCGTTCCGCCCGATGGCCGGCCCGGGACGCGCAATGTTGTGATCTCCGACAAGCTATGGCGGGAGCGCTTCGGCGCCGATCCGCGCGTCTTAGGCCGCATGATCTCACTCGCAGCGAAGCGCTGGCGGATTGTAGGCGTGTTGGCACCCGACCAGCTGCTGGTTGATCCGAATATTCCGCAGCTGAGCCAAGAGGATTTTCTCGCCGCAATCTCTCCGCGCGGCGAGTCCGACAATCGAGGGACTCGCACCGCCGGCGCGGTCGGGCGGCTCGCACCCGGCGTGACGCTCGGCCAGGCCAATGCCGAGTTCGCGCTGATCTCGCAACGTCTGCAGCGGCTCTATCCCACGACGAACAGCAAAACGTCGTTCTCACTCGCTTCGCTGACCGCGCTCGTTCTGGGGCCTGCGTCATCGCAGCTATGGATCCTCTTCGCGGCTGTCGCCGGAGTCCTTATGATCGCCTGCGCCAACGTCGGGAACTTGCTGGCCGCGCGCTGGTCGTCGCGTGATCGCGAGCTCGCCGTGCGCCGCGCGCTCGGCGCATCCTCGCAGAGCCTCGCCGGACAACTGCTGGTCGAGACCGGATTGCTTGCGACACTCGGCGCTGCGTTGGGCGTTGCCCTCGCGTACGCCACGCTACGCGCCATGACGCCCCTGCTTCCTTGCGACCTCCCGCGGGCGACCTCGATCGCTATCGACGCGACGGCTCTGCTTTACGCCGTCGGCCTCGTCGTCATCGCGACGCTGCTCGCCGGCCTTTCACCGCTTCTCTCGCTGCGCGCCGGCGATCTGCAGTTGGTGCTGAAATCGGCCGGCCGCGGCGGCGACGCCTCGCGCGGCAATCGTTTGCGCTCAACGCTCGTGGTGGTCGAAATCGCGCTGGCGCTGGCATTGGTCGTCACGTCGGGCTTGATGGTGCGTAGCTTCTCTGCGCTCGTTCACACGCCGCTGGGCATTCGTTCCGAAGGTGTTGTGGTTTCCGACGGGCTGCAAGAGCCTAGCTTTGCTGCCACGCGCGACGTGCTCCGGCGCCTGCAGGCGTTGCCCGGCGTCAAGGTCGCGGCCCTGTCGATGACCTTTCCGCTCGGAGATATGGCGCTGGAAGGCTTCACGCACGTTGTCGGGCGCAGCTATCCGCCGGGCGGCGCCCCGCTGGCGAGGGTGAACGCGGTCACGTCGGATTACTTTCGCGCGTTTGGGATCACGCTCGTCCGGGGACGGTGCTTCAGCGATGCCGATACCGCAACCTCGCAGCGCGTCGCGATCGTCAATCAGGCGTTCGTCGATAAGTACTTGAACGTTATCGCGCCAATCGGAGCGCAGCTCATCCTAGCGCCGGTCAAAACGCCGGCGACGATCGTCGGCGTCGTTTCCAACGAGCGCTTCGCGTTGACGGGGCCAACCGAACCCGAATACTACCAGCCGCTCGAGCAAAACGGGCCGCCGCCGTACGCCGGTGCGGTCATCTACGCACCGGGCGTCGCGCCCGCGACGGTCGGCCGTGAGATCCAGAGCGCGTTCGCAGGCGCGATGCCGCTGCTGCAGCCGCCCGACACGCACACGATGGCGCAGCGCGTCGCGCAAGCCACGGCGCAGGCGCGCTTTACGACGATCCTTCTGGGCGCGCTGGCGGTGAT